>DXFZ01000014.1 GCA_019114175.1 Candidatus Corynebacterium gallistercoris
GGCCCGGGCGTGTGGGACATCCACTCCCCGCGCGTACCGAAGCAGCAGGAGGTCGATGACCTGCTGGCCGCAGCCCTGGAGTCCGTGGATCCCTCCCTGCTGTGGGTCAACCCGGACTGTGGCTTGAAGACCCGTGGCTGGGAAGAAACCACCGCCTCTTTGGAAGTGCTGGTCTCTGCAGCTCAGGCAGCACGCCAGAAGCTATAATCCCGGTGCATGGGGCGCCATCACCGTAACGAAGAAACCAGACCCGCATTCACCTGGCCGCAGAAGCTGCTGGCCCTAGGCCTGATGGTGGCAGCGATTGCCACCGTGATCGGGCTGGTGGTGCAATGGCCGCCCAACGAGGACCCGCCTGTCAGCGATGCCTTCAGCCAGACCTCCGGCATGACCGGGGAGCTGGTGGAGGGCACGGTTGCGATTGTGCAGCCTGGCATGTGCGGGTCCTCTTCCGTGGGGCAAGCCTTTGAGGGTGCGCCGGTGACGGATCCGAATGCGCCGGCAGAGTGCACCCACGCCATCGTGGACCTGACCAGCGGCCCGGACGAAGGCCAACGCACCCTGTTGGAGGTGCGGCCGGACCTGCCGGGTAACCCGGACTTGCAGCCGGGTGACGAAATCACGCTATCCACGCACGTGGCCGGTGAAGGTTACGCGTTCCAGGACTTCCAGCGTTCCGGGGTGATGTGGGCGTGGATCACGGCCACGGTGGCGCTGATTGTCCTGGTGGGCGCGTGGCGCGGGGCAAGGTCCATCGTGGGTCTGGCGATCACGCTGGGGGTGATTGTGGTGTTCTTGATCCCTGGTCTGGTGCACGGCGGCTCGCCGGTGTTGCTGGCGCTGACGTGCGGCGCGGCGGTGCTGTTTGCCGTGCTGTTCTTGGTGCACGGGGTGAGCTGGAAGACGGCAAGTGCCATGGGCGGGACGCTGCTGGCACTGGGGCTTTCGGTGATTCTTTCCACCCTGGCGGTGCATTCGGCTGGGATTAGGGGGTTGGGAGATGACAACAACTTGAACATCCTGATCTACCTGCCGGGGGTGAGCATCAGCGGGCTCATGCTGGCCGGGATGATCGTCGGCGCGCTGGGCGTGCTCAATGATGTGACGATCGCGCAGGCTTCCACGGTCAACGAGATGAGCGAGCTGGACCCGGATGCGTCCGCGTGGCAGCTGTTCCGATCTGCGATGCGGGTGGGGCGGGATCACATCGCCTCCATGGTCTACACGCTGGTGCTGAGCTACACGGGCGTGGCGCTGCCCACGTTGTTGCTGCTGAGCGTGTCCGGGCGGCCGCTGGAGCAGGTGCTAACCAGTGACATCATGGCCACGGAAATCCTGCGCTCAGTCACGGGTGCGATGGCCTTGGTGCTGGCGGTACCGCTGACAACTGCCATTGCAGCGCTGACGGTGCGAGACAGAATCCCACAATTCTCGGCTTAGCGACCACACAATCCTCGGCCTAGTGGCCCCACAATTCTCGGCCTAGTGCTACAGTTGAGGCCATGAACAGGGAAAATAGCGGTAAGAGCTCCTACACCCCGCGCGTTGTCGATGCTCAGCTCCAGAGGTCCTTGTCCCTCAGTGGCGCGGTGATCATCGAAGGCGCAAGGGCTTGCGGCAAGACGATGACCGCACTCAATGCCGCACAGTCCCATGTGTTTCTCGATTCTGAGGAAGCCCAGCAGCTCACAATCATTTCCCCCAACCTGCTACTAGAAGGCGCCACACCTCGCCTGATCGACGAATGGCAGCTCGAACCCAGTGTGTGGAACGCGGTTCGTCGAGAGGTGGACCGCCGCGGAACCGACGGGCAGTTCATACTCACCGGTTCCAGCGTCCCAGACGATGATGCCACCCGACACACCGGAGCTGGGCGATTTCTGCTCGTTCGTGAACGGACGATGACCTGGCACGAACGAGGCCTCAGCACAGGCGGTGTTTCCCTTTCTGCACTCTTTGATACCGGTTCAGTAACCCCCTCCACCGATTCCCTGCCTTTCGAGGATGCAGTCTCCAATCTCTGCACATCTGGTTTTCCGGCCCACATTCACCGCTCTCCTGAAGATTCGGCCGTGGTGATGTCCGCTTACGCGGAAGAGCTCACGCGGGCTGACGTGAGGCGCATCGCAGATATTCGGCACCAACCGGAAACCATCGAAGCCCTCCTGCGTGCACTGGCCCGCTCGGTAGCCTCGGAAGTCAGCTTCACCACCCTCGCCAAGGATATGCGCAGCACTGTGCCTGATATCAGCGCAGAGACGGTATCCCGCTATGTCCACCTGCTGGAGCGGCTCTTTGCTCTCGAGGCAACTCCGCCCTGGACGGGCAAGCTCCGCTCGCGAGCGAGCATCCGGCGTTCGCCTAAGTACAACCTGGTGGACCCTTCTCTTGCTGCAGCCCTGCTAGGCGCAACCCCGGACAAGCTCATGTCCGATCCCCTCACCGTGGGTCTCCTGTTTGAATCCGCAGTGCTCCACGACTTCACCGTATTCATTGAAGCCCTAGGCGGCCGAGCCCACCACTACCGGGATTCCAATGGCAATGAGATCGATATAGTACTCACTCTCCCCGATGGGCGATGGGGAGCCGTGGAGGTCAAACTGGGCGGCAATGCCGCAGCACCGGCCGCGCCGAAGCTCCGCAGGGTCGCAGAGCAGCTAGATACCCCAGAACCCCCGTCATTCCTCGCCATCGTCACGGGCACCGGCATGACCCTCCCCCTCACAGATGGCTGCGTGACGTTCCCTCTCCACGCTCTGTCTCCCTAACAAGTTCAGTGTGGAGAAAAGAATCTCACCGCCCCGACCTTCTCTTGTACCTGCTTCAGGGGCACCAAACCTCCTATGGAGCCCCTGTAATCATGAAACGAAGTCAACCACACATCACACCAGCAGATCTTACTGTTGAAACTATTTTTAGTCGCCTTTCGGAAAGAAAAATTATTCAGCTCCCTACTTGACCAGCATAATTTTACCTTTACCCCCCTTTGGGTGTGTTCGAAAGTATATAGAATTTAGGCCATAAGTTGGTACTTTCGTACCTATCCAAAGCCCATGCCCACCATCTAGACTCAACAACAGAACTTGAGGATTCTCCCAGGGCTCATTCACATTGACAGCCTTGTTTGAAGAGCCCAGAGCTTCGAAAGGAATGAAACTTGAAAACTGACTATAAGAAAATCGCTTGGTCTGCGATTGTGGGGGTCGCAGTGTTGACATCGCAAGATATTGCAACCGCGCAAACAATTTCCACCGAAACTCCCACCACTCACAATGTTGCCATTCAAGAGTATGGTTTTTGGGGTGATGTAGGCAAAGGGGCTGCTACTGGTGCCGCAGGAGGATGCGCCGCTGGCGCTCTTGCAGGAGGATTAGGATGTGGTCCGGGTGCAGTTGCCGGCGGTGTCGCAGGCGGCGTGTCTGGAGCGGCTGGCTGGGCTTGGGACAAAGTATTTGACTAGGTGCACAGCGGGGAAGTTGGGCTCACATAGGTTACCGAATCCCCTAGCTCTATCTCCATCTCCCTCAACAGCCCGCAATCCCACTAGAAATGATGTTTTCATTATGAACAAGTCAAAGAAAATAAGTGTGACTGTCGGG
>DXFZ01000015.1 GCA_019114175.1 Candidatus Corynebacterium gallistercoris
GCACGGGTACACCATCACTTCAGCCGGTTCCACGCCGGGGATCGTGCGCTGATCGCCCACGCTGAACGCGCGGACTTCACTGACCTCATCTCCCCAGAAGTCCACGCGCACCGGCATTTCCGCCGTAGCGGGGAAAATGTCCACGATGCCACCGCGGATGGCGAAGTGCCCGCGCTTGCCCACCACGTCCACGTGGCTGTAACCCAGCTCCACCAGGCGCTCCTGCAGCGCGGTGAACTCGAGTTCCTCCCCCTCCGCCAGGCGCACCGGCTCCACCAACCCGGCGTTGGATTGCACTGGTTGCACCACCGCACGCGTGGGTGCGACCACCACTTTCAGGTCCCCGTCCACCTGCAGCCGCCGCAGCACCCGCATGCGCTGGCCCACCGTATCGACCGCCGGGGAGAGCTTTTCATGCGGCAGCGTCTCCCACGAGGGGAACAGTTCCACCGCGTCCCCCATCATGTACTTCAGCACCGTCACGAGGTCCTGGGCCTGCCGCCCCGTCGCAGTCACAACCAACAGCGGAGCCCGCTGCGCCACGGTGCCCACGACGAACGGCCAGGCCCCGTCCGGCGCCTGGATGTGCAGGTGATTCTCCCCGATGTGCGTGGCCAAACCCCGCAGCTTGCTATCCTGCGCCGCCGCCTTCAAAACCCCGCTCAAGCTGGGCAAAGCATTAGCGGAAGCGGAGGATGCAGAGGAGGCGGGCGCGCTGGTTGTGCTCATGGGTCACCAGTGTAGCGACCCGTGCGGACAACGCTGTGCCACCCCGCATCCGGCACCAATCCCGGGTTTCCCACCACCGTTTCTACCCCGCCCGCATCATGATGTATTGTGTCTTCCGTGCGCAAAGGTTCGCATATCCTGCGATGCCCAGCCACGTTCTCCCATGGTGTAATTGGCAACACTACGGTTTTTGGTACCGTCATTCTAGGTTCGAGTCCTGGTGGGAGAGCTTTTTCATATGCAGCCACACACGCACAACACTGACAACACCACGCACCCCAACTCCACGCTCCCCAACTCCACCCAGCACGGCTTCTGGCACACCTTCACCCACCGCTTCATCGGCACGCCACCCAACTCCGACCTCCCCAACGTGGAGGAAAACGCCGGCCGCTATTCCTTGGGCTTCGGCACCCAGAACATTGGCGATCAGATCGTCTCCGCGAAGACCGTCCTCCCCTGGTTCCTCTCCACCGTCGGCGGCCCCGCCTGGGCCATCTCCTTGCTGGTCCCCATCCGCGAGTCCGGCTCCATGCTCCCCCAAGCCTTCCTGCGCCCCTGGCTGCAGAGCCACGGCACCCGCCTCCCGCTCATGATCGCCGGCTCCATCGGCCAGGCCGCGGCCTGCGCCGTCATGGCCCTCACTGCCCTGTTCGCCACTGGCACCGCCGCCGCGCTGCTCATCCTCGCGGCCTTGGGCCTCCTCGCACTCTCCCGCGCACTCGTCTCCCTGACCAGCAAAGACATCGCCGGCCGGACCATCCCCAAAGGCTACCGCGGGCGGCTCACCGGCTTCGCCACCACGCTGTCTGGTGCCGTGGCGATCCTCGTCGGCGTGGGCGTGCAATCCCTGCACGGCAACCTCACCGCCACCCTATTCTCCGCCCTCTTCGCCGCCGCCGGGGCCAGCTGGTTGGCCTCTGCTGTGCTGTTCCGGGGGATTACGGAGGGTGACGTCGCCCCCAAAAAACAACGAGCTGGGGTGTGGGAGGACATCTGGGACCTCATGGTTCACGACCGGCCGTTCCGCAACTTCGTGATCGTGCGGACGATGCTGCTGACCAGCGCGTTATCACCCGCGTTCCTCGTGGCGATGTCCCACAACGCCCACGTCTCCGGCGCGGTGAGCAACTTCTTCACGGGCCTAGGCACGTTCGTTATCGCCGCCGGAGTCGCCAGCCTCATGGCTGGGCGCATCTCCGGCTGGCTCGCGGACAAATCCTCCCGCAACACCATGACGTGGGCCGCTGTGATTGCCTCCACGGTCCTGGCGGTCACAGTCATTCTTTATTTTGTGGGCGACGCCACCACCGCCACCCCCAACCAGCCCACCACTAGTGCTTACGCGGTGTTCGTCTGGTGGCTTCCCGTGGCGTTTTTCATCATTTCACTGGCGCACGTGGCGGTGCGGGTGGCGCGGAGCACCTATGTGGTGGACATGGCTGAGGGGGACCAGCGCACCCGGTACGTCTCCGTGGCGAACACGATGATGGGCGTGTTGCTGCTGGCAGTGGGCGGTATCACCGGAGCGCTGGCGGCGGCGGGGCCGGAATGGGCGCTGCTGACGCTGGCGGTGTGTGGGTTTGCCGGAGCAGTGCTGGCGACGCGGCTGCCGGAGGTGTCCGCAGGTTAAGGCCGTGAGCGGAGCGTGAGAACAGCGCGAGCGCGGCGGATCATTGAGAACGTCACGCCAGTCACTATGCTGGGGTGCATGCAAAACTCCCCAAGCTCCACTTCCAGCTCCGCGCAAAACAACGCCACGGCAGTGATTGTGCTGGCCGCGGGCGCTGGCACGCGCATGAAGTCCGCCACGCAGAAGACGCTGCACGCCATCGGCGGGCGGACGCTGCTCTCCCACAGCCTGCACGCTGCGGCCGGGATTTCTCCGGAGAAAATCGTGGCGGTCATCGGCCACGGGCGGGACCAGGTGGGACCGGCCGTAGAGGAGGTGGCTCAGGAGTTGGACTCCCCCATCGCCACCGCGGTGCAGGAGGAGCAAAACGGCACGGGCCACGCTGTGCAGTGCGGCATGGAGCCGCTGGAGGGGTTCGAGGGCACGGTGATTGTGACCAATGCGGACGTGCCGCTGCTCACCGCCGCCACCCTGGACAAGCTAGTCGCAGCGCACACGGATGTGCCCACGGCGGTGACCGTGCTCTCCGTGCAGCAGGCTGATCCCACCGGCTACGGGCGGATCATCCGCTCTGACGATGGCGAGGTCACCGCGATCGTGGAGGAGAAGGACGCCTCCGCTGAACAGCGCGCCATCACCGAGGTCAACAGTGGCGTGTTCGCGTTTGACGCGGCCATTCTGCGCACCGCGCTGGCGGAGCTGAAGACGGACAACGCTCAAGGGGAGCTGTACCTGACCGATGTGCTGGGCATCGCCCGGGCGGGCGGCCACCCGGTGCGGGCGCACATGGCAGAGGACGCGCGTGAGCTGGCGGGCGTCAATGACCGCGTTCAGCTGGCCGCGGCGGGCCAGGAGCTGAACCGCCGCACGGTGGAGGCCGCCATGCGCGGCGGTGCCGCGGTAGTGGATCCCGCCACCACGCGCATTGATGTGGACGTGCAGGTGGGCCAGGACGTGACCATCCTGCCCGGGACGCAACTGCTGGGCACCACGAAGATCGCTGACAACGTGACCGTGGGGCCGGACACCACCCTGGAGAACGTGCAGGTCGATGAGGGTGCGACGGTGACGCGCACGCACGGGCTGGACTCTCGCATCGGCGCCGGCGCAGAGGTGGGGCCCTTCACCTACCTGCGCCCCGGCACGGTGCTGGGCCAGCAGGGCAAGCTGGGCGGTTTCGTGGAGACGAAGAAGGCAACCATCGGCCGCGGTTCCAAGGTGCCTCACTTGACCTACGTGGGGGACGCCACCATTGGCGAGCACTCCAACATCGGCGCATCCAGCGTGTTCGTCAACTATGACGGCGTGAACAAGCACCACACCACCGTGGGCTCCCACGTGCGCACCGGCTCTGACACGATGTTCATCGCCCCCGTCGTGGTGGGCGATGGTGCCTACTCCGGCGCGGGGACCGTTATCAAGGATGACGTGCCCCCGGGAGCGTTGGTCGTCTCCGGCGGCCAGCAGCGCAACATCGAGGGCTGGGTGGAAAAGAAGCGCCCCGGCACGTCCGCCGCAGAAGCTGCCGCGGAAGCGCGGCACCGCGTGGAAGGCGGCGGCTCCCCCACCACGCCATAGTTTTTCAAGGCCCTTAGGGCACAATTAATTGTTGTGAGCTTGAATTGGTGCCTACTATGGGGACTGCCAATTAGTTGGAGAAATTCGGAAGGTTAAGGCAACACGTGTCCACCACCTATTGGATCGACAACCAAAAGAACCTCATGCTGTTCAGCGGCCGAGCACACCCAGCATTGGGCGATGCCGTGGCACGCGAGCTCGGCATCGAGGTTACCCCCACCACAGCGCGTGACTTCGCCAACGGCGAGATCTTCGTCCGCTTCGAAGAGTCCGTGCGTGGCTCCGACGCGTTCGTGCTGCAATCCCACCCACAGCCACTGAACAACTGGCTGATGGAGCAGCTCATCATGATCGATGCGCTCAAGCGCGGTTCCGCGAAGCGCATCACCGCAGTGCTGCCCTTCTTCCCCTACGCCCGCCAGGACAAGAAGCACCGCGGCCGCGAGCCCATCTCCGCCCGCCTGGTCGCCGACCTGCTGAAGACCGCCGGTGCAGACCGCATCGTGTCCGTGGACCTGCACACCGACCAGATCCAGGGCTTCTTCGATGGCCCCGTGGACCACATGCACGCTATGCCGATCCTCACGGACTACGTCAAGGCTAACTACAACCTGGACAACATCTGCGTGGTCTCCCCCGATGCTGGCCGCGTGAAGGTCGCCGAGAAGTGGGCCAACGTGCTGGGCGATGCCCCGCTGGCCTTCATCCACAAGACCCGCTCCGTGGACGTCGCCAACGAGGTCACCGCCAACCGCGTCGTCGGTGACGTGGAAGGCCGCACCTGCGTGCTGCTGGACGACATGATCGACACCGGCGGCACCATCGCCGGCGCCGTGGGCGTGCTGCGCGAAGCCGGCGCGGGCGATGTCATCATCGCCACCACCCACGGCGTGTTCAGCGGCCCTGCCCGCGAGCGCCTCAGCAACTGCGGTGCCCGCGAGATCATCACCACGGACACCCTGCCGCAGACCACCGAGGGTTGGGACAACCTCACCGTGCTCTCCATCGCGCCGCTGGTTGCCAAGACGATCCACGAGATCTTCGAAAACGGCTCTGTGACGACGCTGTTCGAGTAGGCGCACTCCGCGGCGAACCGCCGTCCAGTCACCCGCCCCACCCACCAATCCTTGGTTTTCACACTGGGATAGGTGTGGTGGGGGTTGCCGTGGTGGCGTCGCATCAATTAAAATAACCAACCGAATCTCGGCGAGGGCTGGCAGATGCTGGCCGTTATCGGCGCGACCATACCAAGACCTATGCCACGGCACCCGGCACAACCACGCCATGCATGTGTGTAGGGCTCTATGACCGCCGCGAGAGACTGCGGCTTTTTTCATGTCTAGGCATGTCCGCGGTCACAAGCACGAAGAAGCAGACTCTACAAGGAGAAACATCATGGCAAACGTGACCCGCCTGAAGGGCGAACTGCGTACCGAATTCGGCAAGGGCGCTTCCCGCCGCCTGCGCCGCGACTTCCGCATCCCGGCCGTTGTCTACGGCAACGACCTGGATCCGATGCACGTGCACGTGGACATCCTGGAGTTCCAGGCCATCCTGCGTAACGAGGGCGTCAACGCCGTTCTGGAGCTCGAGGTTGAGGGCCAAGACCACCTGGTCATGATCAAGGCTGTGGACCAGAACGTGCTGACCCTGGACGTGGACCACGCTGACCTGCTCAATGTGAAGCGCGGCGAGAAGGTTGAGGTTGAGGTTCCTGTTGTGTTCACCGGCGAGGCTGCTCCGGGCGCCCTGGTGACCCAGGATGCAGACGTCATCACCATCGAGGCCGACGTGATGAACATTCCGGAAGAGATCTCCCTGGACGTGGAAGGCAAGGAGATCGGTTTCCAGATCACCGCTGGCGACGTGCAGATGCCGGGCAACGCTTCCCTGGTCTCCGATCCGGAGATGCTGATCATCAACGTTGTGGAGCCAGAGGAAGAAGAGCTGCCTGAGCCAGGCGAAGAGGGCGAAGAGGATGCCCTGGGCGAGGCTGCTGACGAGGAAGGCGCCGAAGAGGGCACCACCGGCCCAGGCGAGGGCTCCGAGGAGGAGGGCTCCGAGGAGGAGTAAGCCTCCTCACCTCCGCCCCCTCTCCTCCCTGCGCCCCCTCTCTCCCTCTCCGGGGGTTTCACCACCGCTACTGCGCTCAAAATCCGGGATTTTTTAAAGATCAGCGGAATTTGAGCGTAGTTTTTTGCTTTCTTGCTGGTGGTTCGCCCCAAAGCGCGGTTTGGACTTCAAGAGGGTGGAGCCTTAGCCACGATTCTCCCACAGACAACACACTTAGGTAGAAAAATTGGCCAAAAACGCTGCCTAAGTGTGTTGTGGATCCCGGGTGGGGCGCCTAAGTGTGTTGTGGATCCCGGGTGTGGCGCGTCCGGGGCGCGCTCGCGGCGAGGTGGGCGGGGCGCTGAAGCCAGTATGAGAGAATGAGCCCCGTGAGCAGCAATCAAGGCACGCACGCGCAGGCACAGGGTAGGCAGCCGCAGGCGAAGGGCACAGGCCCGGACCCGAAGGCACCCATCCTCATCGTGGGGCTCGGCAACCCCGGCCCGAAGTACGCCACGACCAGGCATAACATCGGCCGCATGGTGGTGGACGAGCTCGCCAGCAAACTCGCAACAATGCCCAGCCGAGCCAGCACCGCACCCTTCACCACCCACAAGAAGACAAACGTGGACATCCTCGAGCTGGCTGTGG
>DXFZ01000016.1 GCA_019114175.1 Candidatus Corynebacterium gallistercoris
AGCCCAGGTTCTGGTATGTCGCCACCGCCGGCGCGTTGTCGCCCTCCACGTACAGCTCAATCACACCGGCCCCCTGCTCCAACAGGGAACCCATGCCGATCAAGGTGATGGGTCCGCCCAGCTTTCTGCCCCGAGCCTCATCCGCCAAGCACACCACATACACCTCCCCCGCACGCTCGCCTTCGTCCTTACGCCGCTCCTCCACAGGCACCTTCGTCCAGTGGAAACCTACGCAACGGTACTCCCCGCCTTCGCACTCCACGCCCACGCGTTCAGAAGAGGCGTTCTCATCAAACTGCCACAACATCCAGACCCCATCGGGGTTGAACCACTCCGTATCCCGGGCGGACTCCAGCTGTTCCAAGGACTGCCCGCCCTGCTCCGGGTGCCAGGCAAACGCCTCGTTATTCACACGCAGCCACTCGCTGTCCGTGGCTACTTTGCCAAACTTGTCCACAGCCTCGGAATAGGTCAGCACCTCTAACCCCTCTTCCTGGGCCTTCTGGTGCGCTTCTTGAGCCTCCGCAGCAAATTCACGGGCCCTGGCAGACCCCGGCGCGCACTCCACGGCCATCTTCAACAACTCGCGTGTGCGGCGGGCATCCAGGCTGTCGACGAACCGTTGCGCCTCCGCGCCATCCCCGTGGGCCCACACATCCACGGCACCCGTGATGCCGAGCCCGGTGGCAAGACCCTCGAATAAAGAGGTGGCGATCCCACGGTGGCGTCGCCCAGGAGAAACAGCGAGCTCCACCACCCGCTCGCGATCGATGGCCAGCACCCCAACCACCTCACCATCGGAGTCAGTGGCCACCACATGGGCGTGGCTGCGGGAAGATTCGGACAGGCCACGGACGAAGGCCTCGCTGAGGGCGGCGACACCGTCGTGGTCAGCAACATCGCGCAGCATGTGCTGGACCTGCTCCATCACCCCGGCGTGGTCCGGCAAATCCTTGTAGGCAGAAACCGTGATACTCATGAATCCTCGAACTCCTCTGGAGAAATTGCTTTGTAACCCACGTTACGCACTGTGGCGATCAGCTGTTCGTGCTCATGCCCCAACTTGGCGCGCAACCGGCGCACGTGCACATCGACCGTGCGGGCACCACCGAAGTAGTCATAGCCCCACACTTCCTGCAACAACTGCTCGCGGCTGAAAACCCTTCCAGCGTTCTTGACGAGGAAATGGAGCAGCTCGAATTCCTTGTACGTGAGGTCCAGCGGTGCCCCCCCGACACGCGCCACATAGGTCAGCTCATCCACGATGAGGTCCCCAATGGCGGCCACCTGGGAGTCCTCCGCCTGGTCGACCGGCACTGGGCGGCGCGTCTTCAGCAGGCGGATGCGGGCGTCCAGCTCCACCGGGGAACAGCTGGGCAAGAGGAAATCATCCACCGCCCAGGAGCCATCAATGGCGATGAGGCTGGCCTCTGCGATGGCCACCGCGACCGGCAGCGTGGGGTGCGCGGCCGCCACGGCACGGCAAAAGTCCCTGGCACCCAAGAGGTTGGTGCCGGTGACATCGATGATGACGATATCCGAGGTGTGGAGCTGCCGAACGGAGGAGGACTTGGCGGGCAGGTGCTCAATGTCATGGCTAAGCAGGCCGAGTGAAGGCAGCACATCGGCGACATTCGCCAGATCCGAAAGGACGGAGACTTTCACTGCCACGCACCTGCTTTTCTTGTGTTGCGCCCTGCCGAGCAAAAGAGCTCTATAAAGATAGGTACCCAGCTTAGCGCACGGGCCCAGCGCGGTGAGTAGAAGATTTGTACGCCGCATGCGGGGTTTCGCTCCCTCATGGGCCACAATGGGTGGCATGAAGAAATTCGGTATCGGCGCCGGGGTGGCCTTGGCGCTCGTGTTCGTGCTGGCACTCATCACCGATAGCCTCATCGCCGCCCGGGCGGAGCACCGCATCTCCCACACCATCTTCGCGGAATCCAACCTGGCCACCCCGCCGAAGGTCCAGCTGGCCGGCTTCCCCTACACCGCCGCTGCCGTGACGAATGAGCTGCAGGCCATCACTGTGAACGCCACCGATGTCAATGTGCCCGGCTACGGGCTCATGGGGGTGTACACCTCCGCGCAGTACGTCACGGTCTCAGCCAGGGACGTGATTCAAGGTGAGATCCGCGATGCCCCGGCGCGGAAGATCTTCACCCGGATCCAACTGGATGGCGTGCTCCTGGGGGACAGCATGGGCATCGACGAATTGCTGATCCAGAATAAGGATGACATCTCCCCGCGCGGAGGCTGGGAAACCGAGTCCATCTTCGAAGGCACCCCGGAGGGCTTCACTAAGCCCGCCACCGTGGAGATGAAGCTGCGGGTCAAGGAGGGAGACGTGCACATCTCCCCCGTGCGGATCCTCACTGCACCAACGGATACCGGCGAAAAGGCCAAGATCGTTGACGGCAAGGATCTGCCAGGCGATGTCACGCAGCGCATCAGGGAGGCATTCACCCTCACGTTGGAAGGCCGCAAACTCCCCCTGCCCAATAACCCGGTGCGCGTCTACGTCACGGGTGGATCCATGTTCGTGGAGTCCGAGCAGTTCTACACGCGGGTCAGCATCCAGGACCTCACTCCCCGCGCACGGCCACTCAATGCGCAGGACCAGCCGGGGCTCTAGCGCCACACTCAAAGTCCGTTATTGTGGAGCACATGACTGAACAAAATCAGAAGCTGGATCCCAACGTAGCGGTGGAGCAGGCCGAGGAGCGCGCCAAGTCCACCAGCTCCAAGAACCTCCCGGAGTTTGGGGATCTACCCATCGCTGATGACACGGCCAACCTGCGCCTGGGCCCCAACCTGCACGATGGGCTCTTGGCCCTCCTGCCGCTCGTGGGCGTGTGGCGGGGCCAGGGCCAGGCGGCTCACCCGGGCGAGGATGAGTTCACCTTCGGCCAGCAGATCGTGTTCTCCCACGATGGCGAAAACCGCCTGAATTATGAGTCTCGCACCTGGCGCATGGATGCCGACGGGCAGCCTCAGGACACCCCGGACCGGCGCGAATCCGGCTTCGTGCGCATCAGCGAAGACGATGAGATTGAAATGATCATCACCCACTCCGATGGCATGGTGGAGATCATGTACGGCAACCCCATCTCTGAGCGCGCTTGGCAGCTGGAAAGCGCCTCCACCATGGTCACCACCACCGGCCCAGCCAAGCTGGGTCCCGGCAAGCGGCTTTACGGGCTCATGCCGAACAATGACCTGGGCTGGGTCGATGAGCGCCTCATCGATGGCGAGATGGTGCCCTGGCTGTCCGCTCAGCTCAGCCGCGTGGTGGGCTAACCGTCAGCCTGAACAGTTAGCCCTGCCCCGTCACGGCCTCCCAGGCCATCGCCTCAATCTCTTCCGCACACTCTGGGCGGGGGATCTGAGTCCAATCAATGCTGGTCACCCGCGCCGCCACGCGCACGGAACTCAGCAGCCACACCCCATCAGCGCTCATGAGGTCTTGCAACTCGAGGACCTTCTCTTGGGTTTCCCACCCCTTCTCCCGCGCCAGGGAGAACAAGGCTGCCTGGCTGGTTCCCGCCAGGATTCCCACGCTCGCAGGCGGGGTCACCAACGTGTTCCCCTGCAGCACCACCACTGTGGAGGTCGGCCCCTCCAAGACCAACCCCTCCTCCGACACGAAGATCACGTCATCAAATCCGCTCTTCTTCGCGCTCCGCAACGCGGCCATGTTCGCCGCATAGGAAAGGGTCTTGGCACCAATCAGCGCCCACGGGGAGCGCTGGGAGAGGTCGATCTTGAAGCCACGCTCTGCCGTCATCACGGCCACGCCATCCTTCCGGGCCCGCAGCACTTCGTCGCCTACCGGGGCGACCGTCACCCAGCCGGTCGGCTGACCCGTGGACTCACGGCCCCTGGAGTAGACCCAGCGGAGGGCCGCTTCACCGTCGCCCCCACAATCCCCAGCGCTCCCACCGTCCCCATCGCTACCCGCCGCGACCAGCTGACGATACTCCCGCACCGCCAGCGCCGTGGCTTCCTGCCACCGGGCCAAGTCCGGCTCCGGCAGATCCAACATGGTGGCGCTGCGCTGGAACCGCTGCGCGTGCCGCTGTTGGTTGCGAACCACTCCACCGCGCAGCATGAACGTCTCGAACACCCCGTCCCCGCGCACGGCGGCGAGGTCGTCGCCGTAGATGATCGGCTGCTGCGGGTCCACCGCGACTGGCTCGTTGTGGCCCAGCACATCCACGATCACGGTCGTCTGCTTGTCATTCATCTCTCGCGCTCCTTCACGCCTGCTACTTCCCTCCCCAAAGTCTAGCGAGGCCACCCCCCTTGGGCGGCGCGCCGCACAGGGTTACGATGGGATTGTGTCTGATTCACAAGCCGCAAACGCAACTGTCTCCTACCCCGTGAGCCCCATCGTGGGCCACGTTCCCGGTGCCAGCCCCGAGGCGATGGACCGCCACAGCCTCACCGCCTGGCATTATGGCGATCCCCTGGTGGAGCAGCGGCGGGTGGAGCAACGCCCCGGCCTGGTGGATCAGTGGGATCGCGTGGCCATCGAGGTCTCGGGCGAGGAGCGTTTGACCTGGCTCAATAACCTCATTTCGCAGAAGGTCAACGCAATCGCGCCCGGCCAGACCACTTATGGTTTGGTGCTGGACGTGCAGGGTCGCGTCCAGTTTTTCTTCGGCATCAGCTGCCTGCCGGAGGCCGTGGTGCTGGACGTTGCTGCCACCCACGCCGATGGTCTGGAGCGCTACTTGAGCTCCATGATTTTCTGGTCGCAGGTAGAGGTGCGTCGGTTGGATTGGGCGCGTCTCACCGTGGTGGGGCAGTCGCTGCTTGCAGCTGGTTCCTCATCTTTTGTGGGCGACGCCACCGCGCCTCCCCCGCTTCCCAACAACCTCGCGGTTGACCTCTCCAGCGTTCCGCACGTGCAGATGCTGCGCACGCACCGCCTGGGAAGTATTCCTGCGGTGGATGTGTGGGTTCCGCGAAGCGAGGTGGTGGCGGTGTGGGACGCGCTGGCGGAAAGTGCGGCCCCCATCGGCCGCATGGCCTATGACGCGTTGCGGATCACCGGCCGCGTGCCCGCGATGGAGGACCTCGATGAGAAGACGATTCCGCACGAGGTTCCTTTCTTCCTCGGCCCAGAGGGCTTGGCTCAGGGCGCTACCCAGGCGGGAGTGGAGGCTGACGGCCCCACGAGCGCGGCCGTGCATTTGAACAAGGGATGTTACCGCGGGCAGGAGACCGTGTCCCGGGTGCACAACCTGGGCAAGTCCCCGCGCGTGTTGGTTCTGGTGCACCTCGATGGTTCGGCGAACCGTTTGCCTGAGCTCGGCTCTCCGGTGCAGGCGGGGTCCCGCGCCATTGGTCGGGTGGGCACCTCCATCCACGATGCGGACTACGGCCCGGTGGCGCTGGCTCTGGTGAAGCGATCCGTGGTGGAGAAGCTTGCTACCGATCCCGCTGCCGTGCCCGCCCTATCAGCCAATGGCGTGGACCTGGCCATTGACCCTTCCGATGTGCGCGCGGATTCCGCGGTGCGCCCAGGCAAGGCTGCCATTGACAAGCTCAAGGGGCGGTAGTTCGCCCGGCGTGTCTGGGGGCTTTCGGCACGAAAGCGCTGGTTGGGGGTGGTGACCGAGGGGCATGGCGGGGGCGTTTCGGCAATTCTTGGCATTTAACGCTATGGTGTAGGACAGGAAGAAACTAATACGTAAGCATTATGGGTGGCCGAACTCCCGCGCCACCTAGAAGACACAGCAAGGGGGTCAGACCATGGGTCGCGGCCGCGCCAAAGCGAAGCAAGCCAAGGTAGCTCGCCAGTTGAAGTACAACACTCCAGAGATGGATCTGGAGAGGCTCCAAAGGGAGCTCTCTGGCAACTCTGATGGCGGCGGATCTCATTCTTACGAGGATGACTACGCCGCTGAGTACGAAGGCTACGCTGAGTACGTCGATGAGGAGTACGGCGACTGGGACGATCCCCAGCGCTAGCCCCTACCCTCTGCAGGTTATTGTTTCCCTGCGCACCCCCGCTTCCGTCCCCCACGGAGCCGGGGGTTTTAACTGCGCCGGTACTCGCCGGTGAGGTAGGCACCGTGGTTGTCTGACCCGGATTCTGCGACCCGTACTTCGCCCAGCTTCCATGCCCCCACGTGTCGGGCGGTGAGCATGGCCAATGCACGCTCCGCGTCGTCTTCGGCCACCACAGCCACCATGCCCACACCCATGTTGAAGGTCTTCTCCATCTCCTCCCGTGGAACTTGGCCGGTGCGTTC
>DXFZ01000017.1 GCA_019114175.1 Candidatus Corynebacterium gallistercoris
CGCGCCGGAGGTGATGGCGCCCAGAGGCTCGGCGGTCTCGGCGGTCTCGGAGCCCGCCGCGAACACCTGGTAGCCACCGCGGGCGGCGCGGCGGCCCTCCCCCACCAGGCCGATCAAGGTCTGCTCCGTCCCCTTCTCCTTCGCCGCCACAATGGCATCCCGGCCCACGAACTCCTCCTTGGACTTCGTGGCCGCCAGCACACCCAGGCCAGCATCAACAGGGGTCAGCTGCAGGGAGAGCTCATTGCCGTACAGCGGCATGCCGGCCTCCAACCGCAGGGTATCGCGGCAGGCGAGCCCGCACGGCAAACCACCCTGTGATCCCGCAACATCCATGGCGCGAGCCCATACCCCGGCGGCGGCGTCGTTATCAACAATAATTTCAAAACCGTCCTCGCCCGTGTAACCGGTGCGGGCAATGATCACCGGCTGACCAGCGACCATCCCCTGGAACGCCGCGTAGTAGCCCAGGCCCTCGATGGCCTCCGCCACGGTGGCCCCCGCGCCCGATGCCTCCGGCGCGTCCGTGACGTTCTCCACGACCTCCAGCATCACCATCGCGGCCTTTGGCCCCTGCACGGCGATCATGGACGTCTGCCCGGACTCATCGTTGACGGTCACGTCAAAGTCCGCGGCGCGCTGCTGCAGCGCGGAGACCACGTTGTCCACGTTGCCCGCGTTCGGCACCACGAGGAACTCCTCATCGGCCAGGCGGTAGGTGATGAGGTCATCGATGATCCGGCCGGATTCAGTGCAGATCATGGAGTACTTCGCCTTGCCCACCTTCACGGCGGAGAGCTTGGAGATCAGCGCGTGATCCAGGAACTCCGCAGCCTGCGGGCCGGTGACGCGCACCTCGCCCATGTGGGAGAGGTCGAACACGCCCACGTTCTCACGCACGGCGCGGTGCTCATCAAGCTCGCTGGTGTACTTCAGGGGCATGTCCCACCCGCCGAAGTCCGTGAAGCGCGCGCCGAGTTTTTCATGCACGCTGTGGAGTGCGGTTTCTTTCAAAGTCATTGTTTTCTTCTTTCTTGTTTTTTTGGGGCGACGCCACCCCTAAGCCTCAATATCGAACGCTTCCAACGGTGGGCAGCTGCAGACCAGGTTGCGGTCTCCATAGGCATTGTCGATGCGGCGCACGGGCGGGAAGTACTTCGTCTGCAGTAGGCCGGCGACGGGGAAGGCAGCCTGGGTGCGGGTGAACTTGCCGCGGGAGATGGCTTCATCGAAATCATCGCGGACAACGGAGTGCGCGGTGAACGGGGCGTGGCGCAGCACGGATTCCTCCGCGGAGACCTTGCCATCGATGACCTCTTGGATCTCCGCGTAAATGGTGGCCATGGCCTCAATGAAGCGGTCCAACTCTCCCTTGTCCTCGCTCTCAGTGGGCTCCACCATGAGGGTGCCCGCCACGGGGAAGGCCAGGGTTGGGGCGTGGAAGCCGAAGTCCATGAGGCGCTTGGTCACGTCCTCAGCGGTGATGCCGGAGCGCTTGGTGAGTTCGCGCAGGTCCAGGATGCATTCGTGGGCGACCAGGCCGGTGTCACCGGTGTAGAGGGTCGGGAAGTAATCCTGCAGCTTGCGGGAGATGTAGTTGGCGTTCACCAGCGCCATCTCGCTGGCGCGGGTGAGGCCTTCATCGCCCATGAGCGCGATGTAGGACCAAGTGATGGGCAGCACGCCAGCGGAGCCGTACTTGGCTGCGGAGACGGGCTGGCCGCCGGTCTCGGGATCAGTCTCCTGGCCGGGGTCGGTGGGCAGGAAGGGGATGAGGTGCTCTGCCACGCAGACCGGGCCCACGCCGGGGCCGCCACCGCCGTGGGGGATGGTGAAGGTCTTGTGGAGGTTGAGGTGGGATACGTCGCCACCGAACTCACCCGGCTGAGCGAGGCCCACGAGGGCGTTCAAGTTAGCGCCATCGATGTAGACCTGACCGCCGGCATCGTGGACCTTCTTGCAGACCTCACGCACCTGCTCCTCAAACACGCCGTGGGTGGAGGGGTAGGTGATCATGATGGCCGCGGTCTTCTCGCCGTACTTTTCCAGCTTGGCATCCAGGTCAGTGAGGTCCACGGAGCCATCCTCGGCGTTCTTCACGGCCACGACCTTGAGGCCGGCCAGCGCCGCAGAGGCGGCGTTGGTTCCGTGGGCGGAGGCCGGAATGAGCACGATGTCCCGCTGGTCATCGCCGCGGGACTGGTGGTAGCGGTGGATGGCCAGCAGGCCGGCGAACTCACCCTGGGAGCCGGCATTCGGCTGCACGGAGACCTTCGCGTACCCGGTGATGGCGGCCAGCTTGGCCTCCAAGTCAGCAATGAGCTCCAGCCAGCCTGCGGCCTGGTCCTCTGGGACGTGCGGGTGGATGCCCGCGAACTCCGGCCAGGTGATGGGCTCCATGGACACGGCCGCGTTGAGCTTCATGGTGCAGGAACCCAGCGGGATCATGGTGCGGTCCAGCGCCAGGTCCCGGTCAGCGAGCTTGCGCAGGTAACGCATCATCTGCGTTTCGGAGGAGACCGCGTGGAAGATGGGGTGGGTGAGGATCTCATCTTCGCGCAGGATCCCGGCCTCCGCCAGCGGGGATTGCTGCAGGTCGAACTCGTGCGTGTTCACGCTGGAGGTGCGCCCGGCCAGTGCTTCTACTAGCTGTGCGATGTCCGTGTCCGTGGTGGACTCGCCGATGGCGATGCCCACGTGATCATCGTTGACCTTGCGGATGTTGAAGCCGCCGTTCAGGGCAGCGGCCACGGCTTCATCTGCGGTGGAGCCTTCCATCACCTTGACCGTGACGGTGTCAAAGAACGTGTCATGCGCCAGCACAAGCCCGGCCTCGGAAAGGCCTACAGCCAGGGCGGTCGCACGAGCATGGACGCCCTCGGCGATGGCGCGCAGACCGGCCGGGCCGTGCCACACGGCGTAGAAGCCTGCGATCACGGCCAGGAGTGCCTGGGCGGTGCAGATGTTACTGGTGGCCTTGTCACGGCGGATGTGCTGCTCGCGGGTCTGAAGGGCCAGGCGGTAGGCGGGGTTGCCCTCCGCATCCACGGATACGCCCACGATGCGGCCCGGCAGCTTGCGCTGCAGGTCCTCCGTGCAGGAGATGAAGCCGGCGTGCGGGCCGCCGAAGAACAGTGGCACGCCGAAGCGCTGGGCAGAGCCCACGGCAATATCTGCGCCCTGGGAGCCCGGTGAGGTGATGAGCACCTGTGCCAGCAGGTCACAGGCCACGGTCACCAGCGCGCCGGCGTTCTTCGCCGCGGAGATGAGGCCACCCAGGTTGAGCACGCGGCCGGTGGTTCCGGGGTTGGAGTACACCACGCCCACGAGGTTCTCGTAGCCTTCCAGGGTCTCGCGCACCTTGTCCGCAACCGTGTCTGCGCCAGCTTCTTCCCCATCTTCATCCCCGGCCGCAGAGGTGAGGTCCACAACCTCCACGGGAATACCGGCTGCTTCCGCGCGTGCAAGGGTCACGGCGATGGACTGCTGGTGCAGTGCAGAGTCCAGCAGCACCACGCCGCCAGCCTTGAAGGCCTTGGCGTTTCCCCGGGCCATGAGCTGCACGGCCTCTGCCACTGCGGTGGCCTCATCCAGCAATGAAGCGCCAGCCACGGGCAGGCCGGTGAGGTCTTGCACCATGGTCTGGAAGTTCAGCAGCGCCTCTAGGCGCCCCTGGGAGATCTCCGGCTGGTAGGGGGTGTAGGCGGTGTACCAGCCCGGATTTTCCACCACATTGCGACGGATCACGGCGGGGGTGATGGTATCGAAGTACCCGTTGCCGATGAGCTGCTTCTTCAACACGTTCTTTGACGCAAAGCTGCGCAGCGCCGCCAACGTGTCGGTCTCGTCGAGCGGGTCCGGCAGGCCGATAGCCCCCTGCTGCTTGATGGAATCCGGGAGGGCGGCCTGCGCCAACGCGCTGGGGGATTCGTACCCCAGGTAGTCCAGGATATCCTGGGTATCCTGCGAGTTGGGGCCGATGTGCCGGTGGACAAAGGGTGCGGAGTTAGCCATGGTTGTTTTACCTTCGTGTACGTGTCACGGTCTTCATGCCCTCCCCGCTCTGTCTGTGGTGCCTGAGAGCTTTCGGCGCCGCCGGTTAGGGGTGCTGATTGGCTGGCGCGTTTCTCCTTCGGCGCCCCCGGGCATACGAAGGCTCGGGGATCTTTCCAGAGGTGCCTAGCCACGGCGGTACGGGTGCCTGAGAGTGTCCCGGGGAGGATTTGCTCCTTCGGCAGCCGGCGCTTGGGGCACGGCCTCTCCCGCTATGGCTGCGGCGTATGTAGTTGTGTTGCTTATCTTATCTCATGCCGGGCCGTGCCCTGTGCCGCGTGCCACAATTAAGACCTCATCTTGCCTCCTGAGGTGCGATTCCCGTTCAGAGTTCCACCGATCATAGGAGCTGCGTTTTCGCAGGCCCTGGCCCGTCAAGCCGCGGGACAATTCTTGTCAAGGCTCTCATCCACTTTTCGCCCCAATTCTCGCAACGTGCCTTGACAAGAATTGTCCTTGTGCCTCGACAGTCTCAACGTAATAAGGGACTACGCACCCCAAGTCCACCCACTGCATGCAACAGACCCCGTGCAGAAGCACGGGGTCTGTGGGGTAAAGAGCGACGAACTGCATCGCCGCTCACTGGCAGCAACTGTACAATCTAGAACCATGAAAAACAAGGGGGACCTTGAAGCGATGTTGGGGCCGCAAGATTCCAGAAATATTTCGAGTCTGCGGGGGAAGACATCGAAAGAGCAACTCAGCTGTACCAGTGGAATGCCACATTAGCTGGATCTTTACACACGCAACTGTCCCATTTCGAAGTATTGTGCCGTAACGCGATGGATCGTGCCCTGAAGGATTGGAGCAAAGAGTGTAGTGGGGACACCGCATGGTCACTAGAACAACAAACCCCCGATCTGCTGTACACCATAGTTCACAAGCCATTTAGCATCGCTAGGAAGCGAGCAGCACGGGCATCTTCCCAACGCCCAAGCCACCATCCGCGTCACAATGCACCCATCACACACGACGACGTAATTTCACAGTTTACGATGGGAAATTGGTCAAATCTCCTAGGTGAAGCACTACCCGCACATCGAGAACAGGCTATCCAGCTGTGGGAAAATTGCCTACACAACGCCTTCCCCCAGGTACCGCTTCAGGATCCCTCGAGGATCATGATCGGACGGAGGTTCGAACGCCTGACACGTCTCCGGAATCGCGTTTCTCACCAGGAGAATTTGCTGGAGACAAACGTAAGACACAGGCTGAACGACATGATGTCTATCCTCAGCGCAATAAACAAGAGTTATCCCCATTGGGTGCAGTACGGCGCAAACGTTAGAGTGGTGGCCAGCCAAGATCCACGGAAGTTTTGGTAAGAATTAAGCGACAGCAATAGGCCGGTGGCGGGGCTTAGTGCTCGGCCGCTAGGGCACGGTAGGTGTGATCCCGCCACGGCGTCGCGAAAAAAGCAAGAACACCTGCGCCCACGATGCCCATGAACATCAACGACCCCGCCACAGCGACCCACGACACCGTGGAACCCGTGTAAAACAGCACCATCATGAACAGCGTTCCGACCAAACCCAGCGCGCCGAAGAGGGAGTACATCTTGTTGACGGGGTGGGTGTGGCGGCCGTAGGCGTCGCGGCGGGTCATGTACAGCGGCCAGACCTGGTACACGAGCAGTAGAAGGAAATACACCGTGCCGACAGGCGTGATCACCGAGGGGCTGACCATGTCCTCCACGCCCGTCATCGCGCCGATGAACCCCATCACAGCCAGGACGCTGAAGATCCTCCGGGTCATGCAACATCCAAGCGGAAGAGGCAGGCGGATGGGTTGATCGGCTCACCGGGAAAGGCCACGAAGTCCAGCTCCGCCGGGGTCAGGCGCAGCCCCACCACCACGGCGAGGGGATCGAAGCCCTGGCGGCCAAGCTCCCGAGGAGCGTAAGTGCACAGCGGCGCGCCTTGGGGCACGAACTGGCCTTCTTCCACGTGCTGGTTGAAGCCTTCGCCCTCCAGGCGCGCGGTATCAATACCTAGCTGGATCAGCACGCTGGGGTAATCCTGCGCCTCGGCGAAGCGCCGCCAGCGCGCCGCTGCTTGGAGAGTCGCCTGGGCGGGGGTCACCTGGGGCGGGACGGCCTGGAGCAAGTAGAGGTGAGGAAGCACGCGGGTCACAACACCCGCCAAGGGTGCAGTCACCGTGACCAGCTCCACGCCGGGATCAGGAATCACGGCGATGCCCGCCCCGATGGCACCGGAAGCGAACACGGGATCCGGAACGGAATCCAAGCTCGCCACCGTGCCGGAAAACGGCGTGAGCACCCGGCACTGCGCCTCAGGCCGGCGCGGCGAAGGGTGGATAGTGTTCATGGAAGAAAATTTTAGTCGCGCTCAATCGGACGAGTGCGGGAAGCTGCCCATTGTGACCAACCTCCTACAAAGTTCTTCGCCCCATGCAGGCCAGCGTGCTCCATGGCGGCAATGAACAAGGATGAGTGCAAGCCAGAACCGGAGTACACGGCCACCTGCTCACCGGAGGTCACGCCGAATTCCGCCAGGGTCTCACGGACAGTCTCAGGGTCAGCCATGCGGCCATCGGCCTGCTTGAGCATATCCACCGGAATGTTTACCGAGCCGGGAATGTGGCCTGCTTGGTGATCGAAGGGCTCGGTACGCCCCGCAAAGCGCTGCTCATCGCGAGCATCAACCAGGATGTTGTGCTGCTTCCAATCATCCACCTGGTCAATGAACAATTCTGGCATGGAACCAGGTGAGACGTTGGCGTCCCCGCGTCCGCGGAGAGCACCGATTCCACCGGCCACATCTCCCCCGGCGATCTCCCACTGGCGCGTTCCCCCGTTCAAAATGCGGACGTCCCCTACTCCTGCCCAGCGGAAGACCCACCAGGCGCGGGCGGCGTACAGGTTGGAGCCGGCATCGTAGATATACACCGGCTTGTCCTGCATAATCCCCCAATCGTTGAAGAACCTCTGCAGGCGATCCGGCTCCGGCAAGGGGTTGCGCCCCTTTTCCCGGGACGGGATCGCCGCCAACTGTGTCAGGGGATTGCAGAACATGGAGCCGGGAATGTGCTGGCCCACGTAGGCCTCCCAAGCGCTGTTTTCCGTCTTTGCGTAGTGGGAATCAAGGATGGTCATGCGCTCTCCCCGCTGGAACGCACCGAACATCTCCTGGCCAGTGATGAAAGCCGGGGAAACGGACTGGATGTGCAAGCTCATAGTTTCCAAGTGTAAGGCAGTCAGTTCGCGGACGCGGAGCGGGAAGATCCCTTGGCGGATCCACCCGAGGATCCGCCCTTGGACCCCTTCTTAGGCACCCAGCCCACGAAGAACGGGAAGGCGAAGATAGCCACAGCCGCAACTGTGGCGATGCCACCCAGGCCGGCTGTAAACCCGGCAATAACCGCAATGGGAGCAAGGATGTTCATGCCGATCTCAAAGGGCGCAAAGCCTACATATGCCACGCCGTAATCATCCAACGCTCCGGACTTGAGATCCGGATCCACAATCTTCAGCAACGCGATGCCGGTAGCCACGGCAGCAGTGGCCCAACCCCAGCCAAAGATGCCACGCTCCAGCCAGCGTTCACCGAAGAACAGCGGGGAGCTGATGAAGAAGAACGCGGTGCAGTACGCGATACCCAGGACGAACAGGATCAGCAGCGGCACGATGTACCCGGCAACAGCGGAAGGGACGATGGAGGCGATACCGAAGGCGATGAGGTAATCCGTGGAGGCACCGGAGATGGTGCGGACCGTCTGCTTATCCAAGTACTTGGGACGCTTGATGACCTTCAGGAAGAGCCGGCCGCCCACGCCGACCACGAAGGACATGGCGAACAAGGGGATGGAGACAGTCGGGAAAGCTGACTTGATGCCCTGCTGGATGAAGTAGGCAATCATGACCGTGACCATGATGAAGCCCAAGTGCAGCGCCAGTGGTTCAATCGCAGAGGGGTTCGTGGTGGCTTTACCAATGGAGGGCTGCTTGGATTCATCCTCAATGTCACCGCTGCGCAACTCCCAGGGAAGTTCATCCGGCAGAGTGGAGGTGCGCCCAGTCTTGATACCCCAGTTGGCGTAAATGATGCCACCCACAATCGCGGCAAGCGTGCCTACGGTGGCAGCGGTGAAGCCCAGGGAGGATGCAGCCTCCGCACCGATGCCATCCAGGGCGCCACCCACGGCCGCGGCGGTGCCGAAACCACCAACGAATCCCACGGGCAGCATCATGCCGAACCAGTCCGGCGTATCAAACAGCGGGGCGAACACCAGCGCGCCCAGCAGAATGAAGATGCCCCACTGGCCCAGGAACATGGAGGTGGAGTACGCCCACATGTTCTTCGCCTTGGAGATGTTATTGGTAGCGAACACCATGGAGTACGGCATGGAGGCGAACACGATGGCGATGAGCAGCGTGGAGTAATCCCCCAGCGCGTTAGAAAAGGGCATGATGCCCAGCACTTCTGGGCCAAGCAGGAGGCCCAAAAGGCCGGCAGTGATGGGCGCGGGGATGAGGAGGTTGCGGAACCACTGGAAGTGCCGCCGCATAAACGTGCCCACAATCAGCAGCACCGAAATCAGGCCGATATCCACCATCAGGTCAAACGCTGTGAATTCCACGCGCTCCCTCACTCTCCCACTTCCGGGGCGGGCCACACACACGCACACACGTACACACGCACGCATGCGCACGCACGCGCCCAAGCGCCGCCCGTCCAACTTTCAGAACGTGCCTACTTTATGCGCGTGTGGCCCAAACCCACTCATCGAGTGCAAGTGAGCTTGGTTACAACCACCCGGCTTCAGCCGCCTTCCGGTACCCCTCGATCCGATTGGCCGCCCCCACCTTCGTCATCGCGGAACTCAAGTAATTGCGCACCGTTCCCGGAGCCAGGTGAACCCGGCGCGCCATCTCCTCCACGCTGAGCCCTTCCGGGACAAGGGTTAGCAGCTCCGCCTCCCGCTCCGTCAGCGGGCTCGCCTTCGCATAGAGCGCGGCGGCAGCCAGCTCAGCATCAACGTACTTCTTCCCCGCATTAACGCTGCGTACGGCGGCGGCGAACTCGGCCGCAGTCGCGGTTTTCGGCACGAATCCCGTGGCTCCGGCCAACAGTGCTTCTTTCAAACCTTTCGGCTGCGCATGACTAGTCACAATGAGCACGCCTATTGCAGGAGCTGCCTCCCGCAGCCGTGCAGCCACATCTACCCCGCTGATTCCTCCCATCTGCAGGTCCACCACGCACACGTCCACTGGGTGCGCGGCCACCCACGCCATCAACTCCTCGCCAGAGTTGCAGGTAGCCACCACCTCAATGTCTGGTTCAAGGGAAAGCAGCGTGGATAGGGAGCTGGCCACGAGCGCTTCATCATCGGCCACGGCCACTCGTATGCTCATGCACTGGTCTCCTTTACTCATCCTTGTCCCTCCGCCAGGGCCATCTCTACTTCAAACCGACCCTTCTCGGGTGTCCGCGCGGTGAGAGTTCCTCCGGTTATTTCGTGGCGACGTCGCAACGAATCTAACCCTCCCCACTTTCCCACCGGACCAGTAGCACCATCGTTGACCACCAGAACGCTGACGGGGGTGAACTTGAAGTCAGCGCGGCTGGCCTGGGAATGACGCACGATATTGGTGGTGGCTTCCCGCACGAACCAGCCCACGATATCTTGATGAGCGACCGGAATATCCTCCGGTGCGCCCTGCACGTGCACGGCCACTCCCATGTCCTGCAAGAGTCCGCGGGCGTGCGCAAGTTCTGTGGCAACATCCAAGGTTCGGTAGCCCTGCACGACTTGTCGCATGTCATCCACAGACCGTGCCACGATCTCCTGCAACGTCTCTAATTCCCCATCTAGGCGTGGATCCTGCTGTGCGGCGAAGGCCCTGGCTAATTGGGCTTTCAGGGAGATCGCGGCGAGATTCTGCCCTAAGGAATCATGCAGCTGCTGGGCTATGCGCAGCCGCTCTTGGGAAATCCGCAGTGTGGCTTCTGTATCACGGGCGCGGTCGAGGTCTTTGACCACATCAATCGTCCATTGGGAGAACAATCCACAACCCACGCCAAGGGCGGGGATGATTAGTATAACCCATCCTAACTCCCTGTCTGTGAACACATAAACGAAGACTGTCACCAACGCCACCCACACCCATCGGCCACGCACCCAAGGCAGGAAGCCCCAACTGAGAATCACCGCCCCCGCGTAAGCGCTCAAGAGCCCCATCCAATGCCACCCGTGCTGGTTCTCCCAGTTTGCTGTGCCCCCTGCGCCTGGCATGGCGTAAACCCCTATTCCCGCCAACGCATATGCGATGCTGGCCAGCACTCCTAGCCGGAAATAGGGCCGAACATCCCGCTGCGGGTGTATGTTCAGCTGTGGCATAAGCAGAAGCGTCACAATACCTAGAGCAGCCGCGGGAAGCCCCGCCAACGTCATGACCACAAGTGGCATCACGGTGTTGTGTGTCCACGTGTCCGCCTGGGACCCGTAGGCGATCACCGGCACGAGGAGCTGCACAAATAACACAAAGATCAGGCTCAGCTGCGTGGTACGGGCGAAGACGGCGGGGGAACGTTTAAAAGGGTTCATTGACTTCAATGGTATAGCTGCACAGTGGGGAGTATGTGCAGATAGTGTCAGCGATTCAGCGGGGGTTCAGTGGGGGAATCAGCGGCGTGTCTCCCACTGCATGTAGTGCTTGGCTGCCACTACCAGCACAACGCACCAAGCCAGCAGCTTGGCAACCATGATGCCGCCTTCCTGCCACACGTCCCCGGCCGCCATGGGAGTAAAGCCCGCGTCCGTCCCGCTCAGCACTATCGCGCCGGGATTGCCGCTCCAGCCGAGGTTAACCAGGTCCATGAGCAGCGCAAACGGGGTGTTATCGATGATCTGCTGCGCGTTGTCCGGCATGAGCCCACGGACGCCGGATTGGGAGGCCATCCCCAGCACCACGATGGGCATGGAGGTGATCTGCGCAGCCTCCGCATTCTTGGTGAACGCGCTGGTGATGAACGCCAGGGAGGCTGCTACCACCACGGATAGCACCAACGCCACCACATACAGCGCGGGGTTGACGGGGATCGCTGAGCCCATTGCGAGCACCAACCCCGGCATGGCGATCCCCGCGATCAACACAAAGATCGTGGATGGCGCGCAAATCGCCATAAGAATCTGCACGTCCGTTGCTTCTCCAGTGCGCAGGCGTTTCAGCACCCCTTCATCTCGCCGGGTGGTGGTCATGGAAAGCACGGAGTAGTAGAGAACAAGCAGAGCAGCGAGCAGTAAGAATAGCTCCAGCGCGATGCCGCCACTTGCGCGGGCATCTTCTGGCGTGTCCGTGCTGAGAGTACCCATCATGAGCGCCGGCACTCCGAGCGCGGTGATGAGTACCATGGACAGGATTACTTTGTTGCGGCGGAATTGTTTCCACTCTGCGATGGCTAGTGAGGTCATTGTTGCTCTCCTTCGTTGTTTTATTGTTTTTTAGGGGCGACGCCACCCCGCGCCCCAGTGCCCGCCACATCCATGAAGATGTCCTCCAGGCTGGCTGGTGCTGCGGTGAAGTGGAGTAGCTCTAGCTGGTGAGTTTCAGCCCAGGTGAGCAGCTTGAGCGCGTGGGCCTGAAGGTGGTGGGTACGGATGGCGGTGGAGTTTTCCTTGTGCTGTATGCGGGCCCCGGAGAGTTCGGGAAAGTCTGCTGGTGCGGTGGCGCGGTCCGGCCATGTGAAGGAGATCATGGCCGGTCGCGTGTCCACGAGCTCCCGCAGAGTGCCTTCCACATGGATTTTTCCGCCGTGCATGATGCCGATGCGGTCACAGAGCGCTTCGGCTTCTTCCAGGTAGTGGGTGGTGAGGATCATGGTCACGCCCTGGGCCTTGAGCTGGGAGAGTAGTTCCCAAGTCCGGTGGCGGGATTCTGGGTCTAGGCCGGTGGTGGGTTCGTCAAGGAAGATGACGGTGGGATCCCCCAGCAGTGCGCAAGCGAGGTCTAGGCGGCGTTGTTCACCACCGGAAAGGGAGGCCACTTTAGTACCAGTTCTGTGTTCAAGGTTGACCTGCTGGAGGACGTGGCTGGTGGGGACGGGGTGGGTGCATGTGCCGTGCCACATGTCCAGCGTTTCCTGCACGGTGAGCTCTTGCGGCAGTCCGCCGGATTGCAGCATGATACCCATGTCCGGGCGGGTTTCTTTGCGCTGGGTGAAGGGGTTTTTGCCCAACACAGTGACGTGTCCGCCGCTGGGTTTGGCGAGGCCTTCAATTACTTCCAGGGTGGATGTTTTGCCCGCGCCGTTGGTGCCGAGGAGCCCGTAGACTTCCCCCTTCTTCACGTGAAAGCTGATGTTGTCTACGGCTGTGTAGCTTCCCTTGCCGCTGCCTTTGTAGGTGCGGGTGAGGCCTTCAACGGTGATGACTGGCTCCGCTGTAGGATTCTTCGATGCTTGCGAACTATTCATGCCTCCACTGTCGTACGGCCAGCGGAGGCATGGTAGTGGGTTGTGTCATCACCTCAGATGACAATTGTCATTCGCCAGTACCGAGAACCCACACCAGTCCGCGGGTCAGGGCGCCTTCCCATGCAGCCATCTCATGTGCCGCTATGCTGATATCCACGTGAACATCCACTCCCCCGTTCTCCAGCACGCCCGCCACTGCTTGCGCGTCAGCTACCATCGCTGAGGATTCCTCATCCCCTGTCACGGCTCCCCCGCCCTCCGCTGTGCCGGCGGAAAGGAAGATCCTTACTCCGCTTTTGGCTATGTTCTCCACAGCCCCTGGCTTTTTAAGGAAACGAAGCATGTTACCTCCCACGGCTACGCCCCGCGTGGGCCACCAGAAGCTGGGTGAATTGGCCACCACGCCGCCGACGTGATCCGGGTACAACCGTGCCACATTAACCGCACTCACCCCGCCTAGGCTCTGGCCGGCCACCACCACTTGTTCTGGGGAGTAGCTGGGGAATTGTTCTAGGAGGTCAACCGCCACCCATCGGGCGAACTCCTCTGAGCACCCCAGTGTGCGCGCCCTGTCCTGGTGGGTCTCCACGGCCACGATCTCACATGCGGGTATATCCCCGCGGCCATGGAGAGTGTCAAGCACCTGGGGAAGATGAGTGGCGGTCCACGTGGTGGCGTCGAAGAGAATGAGCAAAAACCCACCTGGTCTGCCGGCGCGCCACACAGTACGGTCCGCGACCTGGTGGCGGGTCCAGCCGGCGGCCTCCGGGGAGCGGGGTGGCGCACAAGGAACTGCCTCCCATCCGGGCCGTGGGGGCGCGGAGGGGAGAATAATTCGGCCGGATTCGCGGGCACCGGCGGCGGGGGCTATCTCCGCGGCGGGATCCACCGTCAGCGCAGGATCTGCAGTGTCTATCGTATGCTCGGCGAGAAGTAGGAATCGCTGCCGAGTGTCGGCGCTGGACTCGATCTGCGCCGCTACCTCTGGCGGCACCGGGGCCACCATGAAGGATCCCATGGCTCCCTCCGGTAGCTCCACGGTGGCTACCACGCGCCTACTTTGATCGCCGCTCCCACCGTGCCAATTGAGCTCACCGTGCCCTTCAGGTTCGGGAGACATCGTGTGCAGCCGCGGGGCATGATGATCATGCACTGGTGCCACGTAGAGGTACACCGTGATGTCAGCATCACTGGGAAGAGGACCATATGTAAAGTGCAGCCTTACCATACTCACATGGTAAAACCAGGAGGCAAGCACTGCACCTCCCGGAGGTTCGAGCCCTAGAACAACCCCGTGGGCTTCTCATCGTAGGACCACAGCAGATTCTTGGTCTGCTGGTAGTGGTCCAGCATCATCAGGTGCGTCTCACGGCCCAGGCCGGACTTCTTGTAGCCGCCGAATGCCGCGTGCGCCGGGTACGCGTGGTAGTTGTTCACCCACACGCGGCCGGACTGGATGGCGCGCCCTGCCTTGTAGGCCACGGTGCCGTTGCGGGACCATACGCCCGCACCCAGGCCGTACTCCGTGTCGTTCGCGATGCGGATGGCATCATCGAAGTCCTTGAACGTCGTCACCGCCAAGACTGGCCCGAAGATCTCTTCTTGGAACAGCCGCATGTCATTGGTGCCCTTAAAGATGGTCGGCTGGATGTAGAAACCACCGGAGCGCCCGGAGATCTCACACACTCCACCGCCGGTGAGAACCTCGGCACCTTCTTCTGGGCCGGATTGCAGGTATCCGCTGATCTTATCCATCTGCTCTTGGCTTGCCTGCGCACCCATCATCACATTCGTGTCCAATGGATTTCCTACTTTGATGTTGCGCACTTTTTCGATCGCTAGTTGCAAGAATTCCTCCGCAATATCTTCGTGCACCAGCGCGCGGGATGGGCAGGTGCAGATCTCGCCCTGGTTCAGCGCGAACATTGCTAGGCCTTCCACGCACTTGGCACGGAAGTCATCATCTTCATCCATGATGTCTTTGAAGAAGACGCTGGGGGATTTACCGCCGAGCTCTAGGGTGACGGGGATGAGCTTGTCAGCGGCGGCCTTGTTGATAATCTTGCCCACTTCTGTAGATCCGGTAAAGGCAATTTTGTCGATGTTGTCCGACGCCGTCAAGGCCGCCCCGGCCTCTTCTCCCAGACCGTTGACCACGTTGAGCACACCGGCGGGGAGAAGGTCTTCGATGAGCTCCACAACCAGCAAAATTGATGCGGGGGTTTGTTCTGCTGGTTTGAGGACGATGCAGTTGCCCGCCGCTAGAGCTGGGGCGATCTTCCACGCCGCCATGAGGATGGGGAAGT
>DXFZ01000018.1 GCA_019114175.1 Candidatus Corynebacterium gallistercoris
GAACGCACCCCGCACGCACGCTGGATACCCTCAAGGATGCTGGAGGCGCTGAAGCACCCTGGAGACTCAGAGGCACGCTGGAGCCACTCAGGCATGCGAAAACCCCTCCCAGGTCCGAGAAGGTAGTGACCTAGGAGGGGTTAACTAAGGCTTAAACGAAGATTCCGCGGGCTGCCAGCCACGGCACGGGATCGATGGCGTCCCCGCCAGCGGGGTGAACCTCGAAGTGCAGGTGGGAGCCAGTGGAGAAGCCCTCATTGCCCATGCCCGCGATCTTCTGACCAGCGGTGACGCGCTGGCCCACGGTCACGTCTAGGGAAACCATGTGGCCGTAAACGGTGATGGTGCCATCATCGTGCTGCACGCGGATCCAGTTGCCGAAGCCTGCTGCTGGGCCGGAGTCAATCACCAAGCCGTCAGCCACGGCCAGGATCGGGGTGCCCACGGCGTTGGCGATGTCAATGCCCTTGTGGAAGGTGCCCCAGCGTGGGCCGAATGGGGAGGTGAAGGAGCCCTCGGCGGGCTTGGAGGAGATAGGGGCACGGGCAGCCAGATCCGCTGCGATGCGCTGCTCAGCGAAGCGCAGAGCGGAATCCAGCTGGGAAGCCAAGTCAGAAACCGGCTTGGCCTGCGGGACCTCCAGGATCTGAGGAGCCTCAGCGACAGGGTTTGCGCCCTCGCCAGCACCGGCACCCTCGCCCTGAGCCAGGATGGTGGTGTTGGAGGTCAGCGCAATGTTGTCTTCGTCAGACTGAGCAGCGCCAGCGGTGGCGCCTGCAGCACCAGCCGTGGTAACAGCGCTGGCAGCCACGGCAACCAGGGCAAAACGGCGCTTCGCGCTGTTGTCCTGCTTGCGGTGTGCCCCTGCGCGACGCGCCTCAAGAGTGTTGTTCACGGAATCGTTACCTTCTCGTCTTCGAACCCGGCCAAATTGTGACCCTTTTGTTATCAACGAGACGTAACACTATCCGCTAGCGCGCGTCAGATCAACCGCTTTCGGCAAAAAATAACGTTTTTGCAACGGTGCGCACCCTCAAGTGCTCCGACCGCGCCGTCCGGCTAGCAGCAAAACCGCTGCTCACGCTCATATATATAGATACATGTTACGGATGTGAAAGGGAAAAATTTTTTCGTCACACCCCTGTCGCTCCTCCCCTAGGGGCACCCACGTTGCACCAACGTTGCACCCACAAGGCGCCCGCGCTCTACCCGCGCTGTCACCCAAGGTGCGCCCAAAGGTGAGTCAGTGTCACAGCACCACCTCTGCGATAGGCACAATAGGAGGGGTGAGTAACCCATCTGATGCGCAGCGCCCCGGTTCCCGCGGATCTCGCGGCACCCGCCGACCTTCCTCAGGTTCCCAGCGGCCCACCGGCTCGAGTAGACGCACAGACCGCACCGCACGTTCGCCACGCACCACGCGCACATCCCGGACGGCAGGCACAACCCGTACGCCGAGCACGTCTAGCTCTCCGCGTGCGCGCGAGGCCCAGCAAGCGTCGCGGGAGTCCAGCGCCGCGGGGGAGCGCTTCGTAGGCGGGGAGCACTCTTTTGGTGCGACGGCCGCCTCGCCCGCCCACCCCAGCGGCGTGCGCGGTTCCCTCGCACGCCGCTGGGCGTTGTGGAAGCCGCATGTGCGTCTCTACGGGCCTCAGATTCTCATTAACCATGCAGTGACCCTCGGGGCTCTGCTCCTGCTGGCCGTGGTGGTGGGCATCGGGGCTGGATTCGCGACTATTCCGGCCACCATCGGCAATACGTGGATGGTCGTAAACCTTGCTCCCGTCACGATCTCTGGGGCAGAACTGGGCTTCAGCCCATTGCTTCCTGCTGTGGTTGTCATCGCCGCCCACGCACGGCGGGCGACGGCCATCCTCGGCAATTCCATCAGCATCCGGGGCTTGCGCGTCTTCGCCACGCTCTCCTTACTCATTCCCGTGCTCATCACCTGCGCGGCATGGCTGATGATATGGGATGCGTCCAGGGTCTATGACGTGCAACCGCCGAACTTCCTCACCGCCGTCGTGGCCACTGTCCTCGTTAACGGTGCGGCTGTGGTGATCGGCATGCGCGCCCGCGTGTGGCGCGCCTTGCTGCTGCGCTCCGGCTTCAGCACGTGGCCAGTGGAGGCCTTCCGCCTAGCCGGGAGGTTCCTGCTGTGGATGAGTGTCGCCGGCCTCATGGCCGCCACTGTGTACCTGTTCACCAACCTGCAGGCCTTCACCGATACATTCAGCATCACCGATGACGCGCTGGGCGTCATCGGCTTGAGCCTCGTGGCGCTAACTTACGTGCCCAACATCGCCCTCGGCGGGGCGGCGGTGCTCCTCGGCGGCGAGTTCCACATCGGCAACGGCGCAGCCAGCCTCTTTAGCGTGGATAACGTCAATCTTCCACCGGTTCCCATTGCAGCGGCCATCCCCAACGAGACCATTCCCTACGGGGCCGTGCTCCTCATCGTGCCGGTCGTTGTCTCTCTCAGCACTGTCTACTTCTTCGTCCGCGGCCGTGGATACGTGGAATCCCCACTGCTGCTGGGCGCGGGCAGTGGGCTTGCGGCGGCCTTCATCGGATTCTGCGCCGCGTGGCTCTCCGGGGGCCAGCTGGGGGTCTACGGCCACACGGGCCCGCTATCCTGGCTGTTCGCCGCGGAACTGGCGGCGTGGCTGCTGGTACCCGCTGCCATCATCATGTTCTTCGTGTCCCGCGAAGGCCAGCAGGTCACCGAAGACGTCACCGAAGCCGAAGAACCTGCTCCACAGCAGGAGGAGCAAGACACCTCGGAGGATAACCCCGCTGATGAGGACGCGGGGGAGGCGGAGGTGGCGTCGCCCGAAAATGAAGACAACACAGAAACGGATGAAGATGAAGATAGTGATTCTAGCCAGCGGGACGGGCAGCCTCCTGCAAGCGGTGATCAACCAGGCGAAGAAGGAGAAGATCCAGATTCTGAGCGTGGGCAGTGACCGCCCCTGCCACGCCCTGAAGCGGGCCGAGGAGGCCGGGATCCCCACCTTCACCGTGGACTACCGCCCCGGGGAGACAGACCGCGCGCAGTGGAACACCCAGCTCGCAGAGACGCTGGCGAGCTACGGGCCGGACCTCGTGGTCAGTGCGGGATTCATGCGCATCATCGGCGAAGAAGTGATCCAGCAGTTCCCCCAACAGATCATCAACACCCACCCCGCGCTGCTGCCCGCCTTCCCAGGAGCGCACGCGGTAGAAGACGCGATAAACTACGGGGTGGCTGTGACAGGCACCACCGTGCACGTGGTGGACGCGGGCGTGGACACCGGCCCCATCATCGACCAGCGCGCTGTGCGCGTGCAGGCCGATGACACAGTGGACAGCCTGCATGAAAGAATTAAGCAGACGGAGCGGGAACTGCTGGTGGACGTGCTGCACGCCATCGCAGACCACGGACTGACGATTGACGGACGAAAGGCCAGGATCAACAATGACTGACTCAGCAACACCAGCGCAGGGCAGCGGGGAGCGCACAGCCATCAAGCGCGCGCTCATTAGCGTGTATGACAAGACAGGGCTGGAGGACCTCGCGACCGGCCTGCACGCCCAGGGCGTGGACATTGTCTCCACTGGCTCCACGGCTAAGGCCATCGCCGCCGCCGGCGTGCCCGTGACCCAGGTGGAGGAGCTCACCGGCTTCCCAGAGGTACTGGAAGGCCGAGTCAAGACCCTCCACCCCAGGGTGCACGCCGGAATCCTGGCCGATACCCGCAAGGAAAGCCACCTCCAGCAATTGGATGAGCACAGCATTGAGCCCTTCCAGCTGGTGGTGGTTAATCTTTACCCGTTCACGGACACGGTGGCCTCCGGTGCCGGGTTCGACGAGTGCGTGGAGCAGATCGATATCGGCGGGCCATCCATGGTGCGCGCGGCGGCGAAGAACCACCCGTCCGTGGCTGTGGTGGTCTCCCCAGAGCGCTACAACGAAGTGCTGGAGGCCGCGGCATCCGGCGGCTTCACCCAGGCTGAGCGTGCCCGCCTGGCCGCGGACGCTTTCCGCCACACGGCCGCGTATGACGTGGCGGTGGCGACGTGGATCGGCGAGCAGACGGCCGAGGAGGGCGAGCAGTTCCCCGCGTGGATGGGTGTCAGCTACGAACGCAAGAACGTGCTGCGCTACGGAGAGAACCCGCACCAGGCGGCGGCCCTGTACGCCGGTGAGGGTGGGCTGGCGAACGCCACGCAGTTCCACGGCAAGGAGATGAGCTACAACAACTACACGGACTCTGATGCCGCATGGCGCGCCGCGTGGGATCACGAGCGCCCTGCCGTGGCCATCATCAAGCATGCGAACCCCTGTGGCATCGCGGTGAGCGATAGCTCCATCGCGGAGGCGCACCGCCTGGCGCACGCCTGCGACCCCGTCTCTGCGTACGGCGGCGTGATTGCTGCGAACCGCGAGGTGAGCGTGGAGATGGCCAAGCAGGTGGCGGAGATCTTCACGGAGGTGATCATCGCGCCGGGCTATGAGGACGGTGCCGTGGACGTGTTGAGCCAGAAGAAGAACATCCGCATCCTGCAGGCGGACGCTCCGGAGACCGCCGGTAACGGTGCCGTGCTGGAGACCCGCGAGATCTCCGGTGGTGTGCTGGTGCAGCAGCGGGATCTCATTGACGCTGCCGGGGATAACCCGGAGAACTGGACGTTGGCCGCGGGCGAGGCCGCCGACGAGGAGACCCTGGCTGAGCTGGTGTTCGCATGGCGTTCCGTGCGCGCGGTGAAGTCCAATGCCATTTTGTTAGCTAGCGACGGCGCCACGGTCGGCGTGGGCATGGGGCAGGTCAATCGCGTGGATGCAGCGAAGCTCGCTGTGGAGCGTGCGAACTCTTTGGCTGGGGATGCGCGCAGGTCAGAGGGTGCCGTGGCGGCGTCTGACGCGTTCTTCCCCTTCGCCGATGGCTTCGAGGTCCTCGCAGAGGCTGGCGTGCGGGCCGTGGTCCAGCCCGGTGGATCTGTGCGTGACGCCGAGGTGATTGAGGCGGCCAACAAGGCAGGAGTGACGATGTACCTGACGGGCGAGCGCCACTTCGCGCACTAGGCGGAGAAGGGGCTGGGGGCCTTAGGGCTTCAAGGCTGAGTGCGCTGGATGTTGTCCACGTACTCGTCCACAGTGGGAACCTGAACCCAGGCTGGTGCGGGGTCCCAGAAGGGGGAGACCAGCCCGCCGGCCATGAAGAAGGTGCCGAAGCCTTCTTGGCCGGTAGTGCTCCCTTTGCCTTCAAAAGAGAATTCGTCAAAGGTTTCTGCCCGGATGGTGATTCCATTGTGGGAGACTTCCGATTGGGGGTTGGGCATCTTTTCCGCGGACTCGTTGGCTGCAACGAAGTCTTTGACCGCAGCAGGATCAGCGAACAGCGGAGCTGGTTGGAACATTCCGTCCTGGAAGATGAGCCCCTTGGTTTCGCGACCGTCTTCTGTGGTGAGTGGAGACTCGAGCTCGAGTAGACAGCGGATGGGAGTTTCGCCCGGCGTGATTTCTGCAGGGAACTCGCAGAGGGAGCCATCAAGGAGGGCTACGCGATGGGCGTCTGCTGCTGGCATGGATGGCACCGGGGAGGTGTCGCTGATGGCGGAGGCGCTTGTGGCCGCCTCACTCTCCGGAGCAACGTCGCCTGACGATTGAGAACATGCCGCAGATAGTGCAAGCAGTGCGCAGGTGGCCGTGGCGATGGCTGGGCGTATCCGGGTGCCAGAAGGGTTGAGGGAGTGGGTAGATGGTTTCATGACACTATGTTACTGGGATGGGTGCCAGGATCGTGCTGAGACGGGAGGAACCCTAACTTTCATCCGGTGTTTTCATGTGTGACCGAGGGGGGTGAGTGAATCACGTTCTGCCGCCTATCTGTTGATGAAAGCCTCCGGGGCCCGTAGTTCGTGAGATGATAGGGGCATTGAAGTGGAGCAATGCTGAAGCGCTAGAGGAGACACAAAATGACGCACAACGAGGATACGGGGCCGTTGAGTGCCCAGAACAACGGAGGAGGCCAGGCTGGTGCCAACGGGGATGGCAAGCAGCCGCCGCAGTACCGCCGCAATGAGGGCGATCAGCCGACCCAACAGTTCGGTCCCTTCGTGCCTCCCGCAGGGCCACAGCCGCAGCAAGGGCAACAGCCACAGCAGCCGCAGCAGCAGAATTGGCAGCAAGGGCAACCACAGTGGAACCAGCCCCAGCCACAGTGGAACCAGCAGCCGGGTCAGTTCAACCCTCAGGGTCAGTACTATCCCCAAGGCGGACCTGCTTACTCCAACAACACCGGCTCCAAGAAGTCTGGCGGTTGGATCGTGGCCGTCATTCTCATAGCGATCATCGTGGTCTTAGGGCTCTTCGGCTTCTTCGGTTACCAGGCGTTGATCAAGGACGGGGGCAACTCAGACGAAACCCAAACCGCGCAAGGCAGCTCCACCGGAGATGCGGGCAAGGAGACCACCAGCTCCACCACCGAGTCCACCACCGCCGCACCTGAGGAGGAAGGGCGCCCCGAGCGTCCCGCACTGCCCGCCGGGGCTATCGCTGCCAATGACGCGGCCCGCAATGGTGACCCCGCCGGGGACTTCAACCAAGTCTGGCGTGGCACGGAGATCACCAGCGAACCCTTCGCACAGGCCGTCCGTGATGCGTTTGTCCGTCACTACCTCGACACTGATCAGACGAGCGGAACGGTCAATGCCTATTCCTCCGTGACGGGGCAGACGTACACCATGAAATGCACGGATAATGATGAATTCGTCACCTGCACCGGCGGTAACAACGCAGTGGTGTACATCGCATGATGAGAGGTGGGCTGCTGATGCGTGGTGCCGTCGCTATAGCAACAACCACAATGCTTGCTAGCTGCACCATTGGAGACCCCAGCCAGCCTGGCGGGCGGCCCGAGGAATCCAGCAGCGCGGCCGTGGAGCGCAAGCCCCAACCGACGTTGAGCGAGACGGCGCCGGCCGCCAGCACCAACGAAGGCGAGCTGGGCATCACCGTGCCAGCGGGCACCGGCGTCGCCATCGCGGGGGCCGGCTCCGCGGGGCTCAACGGGCCTGCCGGCTCCGTACCGCCGTGGTCCACCATCAAGGTTCCGCTTTCCATCGCGGCCGTGCGGGGCAATGACACCCTGCTGCCCACCATGCGCACGGCAATCACTCAATCCAGCAACGCGGATGCGGAAACGCTGTGGGCGGCGATGGGTGACCCCGCGACCGCGGGCGCTGCCACGGAAGCGGTCATTGCGGAGGCTGGGAGCAGGGCCACGGTGGAGACCACGGTGGTCCGCCCGGGATTCAGCAGCTACGGGCAATCGAACTGGTCCGTGGAGCAGCAGGCGGAGTTCGCCTCTGGGTTGCGGTGCGTGCGCGGAGCGGCGCCCGTGGTGGAGGCGATGGGGCAGATCGCAGCAGGTGCGGGGTACGGGCTGGGCGTGGTGCCAGGGGCGATCTTCAAAGGTGGCTGGGGGCCGGATGCCTCCGGGGTGTACGGCGTGCGGCAGTTCGGACTGGTGCCGCGCGGGGATGGCTCCTCGGTGGCAGTGGCGGTGTCCGCGGTGAGCCAGGATGGGTCTATGGAGGCGGCCCAGCAGCAGCTCACGCAGCTGGTCAATGGTCTGGTGCCGAAGCTTGCAGAGTTCCCCGCGGCGCGGTGCTAGCTGTGCCACCGCGCCACGTGTGACCTCTATCACTAAACGGGGATTCAGTTAATAGCCTTTTACCGCTATTGTTGTGGTCTATGAGTGACACGTACCCCTCCCTGCCTGATGTGACGGGCATGTCCCAGCGTGCTGCGGCGAAGGCGCAGCGGCGGGTGGAGCTGCTGAATGCGGCGGCGGCGATCATGGCGGCGAAAGGCTTCCACGGCACGCGCCTAGAGGATATTGGGGAGGCGGTGGGGATTTCTGGGCCGGCGGTCTACCGGCATTTCCCCAGCAAGGAAGTGATCCTGGAGGAGCTGCTCACGGGGATTTCTGAGCACCTGTTGGCGGAGAGCAAGCAGATGCTGGCGGGGATCGATGACCCGCGGGACCAGCTGGAGATCCTCATCGATTTCCATGTGAATTTCGCCATCACCAAGTCCGAACTCATCCGCCTGCACCAGCGGGAATTGTTCCGCCTGGACGCCACCGGTTTGGAGCGCGTCCGCACTGCTCAGGGGCGGTATCTGCGGCTGTGGGCGAAGGCCCTGCAGAACTTTGACGCCTCCTTCCAGGCGGAGGCGGGCAGGATCACCGCGCAGTTGGTGACGGGCATGATTAACGCCAGCCAGAACACCAGCAAGTGGGCGGGGGAGGCGTTGCTGCGGCGGCAGATGACGCTGTGCGCCCGGGCGGCCGTCGGGTTGCGATAGGTCTAAAAGCGTCACTACTTGGGGTGGGTTGGGGATGCGGGGGCGACGCCGCCGCGGCTCAGTTTTCGCCACTTTTACCCCCGTTGCGGGGTGGAAATGTGGGTAAAAGTGGTACTTGGGCGATTTTTGCGGTGGAACTAACCGCAATGCGTTGAATGTGTGTCGCAGCGCACACTACAGTGTGGGGCAAGCAACTTGGTTAATTTTCACTAACTCAAATCTTTAGCTGTCAAGGGAGAGCTTCACAATGGCAACCACGGAGACGCAGACCAACCGGCAGTCCCACCAGGACCTGTTGGATCAGCTCCACCAGCGCCTCGACCGTGCCGCAGCCGGGGGAGGGGAGAAGGCCCGCGCCCGCCACGAAGGCCGCGGCAAGCTGCTGCCCCGGGATCGGATCAACAACCTGCTGGATCCCGGCAGTCCGTTCCTGGAGATCGCACCCCTGGCGGCCGAGGACATGTATGAGGGCAAGGCCCCGGCTGCTGGCATCATCGCCGGGGTGGGGCTCATCCACGGCCGCCTTTGCCTCGTGGCAGCAAATGACGCCACCGTCTCCGGCGGCACGTACTACCCCATGACCGTGAAGAAGCACCTGCGCGCCCAGGAAATCGCGGAGGCCAACAACCTACCCTGCATCTACCTCGTGGATTCCGGTGGCGCGATGCTGCTGAACCAGGATGAGGTCTTCCCGGACCGCGATCACTTCGGCCGGATCTTCTACAACCAGGCCCGCATGTCGGCCAAGGGCATCCCGCAGCTGTCCGCCGTGATGGGCTCCTGCACTGCCGGTGGCGCGTACGTGCCCGCCATGAGCGATGAGGCGATCATCGTGGAAAACCAGGGCACCATCTTCTTGGCTGGCCCTCCACTGGTGAAGGCGGCGACGGGCGAGGACGTCACCCCGGAGGAACTCGGCGGCGGCGCCATGCACTCCCGCACCTCCGGTGTGACCGACCACCTGGCCAGCGATGACCACGACGCCCTGCGGAGGATGCGCAACATCATCGCCACCCTGCCGGAATCCAAGCCGGCCCCGTGGCTCAAGGAAGCCCCGGTCCCCGCACCGCGCCCGCAGACTGACCTCTATGACATCGTGCCCACGGACCCCAAGATCCCCTATGACGCGCATGACCTCATTGAGACCATCGCGGATGAAGGCTCCCTCCACGAGTTCAAGGGGGAGTACGGCACCTCCATCGTCACCACCTTCGCCCGCATCGAAGGCCACCAGGTGGGCATCATCGCCAACAACGGCGTGATCTTCGCCGAGGCCGCCGTGAAGGGCGCGCACTTCATTGAGCTGTGCGAACAGCGCAACGTCCCTCTGATCTTCCTGCAGAACACCACCGGCTTCATGGTGGGCAAGCAGTATGAGGAAGGCGGCATCGCCAAGCACGGCGCGAAGATGGTCAACGCCGTGGCCACGGCTTCCGTCCCGAAGCTCACCGTGGTCACGGGCGGCGCATTCGGTGCAGGCAACTACTCGATGTGCGGCCGCGCGTACTCCCCGCGTTTCCTGTGGATGTGGCCCAACGCGCGCATCTCCGTCATGGGCGGACCTCAGGCGGCGATGACCCTGTCCGCCGTGCGTCGCGCCCAGATTGAACGCTCCGGCGGCGAGTGGTCCGCCGAGGAGCAGGAGGCCTTCGAAAAGCCGATCCGGGACATGTTCGATGAGAAGTCCACGTGCTGGTACTCCACCGCCAGGTTGTGGGATGACGGGGTGATCGACCCAGCCGATACCCGCCGCACCCTCGCCATGGCCCTAGACATCTGTGCCCAAGGAACCCCCGAGCCCACCGGCTTCGGCGTGTTCCGCATGTAAACCACCGCCCACATCTTTGACAAGCAAAGGCAGCAACGTTGAGTACACACAAGCACAACTTTGATACGGTCCTCATCGCCAACCGCGGTGAGATCGCCGTGCGGGTCATTCGCACCGTTCACCGCATGGGTTTGAAGGCTGTGGCCATTTTTTCCGACGCCGACGCCCACGCGCCGCACGTCCTCGAAGCCGATACGGCCATCCACGTGGGGCCCGCCCAAGCATCACAGTCCTACCTGGATATGGATAAGGTCATCAGCGCAGCGAAGGCCTCCGGCGCCCAAGCCATCCACCCCGGGTACGGCTTCCTCTCCGAAAACGCGACGTTCGCCCGCCGTTGCGAAGAAGAGGGCATCATCTTCATCGGACCGCCGGCCAGCGCGATCGACAAGATGGGCGACAAGATCACGGCCCGCGCCACCGTGGAATCCCGGGACGTGCCGACCGTCCCCGGAATCTCCCGGCCGGGCCTGACCGACGAAGAAATCATTGCGGCAGCCCCTGAGATCGGCTTCCCCGTGCTCATCAAGCCTTCCGCCGGTGGCGGCGGTAAGGGCATGCACCGCGTGGAAAAGGCGGAGGATCTGCCACAGGCTCTGGTCTCCGCCCGGCGCGAGGCCGCCAGCTCCTTCGGTGATGACAGCCTCTTCCTCGAGCACTTCGTGGATACCCCGCGCCACATCGAGGTGCAGGTCGTGGCCGATGAGCACGGCAATGTTGTGCACCTGGGGGAGCGCGAGTGCTCCCTGCAGCGCCGCCACCAGAAGGTCATTGAGGAAGCGCCGTCCGCGCTGCTGGATGAGAAGACGCGGGAGGAGATCGGCCAGTCCGCCTGTGACGCGGCCCGTGCCTGCGGCTACCGAGGTGCAGGCACCGTGGAGTTCATCGTCTCCGCCAAGCAGCCGGAGCGCTTCTTCTTCATGGAGATGAACACCCGCCTGCAGGTGGAGCACCCCGTCACCGAGCTGGTCACGGGAGTGGACCTGGTGGAGTGGCAGATCCGCGTCGCCCGCGGCGAAGAGCTGCCGCTGGCACAGGAGGACATCACCCTCACCGGCCACGCCGTGGAGGCCCGCATCTACGCCGAGGACCCCGCGGGCGGGTTCCTGCCCACCGGCGGCACCATCACGGACCTGCACTGGCCGGAGACCCCCGGCGTGCGCGTGGACTCCGGCGTGCGGGCAGGCCAGACCATCGGCAGTGACTATGACCCCATGCTGGCCAAGGTCATCACGTACGGCGGCGACCGCGCCCAGGCCTTGCAGCGCCTGGACGAAGCGCTGGGCGCGACCGTGGTCGATGGGCTGGTCACCAATATCAACTTCAACCGCTTCCTGGCCACCTACCCGGACGTGGTGGCTGGTGACATGCACACCGGGCTGCTGGACGCGATCGTGGGCGATTACCAGGATCCTGCCACGCCAGCGCTGGCTTACGCGGTGGCGGCATTGGCTGGCATGCGCAAGCCCCACAAGGCGCACGGCTCCCTGGGTTCGGTGTGGACCAGCGCCGATTCCTGGCGCGCCGGGCGCGCCGCAGCGCCCGTGCGGATCGTGCTGGGCGATGGCTCTGCCGAGGGCATCCGGGAGGTCGAGCTGCGCCGCGCGGAAGGGCAGTGGGCAGCCACCGTGGGTCCCACCGTCCCGCTCAAGGGTGAGGATACGGAGCAGGAGGACCGGCCGGCGCCCAAGGAGCTGTCTTTCAGCATCCTCAACGAAGGCGAAGGCTTCTACCAACTGCAGGTGGGCGAGGCCCCCGGCCAGCCGACCCAGCGCTGGACCGTGACCTACACGGATACCGAGGTCATCCTCACCGGGCCGGAAGGCAGCTACACCCTGGCGCAGCTCTCCCGGGCCGCAGCCCTGGCGGAGGCCGCGGCTGGTGATGCGGACATCACCAGCCCGATGCCCGGCACCGTCATCGCCGTGGAGGTCGAAGATGGCCAGCAGGTGGAGGAGGGCCAGGCCGTGCTGGTCATCGAGGCTATGAAGATGGAACACACCCTCTCCGCAGCCCAGTCCGGCCAGGTCAGCCTGAAAGTCGCCGTTGGTGACAAGGTGGCGACCGGGGAGGTCCTTGCGGCCGTCGCCGACGAAGAACAATAACCATAAACAACCAGGAACCTAAGGAGAAAACAATGAGCATCTTGAGCCAAGAGCATGAGGAACTGCGCCGCAGCGTAGAGGAATTCGCCAACGAGGTTGTAGACCCGGTGGCGGCGAAGCACGATAAGGAGCACAGCTTCCCCTATGACGTGGTGAAGCAGATGGGGCAGATGGGCCTGTTCGGTCTGCCCATCAGCGAGGAGTACGGCGGCATGGGTGGCGACTACCTGGCACTCGGCATCGCGCTGGAGGAGCTGGCGCGCGTGGACCAGTCCGTGGCCATCACCCTGGAGGCGGGCGTGTCCCTGGGCATCATGCCCATCTACCGCTTCGGTACCGAGGAGCAGAAGCAGAAGTGGCTGCCAGAGCTGGTGACAGGTGAAGGCCTGGCGGGATTCGGCCTGACCGAGCCGGAGGCAGGCTCTGACGCTGGCGGCACGAAGACCACCGCCAAGCTCGATGGTGACGAGTGGGTCATCAACGGCTCCAAGCAGTTCATCACCAACTCCGGCACGGACATCACCAAGCTGGTGACCGTCACCGCCGTGACCGGGCAGAAGGATAACGGCAAGAAGGAAATCTCCGCGATCATCGTGCCCAGCGGCACCGAAGGGTTCACCGCAGAGCCGGCGTATGACAAGGTGGGCTGGAACGCCTCCGACACGCACCCCCTGACCTTCAGCGACGTGCGCGTGCCGAAGGAGAACCTGCTGGGTGAGTCCGGGCGTGGCTACGCACAGTTCTTGTCCATCCTGCAGGAAGGCCGCGTGGCGATCGCCGCCCTGGCTACCGGCGCTGCACAGGGATGCGTGGACGAGTGCGTGCGGTACGCCAAGGAGCGCACCAGCTTCGGCCAGCCGATCAGCAGCTACCAGGCCATCAGCTTCAAGATCGCCCGCATGGAAGCCCGCGCCTTCACCGCCCGTCAGGCGTGGTACGCCGCCGCGGCCAAGATGGTTGCTGGCCAGGACTTCAGCAAGGAAGCATCCATCGCGAAGATGGTCTGCTCCGAAGCGGCGATGGACAACGCCCGGGATGCCACGCAGATCCACGGTGGCTACGGCTTCATGAATGAGTACCGTGTCTCCCGCCACTACCGGGATTCCAAGATCCTGGAGATCGGTGAGGGAACCACTGAGGTGCAGCAGATGCTCATCGCCAAGGCGCTGGGGCTGTAGCGAAACCTGTAGCGTGAGATTTCACGGGACGAACCGCACGCGTAAGGCAAGCGAGAAGAAGGACACATCATGACTGAGCACAATGAGCAGCCGAGCCAAGAGGAACAGCAGGGCCAGCAGGAGCAGCAGCCGCAGGGTAAGGCCGTAGTCCAGCGCGGACTGTGGTTTGAGGAGTTTGAGGAAGGCACCACCTACCTCCACCGCCCGGGCCGCACCGTGACTGAGGCCGATAACACCCTGTTCACCACCCAGACGATGAACACCCAACCGCTGCACCTGGATGCGGCCTGGGCCTCCGGCCAGCCGGGATTCAAGGGCGAGCGGCTCGTGAACTCCATGTTCACCCTCTCCACTGTGGTGGGGCTGAGTGTTTCCCAGCTGACCTTGGGCACCATCGTGGCGAACCTGGGCTTCAAGGAGATCACCTTCCCCGCGCCGATGTTCCATGGGGACACGCTGTACGCGGAGACGAAGGTGCTGGGCAAGCGGCTGTCCTCCTCCCGCCCCAACCAGGGCATCGTGGAGCTGGAGCACATCGGCCGTAATCAGGATGGGACAGTGGTGTGCACGGCTATCCGCAGCACGATGATGCAGTGCCGGCCAACTGATGGTGCTGGCACAGCAGACACCGCTGACACCGCTGGCACCACCGCGCCGGCAGGGGAGGCCTAACGTCATGAGTTCGCTTCGTTGGCTCCCCACCGGCCCGGCCCTGCTCTTCGCGCCCGCTGACCGCCCGGAGCGCTTCGCCAAGGCTTCCGAGCGCTCGGACATGGTCATCCTGGATCTGGAGGACGGCTGCCGCGCTGAGAACCGCCCGGAGGCTCGCCGCAACGTCATCGCCGCGGACCTGGATCCCGCCCGCACGATCGTGCGCATCAATCCCGCCGGCACTGAGGACTTCCTGGCCGATGTGGAGGCCGTGGCCGAGAGCCCATTCACGCAGGTCATGATCCCAAAGGTTGAGGATCTTTCTTTTGGCGACGCCACCACCGGCTCCCTCGCCGACGTGATATCCAGTTGGCACATCATCGCCCTCATTGAGACTCCCTTGGGAGTGTTGAATTTGTCCACCATCGCCCAGCACCCTCAGGTGGTGGCGCTGTTCTGGGGTGCGGAGGATCTCACGGCCGCACTGGGAGGCACCTCATCCCGCTACGGCGTGGATGAATCTCCAACGATGGGTGGCGGCATCTCCGGCAACCCGGGCGGCTACCGCGAGGTTCCGCGCCTCACCCGCGCAATGGTGCTCCTGCACGCCGCCGCTGCCGGCAAGGTGGCCCTGGATTCCATCCACGCGGACACCGCCGACGTGGAGGGCGCCCGCGCGGAGGCCGTGGACGCTGCCGGCAGTGGCTTCGCCGCCACCGTCAGCATCCACCCGGGCCTGGTGCCGGCCATCCGGGAGGCCTACCAGCCCACCGACCAGCAGCTGGAGTGGGCACGGAAGGTCATCGCCGGGGCACGGGAAAACTCCGGTGCCTTCGCCGTGGACGGCCAGATGATTGACGCCCCGCTGCTGCGGCAGGCGGAGGTCATGGCGATGCGGGCGGGGGAGGAGATGTAGATGGCACGCGAAGTATCGCTGCCCCGCACGCCCGCCCGATTAGTGCACAAAAGCTAAGACTCATTAACGCAGGAACGAACGAGGAGACCACAACATGACAACTGCAGTAGAGAATAATTCCGCAGCTCAGCAGGGAGCCCCTGCGGGCCGCCCGCCCGTCCAACTCAGCGACCCAGCCACTTTAGACCCCGCGCTGTCCCACTCCGTTGGCCCCACGGATGTGCCGCTGCTGGAGGAGACCCTTGGCCAGAACCTGGCCCGCACGGTGGCGAACTACCCGGACAATGAAGCCATCGTGGACCTGTACGGGGACGTGCACATGACCTACACGGAGTTCCACCGCAAGGTACAGCGCCTGGCATCTGGCCTGCACGCGGCGGGTTACCGCAAGGGGGATCGCATCGGCATCTGGGCGCCGAATCGCTGGGAGTGGTCGATCGTGCAGTACGCCACCGCGGAGATCGGCGTGATCCTCGTGTGCATCAACCCCACCTACCGCACCCGTGAGCTCAACTACGTGATGAACCAGGCCGGCATCAAGGCACTGTTCTCCGCGGGCCGGTTCAAGGACTCCAACTACCGCAAGATGGTGCACACCACGGAGCACGAGTTCGATAACAACTACAAGGAAGTCATCTTCTTCGGCTCCGAACGGTGGAACGAACTCTCCAACCACGCTATCCTCGATCTCAACGCGGTGCGCGAGCAGCTGCACCCCGATGACCCCATCAACATCCAGTACACCTCCGGCACCACGGGCATGGCCAAGGGGGCGACGCTGACCCACCGCAACATCCTCAACAACGGCTACATGGTGGGCGAACGCCTCAGCTACACGGACAAAGACCGCGTGGTCATCCCCGTGCCGTTCTTCCACTGCTTCGGCATGGTGATGGGCAACATCGCCGCCTTCTCCCACGGTGCGACCACCATCATCCCCGGCCCCGTGTTCACCCCGCGTGCCGCTTTGGAGGCCGTCACCCACGGCGACGCCACCAGCCTCTACGGCGTGCCGACCATGTTCATCGCCGAGCTGCAGGAACTGGAACAAGCAGGGTCCAAGCAGTTTGACCTGTCCAAGCTGCGCACCGGCATCATGGCGGGCACCTCCTGCCCCACGAAGACCATGCAAGAGGTCATCGACATCATGGGCATGACAGAGGTTGGCATTTGCTACGGCATGACAGAGACCTCGCCAGTGTCCATCCAAACCCTTCCCGATGACCCGATCGACAAGCGGGTCAACACGGTTGGCCGCCCAGGACCCCACATTGAGGTGAAGATTGTGGAGCCGGAGGGGCGTCGCACCCTACCAAGAAACGAACAGGGCGAAGTGCTGGTGCGCGGCTACTCGGTGATGAAGGGGTACTGGGACATGCCCGTGAAAACCGCCGAGGCCATCGACGAGGAAGGCTGGATGCACACCGGCGACCTGGGTGTCATGGATGAGGATGGTTACGTGATGATCACCGGCCGCATCAAGGACATGGTCATCCGCGGCGGCGAAAACCTCTACCCGCGCGAGATCGAGGAGTTCCTCTACACCCACCCGGACATCTCCGACGCGCAGGTCATCGGCGTGCCGGATGAGAAGTACGGCGAGGAGCTCATGGCGTGGATCATCATGAACCCAGGCGCAGAGCCGCTAGACGCAGCCGCCGTGCGCGAGTTCGCAGACGGGCACCTGGCGCGGCACAAGATCCCTCGCTACGTGCACATCGTGGAGGAATACCCCATGACGCTCTCCGGCAAGGTGCGGAAGGTGGAGATGCGGGAGAAGGCCATCGACATCCTGGGGCTGTACCAGAAGTAGACCGCGGGGACCGCCGCCTGCCCGGCGGTGATGTGGAACACTAGAATCAAGAAGTTAAGCGGAAAAGAGATAGAGGAAGGTTTGATCCCCATGGCTGAACTGAAGCCCACCCCGGAAGACATCGTTGTAGTAGGTGCTGTGCGCACCCCGC
>DXFZ01000019.1 GCA_019114175.1 Candidatus Corynebacterium gallistercoris
CGGGCAGAGCTCAAGCCGCTGGTGTTCGAGGGTATTGAGTACGGCGGCCTGCTGATGCAGACCACCGAGGTGGAGAACTTCCCCGGCTTCCAAGAGGGCATCATGGGCCCCGCCCTGATGGAGGAGATGCGTGCCCAGGCTGAGCGCTTCGGTGCGGATCTGCGGCAGGAGGATATCGAGAAGATGGACTTGAGCGGGGAGATCAAGAAGGTCTGGGCCTACGGGGAGGAATACCGCGCAAAGACCGTCATCCTGGCCACCGGAGCTGAGCCACGCTACCTGGGCGTGCCGGGCGAGCAGGAACTGCTGGGGCGCGGCGTATCCGCCTGCGCCACCTGCGATGGCTTCTTCTTCAAGGACAAGAAGATCGCCGTCATTGGCGGCGGGGATTCCGCCATGGAGGAGGCAGATTTCCTCACCAAGTTCGGCCAGTCCGTGACCGTCATCCACCGCCGGGAAGAGTTCCGCGCCTCCGCCATCATGGTGGAGCGCGCCCGAAACAACCCGAAGATCAACTTCATCACGAACGCCCGCGTGGTTGAGGTCAAGGGTGACTCCGCCGTGAACACGTTGGTGCTGGAGGACACGGTGACCGGGGAGCGTTCCAATCTGCCGATGGATGCCATGTTTGTGGCCATTGGGCATGACCCACGCACAGGTGTCTTTGAAGGCCAGGTGGCCCTGCAGGATAATGGGTACGTGTGGGTGGAGGAGCCTTCCACCCGGACCAGCCTGCCGGGAGTATTTGCCGCCGGTGACTTGGTGGATTCCCACTACCAGCAGGCCATCACGGCAGCCGGGTCCGGTTGCCGGGCGGCGTTGGATGCCGAGGCGTACATCGCTGCGCTGTAAAGCTGCGATGGGTGCGCCGCATTCTAGGATGACGCCCGCCTGCCAAGCCCCCAAAGCCCAAGTCCTTAGCTTCAAGTCCTTAGCCCCTAGCTTCAAGTCCTCAAGGAGTACCCACCATGGCCAACGTTATTAATGTCACTGATTCCACCTTCAAACAGGAAGTGGTCGAGTCCAATGTCCCTGTGCTGGTGGACTTTTGGGCTGAGTGGTGCGGGCCGTGCCTGCAGATGACCCCTGTCATCGACCAGCTTGCTGAGGAGATGGGGGACCAGGCGAAGATCGCTAAGGTCAACGTGGATGATGAGCGGATGCTGGCGGCCATGTTCCAGGTCATGTCCATCCCCATGCTCGCTGTGTTCAAGGATGGGACCAAAGTTGCGGAGCTCAAGGGCGTGCAATCTAAGGAAACCCTGAAAGAGAAGTTGCGCTCCTACCTCTGAGCAATATTCCGCATAGAATGCGATGGTAATTTGATTCTGACCGCGACGTGGCGGCTGCGCCCTCATGGTGAGGGCCACCCTGTTGGCCTCCACGTATGTGCGCCTCACAGACCCCGTGGGGCTCGCAACGAACATAGGAATGGGAGTGGAAACCCAAGTGGAACGATTGCTTCTCCAGGTTGGTGACCGCAGTCCGCGAGTCGCGGAGGTGCGTGGCACCCTAGCGCGCCTGGGAATGCTTGAAGGATTCGCGGGGGATACAACCGGTTCTTCTTCCCAGCAGTGGCAGCCAGAAGACGAGATCTTTGACGAGGAACTCGCCACCTCCTTGCGTGCTTTCCAGCAGCAGCGTGGCATCATCGCGGACGGCACCATCACCTCCGGCACGCTCCGCGCCCTACGCGAGGCCTCCTACACCCTGGGAGCCCGTGTCCTGAGCCTGCAGAGCAACCAGTTTGTGGGGGATGACGTCTCCCAGCTGCAGACCCAGCTGCATGACCTGGGTTTCTACACCAACCGCGTGGACGGCCACTTCGGCCCCAAGACTCACTCCGCCGTGATGAGCTACCAGCTCAACTACGGTCTGAACTCCGATGGCGTGGTGGGCCCCGATACCTTGCGAGCCTTGTCCTACCTGGGCCGCCGCATCACCGGTGGCTCCCCGCAGTCCATCCGCGAGCATGAGCAGATCCGCTCCGCCGGCCCACAGTTGACGGGTAAGCGCGTGGTCATTGATCCAGGCCTCGGTGGCAAGGATCAGGGCTACATCGTCAAGGGACCCTATGGTCAGATCTCCGAGGAGGAGATCCTCTGGGACCTCGCCGGTAGGGTAGAAGGTCGCATGATCGCGGCGGGAATGGAAACCATTCTCTCCAGGCCGCGATCCGCCAACCCGAGCAATCAGGACCGCGCGAACATCGCCAACGCCTTCGGTGCTGACGTGATGATTTCCCTGCGTACAGATATCTATGCCAACGAGAAGGCCAATGGTGCGGCCACCTTCTACTTCGGTTCGCTGACCGGATACTCCTCGATGATGGGTGAGAAGCTCTCCGGCTTCATCCAACGTGAGATCGTGGCCCGCACCCCATTGCAGAACTGCTATAACCACGGACAGACGTCCGACATCCTGCGCCTTACCAGCATGCCCACCGTCCAAGTGGTGCCCGGCTATTTGACGAGCCCCAAGGATGTCGAGATCCTCACGGATCCTGCTATGCGGGACACCATCGCTGAGGCCATCGTGGTGGCCGTCAAGCGCCTGTACCTGCTGGATAAGGACAGCCACGCCACCGGCACCTTCAGCTTCTCCGAGATCCTCGAGGCCGAGGCGCGCTAGCTTATGGGGCTGGCGCCAGCGCTGCCAAGGCCCCACCCCACCCCTTTAGCGGCGCAGCACCCGCACCGCCTTGCGCATCCTTCCGCCGCCGGTAACGGTGTAGAACTCTTCGGGGCCGTTCACCTCTGCGTGATCGTCCTCCGCGAACATCGCGAACACACCGGCTGCACTCGCAATCTCTGCCCGATAGCGGGGGAACTCCGGGTGCTGGTGCACCACCTCAAAGCCCTCCGCTTCTAGGATCTCCGCGCTCAACATGGGCGCCACACTCAACCGATCCGCCACTGGGTCCCCCGAATGCGTCTCTAACGGCGCCTCCCAGCCCTTGTAGCTCTCCGGCTCATATCCCGCCTCTCCCGTCCGATCCTCGACCTCCAGACGCGCAAAAGCCTCCACGGCCTTGATCCCGCGGCGGTGCGCCTCGGTCAGCACAGCATCGATCAGCTGGTGCTCCAGGTAGAGCCCCATATAGGGCAGCGCCACGTGCACGGCACTGAGCAGAATCGCATCGGGGGAGACCGGCCCGCTGGGTAGCTGCTCCACGCCCTGCATGTAACTTGCGGGAGCGAAAAACACGGTTGCTGCGGGCACCATGTGCGTCCCGGCGTCGCCCGTTCCCACGAGCGCCGTGTACCCGCAGATGCCCCATTCCATCAACACCCGCTGCATCCACACTTGCTTGTCGAATGCAGCATCTTCAGGCTCCGCCGCAGGCGGCAACTCCCAAAAAATCGATGCAGCTGCACCGGCCTCCACATGCGAACAATTATGTGGCGCCAGCGCACGGATACTAATTTCCATGGTCCGGTCCAGGCTCCTGTGCTTTGGTGGCAGTGGTTCTATTGTTTTTTAGGGCGACGGCACCCCACGCCGTCAGGCTGCCACGCTATCCAATGGTGATTCTATGCAATCTGTTTTTCCCCGCGCACCAAAACGGGAAAACCCCAATGTTTCACGTGAAACATCGGGGGTATCTGAGGGCAACTCAGAAGCTGTCGTTCACCCTGCGCTCGGCGACGCGCCCCGGGTGCGCCGGAGACTCGTCCGCGTAGCCCATGGCCACAACGAGGGCGATGGAGCGGTCCTCGCGACCCTTCAGTCCGATTGCCTTCTTCACGCCCTCTTCGTCCCAGCCCGTGGTGGGGGAGGTGGCAAGACCCTCGGCCTGGGCGGCTAGTAGTAGGAAACCCGCCACGAGCATGGCATCGCGCAAGCCGGCCTCTCGAAGGCCCTGTTGCGTCTTCTTCTCCTGGAACCCGCGCACATAGCCGGCAAGCTGCTCGCCCAGGACCTCGTTGGCATCATCGGGGAGAATTTCCGTGCGGCCCACAGCCACGAACACCACCGGCGCATCCAGGAACTGCTGCTGGCCGGAGGCCTCATACAAGCCCTGTTTCACCTTGGGATCGCGGACAACCACAAGATCCCTCATCTGCGCATTGAAGGCGCTAGGGGCTTCAAGGGCGCTGCGGACGATGCGATCCAGCACCTCATCGGAGACATCCTGGTCTGTGTACTTGCGGACAGCGCGACGGCTATCGATTGCTTCCTGAACGCTCAGCATGGGGGTTCCTTCTACAAACTCTTTTTACTCGTTGTGAAATTTCATGAGCTCGATGATCCGGTCAAAATCCTCGGGCCCGCTGAATTCAACAACGATCTTTCCCTTTTTCTTCCCCATCTGGACACTAACTTTTGTCTCCAGCGTGTCGGACACGTCTTCTGCCCAAGCTCTCACCGCCGGCGGGAGATCACGGGATCCTTGACGGCGCTTCTTCTTGTCCTCATTGCCGCCATCTCGGTTCAGAAGGGTCACGGCCTCTTCGGTGGCGCGGACGCTCATGCCTTCGGCCACGATGCGCTCTGCCAAACGCTCCTGCGCCTCTGCCCCTGCCTTGAGCCCCAGCAACGCGCGGGCGTGCCCTGCGGAGAGAACCCCTGCGCCCACGCGACGCTGAACAGCGACGGGCAGCTGCATCAGACGAATCATGTTGGTAATCAAAGGTCGAGACCGCCCGATCTTCTTAGCCAACTGCTCCTGGGTGACCCCGAACTCCTCCATCAGCTGCTGGTAAGCCGCAGCCTCTTCTAGTGGGTTGAGCTGCACGCGGTGGATGTTCTCCAATAGCGCGTCCCGCAGCATCGCGTCATCCTCGGTCTCACGGATGATTGCCGGGATGACATCGAACCCGGCGAGCTTCGCCGCGCGCAAACGACGCTCACCCATAATGAGTTCGTATTCGGTGCGCTCCCTGCCGCGGCCGGCGGGGGAGTGCCGCACGACAATGGGCTGCATGAGACCAAATTCGCGCAGCGAATGCACGAGCTCCTGGAGCGCTTCCTCATCGAACACGGAGCGTGGCTGCTTCGCATTTGTCCGGATATCCACCAAAGGAAGCTCTTGGTAGCTGGCACCAAAATCCTTTTGGTTAGAAATGTTAATCCGGGAGTTCTGAGCCTTGGAACCATTCGACCCTGTTTTGTCACTGTGACGCTTATCGGAAGGCACGCTGTTGTCTTGATTTCGGCTCCCGCCGGCTCCACTGCCCAATACGATGTCCGCGGCACCGTTGCCAAGGGAAGGCTTCGCCGGACCGGAGGGAATGAGCGAGGCGAGTCCGCGACCCAGGCCCCCACGGCGGGAATCGGTGACGGCACTAGCGGCGGGCATTGCTGGCTTCTTCTTCTCAGCCATAGTTCATCACACCTATCCGTGTAGTTCGGGTGCCACGCCGATGGGCGCGGTCTCTGGGGTAGGGAGGTAGTCTCCGCGCTTGGCGAACTCCACAGCCGAATCGAAGTAGGCCAGTGCGCCACGAGAACCGGAATCGTATTGCAACACTGTCTGCCCGTACCCGGGAGCCTCGGATACCTTGACGGAGCGAGGGATCCGGTTATCGAGCACGACGGAACCGAAGTGGCTCTTCACTTCATCGGAGACTTGTTCGGAGAGCTTCGTGCGGCCGTCATACATCGTCAACAGCACTGCACTGATGTGCAAGTTGGAGTTCAGGGACTGGCGGATCATGTTGATGTTGTTCAGCAGCTGGCCCACGCCCTCAAGCGCGTAGTACTCACACTGAATAGGAATGAGCACCTCGTCCACGGCGGTCATAGCATTGATGGTCAGCAAACCCAGGGACGGCGGGCAATCGATAAAGATGTAGTCAAAGCCGTGCTCTTGGATGAACTCGTCACTCAGGGCCGTAGAGAGTCGGTACTCGCGGCGCACCATGCTCACAAGCTCAATCTCGGCGCCAGCCAGGTCGATCGTCGCGGGAACGCAGAACACATTGCCATTGGCGGAGTTCTGTTGCATGGCTTCCTCGATACCGATCTCTCCAATCAGCACCTCGTAGCTGGAAGGCGTGCCCATGCGGTGTTCCGCATCCAGCGCAGTGGAAGCATTACCCTGCGGGTCGAGGTCCACCACGAGCACCTTCATCCCATGCATAGCAAGAGCCCACGCGAGATTCACCGTCGAGGTAGTCTTTCCCACCCCGCCCTTCTGGTTGGCTATCGTAATTTTCCTACACTTCTCCGGCTTCACTAGCCGTAATCCTGTAGGATTCTGCATCTTCGCAGCCTGCCGCGCTGCCCTCGCGATGGGCGTATCGTCCCAATCGTTCTGCGCCATCTTGCTGTCCAATCCCGTGGTTGTGCCGATGTTTCACGTGAAACATCGCTGCCGAACTTTTATGCCTCTACACTAGTGCCCCCGTGTGACACCCACAATCGCCCTGTTCGAAAACAGGGAAATGTAAATTTCGTTTTTACAGCGACGCCCCCGCGCCCCAGCTACTTTACCCTAGCCACGGTCACCACGTGGGTCGGTGCTTCCAGAACATCACGGCCGACTTCGGTCACAGCGATGTTACCACCGCCGGCCTTTGCGATCTCCGCGCCGTCCCGCTCAATCTCCTCATGGACGCTGCCGCCCTTGAGGGCCTGCATCACCCCACCACGCTTCGCTAGGGGAAGGGACCAGCGAACAAGCTTGCCCAATGGCGCCACTGCGCGTGAGGTCACCACGTCCGCGCCCTGCAGCGCCCGGACGATGTGCCCCTCTTCCGCACGCCCGCGCACGACCTCCGCATCCAACCCGAGGCGGCCGCAAATTTCCTCAAGATATGTTGTCCGGCGTAGGAGCGGTTCCAACAACTGCACCCGAAGGTCCGGGCGGGCAATGGCCAATGGGATGCCGGGGAGTCCTGCTCCGGACCCGACATCTATCACCCGGGCACCCTCCGCGATGGCTTCACCCAAGACCGCAGAGTTTAAGACGTGGCGCTCCCAGATTCGCGGAATCTCCCTGGGGCCGATGAGTCCCCGAGTGATCCCATCGGTGGCGAGGGAAGCTGCGTAGGCTTCGGCCATGGGGAGCCTCTCGCCGAATACGGCCCTTGCGGCTGGGGGAGTGGGGCCAAGCTCCTCTGGTGCGGAAGGGGTGCTCATTCAATGCTCCTTAGGGAGGGTGTTGCCGTTGGATCGCGGTCACCGGAGGGCGCGTGCCGGGCGCCGGTGGGCGATGTTTCACGTGAAACATTGTATCCCGTGGACGGCAAACAGCGCCCACTGCGCCGAAGCCCGCACACGACTAATCCCAACCGTGTAATTAGTGGGGCGGGGGGGAGTGCCAGGGTGGCGTCGCCCCAAAAAACAAAAAGAAAACCGCCACACGGTGTGCGGCGGTGGGGGAAGAATGGCTACTTCTTGCGCTTCTTCTTCGGGTTATCGGGACGCTGGCCCGGCTTGGGAGCCGTGGTGCGCTTGGAAGCGGCAATGGCCTCCTTCTCGGCGGCCTCCTCGGCGTCCATCTTCTTGTACAGCAGGTACTGCTGAACGTAGGACCAGGTCATGTTCGTGGCCATGTACAGCGCTAAGCCGACCTGCCACAGGAAACCACCCATGAGGTACATCACCGGCATGACCCACAGCATAAGCTTCTGCATCATATCCATCTGCATCTGCATTTGCTGAGCGCGGGGGTCGTCCTTCCTTGCAGGGTTGGCCTTGCGCTTCGCGGCGGCCCGGTCCATGGACATGCGCGCGGAGAAGTGCATCAGAACCGCGGCCAGGAGCATGAGAGGAACCACGACCACGATGATGTTCATGCGCGTGAAATCAATCTCGCCCGTGGGGGAGAAGGCGCGGTAGTTCGCCGGGTCCATGGAGATGTAGCCGGAGAGAGGAGCACCGAAGAGGCGGGCGTCCAGGAAGGACTGCACCTCGTCCACACCGAAGAAGTAGTTCGGGGTATTACGGGTCTCCTCCACGGTCATACCCAGCTGGCCCATGCCGTCTGCGGTGCGGTTGAAGGAGCGCAGCACCTGGAACAGGCCAATGAAGATCGGCATCTGCACCAGCAACGGCAGGCACGAAGCGAGCGGGTTAACGCCCATCTCCTTTTGCACCTTGCGCATCTCTAGAGCGAGGGTCTGCCGATCGTTCTTGTACTTGCGCTGCAGCTCCTGCATCTTGGGCTGGAGTTCCTGCATCTTGCGGGCAGAGCGCAGCTGGTTGGCCATCGGCTTAACCAGCAAGATACGGATGGTGAACACCAGGAACATGATGGACAGCGCCCAGGTCACGCCGGCGGCCGGGTCAAGCACAAAGCTAAACACCTTGTGCCAGAACCACAGCACGCCTGAAATTGGGTAGTAGATGAAATTCAGCACGTCTTGAAAATTCTCCTGAACAATTGTGGGGTGGGCGGGTCAATCACGTGGCTCGTCACTGCAACAGTGCCTTGAGGCGCAACCACAGCGAGCGTCTTGGCCGGCGGGGCGGGACAGGGTCCCAACCACCGGGGTGCCACGGACCGCACCTAGCCAAACGCCCCACGGTCAGCAGTGTGGCCCGAATGAAGCCATGAGTGGCATAGGCATTCAGGGCGTAACTGCTGCACGTGGGATCAAAACGACACGTCGGACCCATTTTAAGGGCTGAGAGGTGTTCTTGGTAAACGAGAATCGCACTATAGGCCCACGAAGATGGGCCTTTGCGCGGGTTCTGGGCGTTGGGGGGATCTGCGTGGCGCTCAGTTGAGGGCTCGTCGGATGCAGCTGTGCACATCTTTCAAGAGCTCCTCGGTTGTTGCGTGCGCCGATGCGGGTAATGCACGGATCACGATGCTTGCACCCACGGGGATCTCCAGCGGCTCACAATCACGGAACTCGCTGGGGGCGGGGCGGGATCCGATGCAATACGCGGCACAATGTCGCACAAGTCGGGATACCCTGTGCCGGGTCACCGCGTTGCCCACTGCTTTGGAAACCACTAGGCCTACGCGGGGACCGGCGGTGGCTGCCTCGGGCAGTGCGCCGCCCTGGGATGCGGCATGAGCTTCCGCGCGAGCGTTGCCTAGATAAACGTGAACCACCACCGTGCGGCTGCCCTTCTTCTTCCCACGTTTCACTGTCCTGCTAAACAGAGCAGTGGAACGGAGCCGATGCTGGGGTTCAAGCACGGTGGTGGTTGGTATTCACTTCCGCCACGTGGCACACAGCCCAGGGGACGGAAATGAAGGATCCGGCTGACCTTAGGCGGTCAGGGACTTGCGGCCCTTACGGCGACGTGCGGAAACGATGGCACGGCCTGCACGGGTGCGCATGCGGGTGCGGAAGCCGTGCACGCGTGCACGGCGGCGGTTGTTTGGCTGGAAAGTACGCTTGCCCTTAGCCACGGTACTTCACTCCTTCTTTTTTAGACCGTGGGCGGCAAATACCAACCACCCACGTGTTCGTGTGGACGACAATGCTGGCGGATCAAACACAACAGATGCACACGCTGGATTTACCCAACGTTCAAAGCATGCTTGCCAGCGTGAGGTAACCGATGAGCAGCGTCACGCGAGATGCGGGCTGCCACACAGATTAGCCATAGACGTTCCAAGAATACGTGGTGCTGGCGAGGGAAGCAAAATTGCCCTTGCCCCCGGTGGAAAAGCCACGACCTGTGCGTTTGTGGTTTTCCAGCCCCCCTGTGGATAACATCGCCACCCCCGAAGCTTAAACCTCAACTTGAGGGATTGTTTAAGCAGGTCAGGAGGCTATTTGGGGAGAATTAGGAGTTATCCACAGATTGGCGGTAGCTTGGGGATAACATGTGGAGGAAAGTTATCCACAGGTGTGGACAACTCTGTGGAAACCCAGCACAGGGCCAGAAAGAAGGTGTGTACAACGTCGTGGATAGACAAACTACTACTTTCCGCGCGCTTAACCTTCGGTTCACGCGGAATCTACCCCCCATGACCCACTCAGATCCACACCACACCAGATTTTCGGTTTCGCCTCCGAACATGCGCTAGAGACAGTAAATTAACTAGTCCCCCCAGCTGCACCCTGTACCTGCACACCCCACAAACAAAAGCCAACTGATGACTGAACCTAACCTCCCGCTCCACGAGCACTTCCCTGCAATGTGGGCAGCCATAGCCAATGAGTGGAAGAACTCTGATGGCACCGATGGATACCCACACATCTCCCAGCGGCACAAGACTCTGCTCAGCAAGATCAACGCCGTTGGGCTGATGGGGAACATCGTGGTTTTCGAGGCAGATAGCCGCTACACCAAGTCCGAGGTGGAGCGGCTCCTCACCGACCCCATCAAACAGGTCTTAAAGTCCCAGCTTGATCTCAAAGCCACCCTGGCCATCTCTGCTTCTAATGGCGTAGGTCAAAGCCAATCTGAACCGGTGGAGGATTCCTTTGGGGAAGAGGAAGCGCAGGCGGGGGATAGAGCAAATACCGCTGGGGGACAAAGGCTTCACGGCGGTGAACACGGCGTTGCACACAGTGATGAACACGGTGATGATCCCAGTGCGGATAACTCACAGGCACCGCAGCCGGACAAGCGAGATGGTCACGAGGCGGAACACACCTTTGACCACGGCGGAGGCTCAGTCTTCTCCAACCCCACCACCGCCGCAGAGTTGGACCCGCGCACCCTGCCTGCTTACCCACAGGAGTCAGACCACGCGCCGACCCAGGACGAGTGGGAGTTCCTGCCCGCCACCGAGCAGCCGCGGACCGCTGAGGTCAAGCTCACACAGGCGCCCTCCGCCGCACCTGCCCAGCAGAATAACGGGACCAGTATCGCGCTGAACCCGAAGCACACCTTCGATAACTTTGTGATCGGCTCCTCCAATAGCCTCACGGCAGCGGCCTGCCGAGCAGTAGCCGAATTTCCGGCGCGCTCCTATAACCCCCTGTTCATCTGGGGCGAATCTGGGCTGGGCAAGACCCACCTGTTGCACGCGATTGGGCACTACGCTTTGCAGCTGCGGCCGGATATGAAGATCAGCTACATCAGCTCTGAAGAACTGACCAATGACTTCATCAACTCCATCGCCACAGATAGCCGTGAAGCGTTCAAGCGCAAGTACCGCAGCTTGGACATGCTCATCGTGGATGATATTCAATTCCTCCAAGGCAAAGAGTCCACCCAGGAGGAGTTCTTCCACACCTTCAATGCATTGAAGGATTCGGGCAAGCAGATTGTGCTGAGCTCTGACCGGCCACCCAAGCAGCTGACCACCTTGGAAGACCGCCTCCGCACCAGGTTTGAGGGCGGGTTGATCACGGACGTACAAACCCCTGACCTGGAAACACGCATCGCCATCCTCACCAAGAAGGATGAAGCAGAGGGGGTCTACCTGCCAGAAGAGGTCAAGGTCCTCATTGCCAGCCGCTATGAAAAATCCATCCGTGAGCTCGAAGGCGCCCGCATCCGCATCGCGGCGCAATCCTCGATCAACAAGGAGCCCATCACGGAGGAGATGGCGACCCGGGTCATGCGGGACATGCTCCCGGAGGACCAGGATGTCAACATCCTGCCCAAGCACGTGATCGACATTGTGACTGAGTACTTCAATGTCACGCACGCAGAGCTGGAAGGCAAGTCCCGGGCAAAGCGTGTAGTCCATCCCCGCAAGATCGCCATGTATCTGTGCCGGGAGCTTACGGATCTGTCCCTGCCCAAGGTGGGGGAGCAGTTCGGGGACCGTGACCACACCACCGTCATGCATGCCGAGCGTAATGTTCGCAAGGCGATGACGGAGGACAGGCAGATCTTTGACCAGGTGCAGTCCCTCAGCCAGAAGATCAAGGTGCATGCCCGGGGTTAGCCCCACCCGCGCTGTCCACAGCCCTCCCACCACCAGTTAATCCACAGTTATCCACAATTACTCCGCGTTATCCACAGGGTAACTGTGGATAACTTCAAGGCCGGTGACCTTGCTGGATCCCCTCCAACGCACACTTATCCACAATTCCACAGGGTTTTCCACAGCTGTAATTACAAACTTGTAATTCCGGGGGAACCCCCGTTCGGCGCTCCTAAGTACCTACAACCCTGTAATTACACACGTGAGCTGGGGATAACCCCTGCCACATCTGGGGATCGAACGGTGGACAGGCTGTGGATAACTTGTAAGTTACAAAAGTTATCCACAGAGCCCCGCTAGTTACACACAGCTCCTGCACACCCTCGTAAACAACAAGAAATCGCCCGCAACCAGCTAATATGGGCACTTATCCACAGCTTCCACAGCGCCTACTACAACTACTGGATTACCCAATAGGAAAATAAACAGAAATAGGGCGTGTGGGATAACCTTGGAAGCTATAGACACCACGCGGCCACCACCAGGCCTGCAAGCGAAGAACAAAAATGACCGAAACATGAAAGATAGGCCCGCATGGATCACGCAGTGAGCTTCATTGTTCCCAAGGATGACTTCTCTTCCGCCTTGAGCTGGGTGGCTCGGTCCCTGCCGAGCAAACCCACTCAGCCCATCTTGCGCGGCGTCCTCATTGAGGCCACGGATGACGGACTGACCCTGTCCGGCTTCGACCGGGAGGTCTCCACCCGGGTCTCCATCAACGCTGAAGTACACGAACCCGGCCGCATTCTGGTTGCCGGCAAGCTCGCCAGCGACATCGTGGGGTCTTTGCCGGATAAGCCGATCCACATTCAGTTTGAGAACACCACGGTGGTCATGACCTCCGGCAGCTCCCGCTTTGAGCTCCCCGCCATGACAATTGAGGATTACCCAGTACTCCCCGAACTCCCGGAAGTCACTGGCACCATCGATCCCCAGTTGTTCTCTGAAGCCATCTCTCAGGTAGCCACCGCCGCTGGGCGGGATGACACCCTTCCCATGCTCACCGGCATCCACATGGAAATCGAGGGCGAGAATGTTGTCATGGTCGCCACTGACCGTTTCCGCCTAGCTGTCCGCAGCTTCCAGTGGAACCCAGCCAGCGCAGAAGCCCAAGCGAAACTACTCATCCCCGCCCGCACCTTGTCTGACACTGCCCGCAGCATGGATGCGAACAACACGGATCCTATCGAAATTGCCGTCGGCCAGGGAGAGGACATCGGCAAGGACGGTCTTCTGGGCATCTCCACAGAAACCCGCCACACCACCACCCGCCTCCTGGATGCGGAGTTCCCGAAGTTCCGCCCACTGCTGCCCACCAGCCATACGGCTATCGCCAGCGTGGAGATCGGCCCACTCCAGGATGCAATCCGCCGCGTCTCCCTCGTGGCAGAGCGCAACTCCCAGGTCCGCATGGACTTCAAGGACAACACCGTCACCCTCTCCGCCGGCGGCAGCGATGTCGGTAGCGCTACCGAAACCCTGGACTGCGCCTTCTCCGGCGAGCCGCTCGTCATCGCGTTCAACCCCACCTACCTCAAGGAGGGCTTGAGCGCGATCCACACCCCACGCGTGGTCTTCGGGTTCACCGTCGCCTCCCGCCCAGCGATCCTCCTGCCAGAACCCAACGAACTGCCAGAGGCCAATGACAACGGTGAGTTCGCCACCCCGGATTCGGACTTCACCTACCTGCTGATGCCGGTGCGCCTGCCGGGCTGATGTACGGCTGATGTACGTCCGCAATCTCCAGCTCACTGACTACCGGTCCTGGGCCGAGCTCGACCTCGCCCTCACACCCGGCGTAACGGTCTTCTCCGGACCCAACGGGCACGGGAAGACCAACATCGTGGAAGCCCTGGGCTACCTCGCCCACTTGAGCTCCCACCGGGTGAACTCAGATGCCGCCTTGGTCCGTCAAGGCCAATCCATCGCCCAACTCACCGCCACCGCAGTGAACAACGGACGCGAGCTCACCGCCCGCCTGGCCCTCAAGGCCCACGGAGCCAACAAGGCCCACATCAACCGCGCCGCGATGAACACCCCGCGGGAGCTGCTGGGGATCGTCCGCACCACCCTCTTCTCCCCTGAGGACCTAGCCCTCGTCCGCGGGGAGCCGGAACAGCGCCGCAATTTCCTCGATGCCATCATGGTCGCCCGTTACCCGCGCCTCGCCGCGGTCAAGGCGGACTATGACAAGGCTCTGCGCCAACGCAATGCGCTGCTACGTAATTCCGCCTTCGCCCTGCGCATGGCCACGGACACCCCCCGCGGCACAACCCTCACCGCGGACAACAAAGCCGATGCCGAATCCGCCCTGGCCACCCTGGACGTCTGGGATGCCCAACTGGCGGCCCTCGGCGGGCAGATCATGTCCGCCCGTGTGCAGATCGTCCACGATCTCAGCCCCCACCTGAGCCAGACCTACCAGCGCCTCGCCCCGGAATCCCGTCCCGCGTTCATCGGCTACACCTCCACCATCGATGAGCTCCTGGCACACCTTGGCATCCGCCTCGGCACCTCCACCCCGGATGCCGAACCCGCCCTCCTCAGCCCCGGTATCGCGGAGGCCACGCTCCTCCAGGCCCTCGCGGACAAGCGGGCCCAGGAGATCGACCGCGGCACCACCTTGCTGGGCCCGCACCGCGATGACATGATTCTCATGCTCGGCACTCAACCGGCGAAGGGCTTCGCCTCCCACGGCGAGTCGTGGTCGTTCGCTTTATCGTTGCGGTTGGCTGCGTTTTTCATGCAGGAGGGCGACGGCACCTCGCCGATCATCATCCTGGATGATGTGTTCGCGGAGCTAGACCGCAACCGCCGGGCCAGGCTTGTGGAGCTGATCAAGGACGCGGAGCAGGTGCTCATCACCGCCGCTGTGGACGAGGACATTCCACAAGCGCTGCGGGACATCGCGACGATCTACACTGTGGAGGCATCAACCATAGACACCCCAGAGGGCGCAGCGCGCGTCTCCGCGATCACAGGGAAGGAGGCCCCGGAGCAATGACAATCGACCCTGTTGCGGAGGCCTTCGCCAACCTGAGGAAAACCAGTGGGAATCCGCAGGGGGAGTGGAAGGGTGGGGTGGCGTCGCCTCCAAAAAAGAAGAAGCACAGCAAACCCGCACGCATACCCACCCGCGCCGATGGACGTGCGGACCGCAGCTACCGGGACCCGAAACCGTTCCATGACCTCGTGCAACGCGAAATTCGGCGGCAGGGATGGCACAAGCAATTCAGCGTGCACAAGCTCATGAATGCGTGGGAGGAGCTGGTGGGGGAGAAGGTAGCGGAACATACCCGGCCCGTGAAGTTTGAAGAGGAGACCAAGCGGCTGGTGGTGCAATGCGATTCCACACCGTGGACCACGCAGCTGCGGTACATGCAGAAATCCATCCTCCAGTCCCTGGCCAGGCAGTTGGGGCCGGATGTGGTGGCGGAGCTAAACATCCTCGGGCCGCATATTCCCAGGCAGGTCAAGGGCAGGTTGCGAGTCAAGGGGCGCGGCCCCCGGGATGACTTCGGATAACCACAGTGCAGGGCCGGTCATGCGGTAGAATGGTGTGGTTATTAAGCCCGAAGATAAGCCTAAAGGCGATGAAGGAGCTTTTCTCACCGTGGGTGAACCAGCAAAGACAAGCAACTATGGCGCAAGCTCAATCACCATCCTTGAAGGATTGGAGGCCGTGCGCAAGCGTCCTGGCATGTACATCGGCTCCACCGGTGAACGCGGTCTGCACCACCTGGTGTGGGAAGTCGTGGACAACTCGGTCGATGAGGCCATGGCGGGGTACGCCACGGAGGTGACCGTCACGCTGCTGAAGGATGGCGGCGTGGAGGTTGTGGATGATGGCCGCGGTATCCCCGTGGAAGACCACCCCACCGGCCCGCCCACGGTGCAGGTTGTGATGACGCAGCTGCACGCCGGCGGCAAGTTTGACTCTGACTCCTACGCTGTCTCTGGCGGCCTGCACGGCGTGGGTATTTCCGTGGTGAACGCGCTCTCCACCCGCATGGAGACGGAGATCAAGCGCGATGGTTACCTGTGGCGCCAGGACTTCGAGATGGCTGTGCCGAAGGAGCTGCAGCAGGTCAAGAAGGCCCGCGGCACCGGAACGCGCCAGCGCTTCTGGCCGGACGCGGAGATCTTCGAGACGGTGGAGTTCAACTTTGACACCGTGGCGAAGCGGCTGCAGGAGATGGCGTTCCTCAACAAGGGTCTGACCATCAACCTCATCGATGAGCGCCCGGAGGCCGCGGCGGCCGACGAGCTAGAGGATGCTGCAGAGGACGCTGAGGCGCCGAAGTCCGCGGAAGAGAAGGCGCAGGAAGAGGCCAAGAAGAAGGGCCCGCGCAAGCGCACCTACCACTACCCAGAGGGTCTCAAGGATTACGTTGAGCACATCAACGCCAAGAAGACCGCGATCCACCCCACCATCGTCAGCTTTGAGGCCAAGGGTGAGGATCACGAGGTTGAGGTGGCGCTGCAGTGGAACTCCGGGTTCACCCAGTCCGTGCACACTTTTGCGAACACCATCAACACCTTTGAAGGCGGCACGCATGAGGAAGGCTTCCGCGCGGCGCTGACCTCCCTGATGAACCGGTACGCTAAGGACCACAAGCTGCTCAAGGAGAAGGACTCCAAGCTCACGGGCGATGACGTGCGCGAGGGCCTGGCTGCCGTGATTTCCGTGCGCGTGGGCGATCCGCAGTTTGAGGGCCAGACGAAGACCAAGCTGGGCAACACGGAGATCAAGGGCTTTGTGCAGCGCGCGGTCAATGAGCACTTCACGGACTGGCTGGATGCCAACCCGGCGGAGGCCAAGGCCATCGTGAATAAGGCCGTGGCTTCCGCCCAGGCCCGCGATGCCGCCCGCAAGGCCCGTGACCTGGTGCGCCGCAAGTCCGCCAGTGACCTGGGCGGATTGCCGGGCAAGCTGGCTGATTGCCGCTCCAAGGATCCGGGCAAGTCTGAGCTGTACATCGTGGAGGGTGACTCCGCAGGTGGCTCCGCTAAGTCCGGGCGTGACTCCATGTACCAGGCCATCCTTCCCCTGCGCGGCAAGATCCTGAACGTGGAGAAGGCGCGCATGGATAAGGTGCTGAAGAACAACGAGGTCCAGGCGATCATCACCGCCCTCGGCACCGGCATCCATGATGAGTTTGATATTTCCAAGCTGCGCTACCACAAGATCGTGCTGATGGCCGATGCGGACGTGGACGGCCAGCACATCGCAACCTTGCTGCTGACGCTGCTGTTCCGCTTCATGCGCCCGCTGGTGGAAGAGGGCTACGTGTACCTGGCCCAGCCGCCGCTGTACAAGCTGAAGTGGGGCAAGGGTGAGCCCGGCTACGCCTTCAGCGACCGGGAGCGCGATGCCATGCTGGCTGAGGGCCTGGAGCAGGGCCGGAAGATCAACAAGGATGATGGCGTGCAGCGCTACAAGGGTCTGGGCGAGATGAACGCCAAGGAGCTGTGGGAGACCACGATGGACCCGATGACCCGCACGCTGCGCCGCGTGACATTGGAGGATGCGGCCGCCGCGGACGAGGTCTTCAGCGTGCTCATGGGCGATGATGTGGTCGCCCGCCGCAGCTTCATCACCCGCAACGCGCGCGACGTGCGCTTCCTGGACGTGTAGTCCCATGGCTCATCCCGCTTCTGCTGGACGTTCACCGGAGCTGGTTCCTGTGCGGATGGCGGATGCGTCCACATCCTCGGTTCGGGTTTTTGGTTCTGGGGGCGACGCCACCCCAACCATCAGTGCCCACAAGCCGCTTGTGGTGATCTGGCCGGGGTTCGGCATGGGCGCAAGATACTATGACCCGATTGCGTGGGAGCTTTGCGACCGCGGCTACCCGGTAGCGACGGGTGAATTGCGTGGTCAAGGCACCTCCACGGCGCGTGCCTCTCGGTCTAAGAAGTGGGGTTATCACGACCTGGCCAGCGGGGATTACCCGCGGACCATCAAGGCCGCGAAGGAGGCGCATGGCTTGGATGAGGATCACCCGGTGGTGCTGCTGTGCCATTCCATGGGTGGTCAGATAGCTAGTTTGTTCATAGCGAGGCCCGAGGCCGCGGAATTGAACGTGATCAGCGTGATGGGGGTGGGTGCTGGCAGCCCGTATTGGGAAGGGTTCAACTCTCCAGAGCGCTGGCGGCTGCGGTACGGGACGTATCTTGTGCGTGCCACGGTGGCCTTGCTGGGGTATCAGCCAGCTGGCGTGCTTGATGTGGCGGGGTACGGGCGCCAGGCTGGGCCGCACTTGCGCGAGTGGTTCCGCTACGCGCATACAAACAGGTTGATGCGATTGCGGGGTGCGGACATGGATTACGAGGCCGCACGGCGTGAAGCATCTGTACCAGTGTTGTTGACGCGCTTCGTCAATGACGGCGACTGCCCCCTGGACTCCGCGAAGAACCTGGCTGCGGATCTACCACAGTGTTTCCCGAGGGTGGAGGAGCTTCCCGAGGAACTGGGGCACAACCGGTGGGCGCGGGAGCCGGGGCCGGCGGCGGATCGGTTGGAAGAGTTTGTGCGGGAGATCGGTTGATCAGTTGGGGCGCTTCCTAAACACCTGGGGGTTTGGGGGTCTTGTAGTTTTGGGGTGGGGCTGGGGCCTGGAGTCGCCCGCGGATCTGGGGCTTGTGGGGCTCTGAAGTTCTGTTGTTTTGGCGCTGAGTGCCTGGGTCGCTGCGCGCCCGAGTCGCCGCGCCCCTGAGTGCCATTATTCAACCATTTATCGGGGTGTAGGGCTAGCGCATCGACCCCTCGAGCTGCGGCAAGGGGTGTCAAGGCATAAGAACAAATCTTGTCAAGGCTGAGAGCGAAAATTCGGGCAAAACCTCGCAACGAGCCTTGACAAGATTTGTACCTGCGCATTGACAGCCTCTGACCTGGGGTACTGCAGTGCCCCAAGGCATCACGAGTGCAGGGAAAGCCAGTATCCAGCGGCTGGCGGGGATACGATGAGACCATGAGGCGCTCAGGTGGATTCTTCAAGTTGGCGGTAGTATCCGCTGTGCTGGCATTAGGTGTGTCGGGGTGTTCGCGGTCGGTTGACCTTGGGGATAGTGATGCCGCGGACGGGTCCAAAGAGGCCAGTAGTACCTCCAGCAGTGACGCAGGTACATCAGTGAGCCCGAGTAGCAGCAAGAAGAAGCCGCAACCCACCTTGGCAGAGGTTGAAGAAGGTGCAGGTCAGCAAGGGGAATCTCCGGAACCACCTGTGAGATCCAGCGTTCAACCTCAGGAGAAACGTTGCGCGCCAGAGCGCATCAGCCGAGAGGTTGGTAATGAGGAACCGGGCCGTTTCCACGTACTGCATTGTGATGGCTTCTTAGCGGTCGGTGGCATTTGGGGAACAGACGGTGTTATTACCGCGCACTATGAGTCGGGGAGTTGGCAGATCATTCCCAAAGACGGTAAGACCAGAACCGGCTTTCCTTGTTTCACGGAGGAAACGGCTAAGGCGAATAACATCCCAGAGTTTCTCTATGACAAAGTCACAATCGGCGGTAAGCCAACGGAAAGTGGCTGGTAGCGATACGATGAATCCATGACGGGATCACGTGGGTTTTTCAAGGTGGCTGCCATTTCTGCGGCGATGGTGCTGGGCGCAAGCGGGTGCTCGGTGTTCGGTTCTCAAGGGGAGGACGGGGCGGAACCATCAACATCCCAGGCATCGGTAAAGGTGAGCCCGGTGGAGGCGTCGCCAACAAAAACAACTAAAGTTAAGACCAACGCGCAGGCTTCGCAGTCACCGATGGATCGCTGCGCGGAAAACCAGGTTCGCAGTGATTTGAATTGGACCGAGAAGATCTCCATCTCGGACTGTGATGGAGAATTCTTGTCGGTAGGTGTTCCGCAGACAGACCGTGTTGCTTATGCGCAGTGGGAACATGGTGCTTGGAAATACATTGACCATGATGGGATCACATTTACGGGATTTCAGTGTTATGACCGGAATCGAATGGATTCGCTTGGAGTCTCCCAGGCGGTGAAGGACCGCATGCTTATGTGTCAGGATGATGTGACACCGTCTACCCCGGGCAAGGTCCCGAAGTCCCAGCTGGGGAAGAATGGCGGCCGATACATTGAGGTCGCAGGGCTGGGTGAGGCCCATTACCCAGTTTCCACTCCCGCGTGCGATGGCCGGAATATCCTCATCGTTCATTCCGTCATTGAATACGACCGCGGGGATGCGATTAATGAGATCGGCCAGACGCTCGTGATGAACCGTGGGAGCGAATTTACTTATCCCGGTCAATGCCCATCTTTGCGTGGGCAGGTTGATGGCAATGACGTCTACCCTGTCTATTACGATTTCGGCTCCGACCAGGCGGCTATGTGCGCGGCCAAGGCGAATAAGGGCGGGAATGCACGAACCCTCAACACCGCTGGAGACTTCTCTGACCCCTGCTAGGCCGCCGGACCTGCTAGGTGGCCGGGCCTGTCGTTGACCCGCCGCGCGCACCCATCTCCAGGTCACCCTACATCTCCCCACCACCCAATTTTAACATTACGTCAACTAACGGTTGACACCTGCGTCAACCCGTGGTTGACTAACCGCATGGATCAAATTTTAAAGGCTTTTCAGGACATGCAGCGCGCGGAATCCCAGCTGGAAGAGGCAGTTGCTGCGGAACGCGCCCGCGGCAAGAC
>DXFZ01000020.1 GCA_019114175.1 Candidatus Corynebacterium gallistercoris
GGTCCTTGAAGGAACCCGTGGGGTTGGCGCCCTCGATCTTCAGGTAGACATCGCAGCCAGTCCGCTCCGACAGGTAGTTCGCGCGCAGCAGTGGGGTGCCGCCCTCGTTGAGGGTGACGGGCTCCCAGTCCTTCGCAAAGGGCATGTGATCCCGGTACATGTTGATGAGACCGGTCCAGTGCCGCAGCACGGGAGTGTGGTTAGAGCTCACTTGTTTTCCTACCTAGCCTTCCATACGGATAACGGAATCCACGGACTTCACCGCGTCCAGCTGGTGCAGCCGGTTGACGGTGTGATCCAAATCTTGTTCCTTTGCGCTGTGGGTGATGACCACCAGGCGGGCGCCGTTTTTCAGTTCCTCCTGGCGGACGGTCTTCAGGGACACGCCCGCATCGGAGAACACTCCAGCGACCTCGGCCAACACGCCCAGGCGGTCATCCACCTGCATGTCCACATGGTAGCGGGTGGTCACCTCGCCAAATGGGGCGATGGGGAGATCGGCGTAGGTGGACTCGCCGGGGCCGCGGCCGCCGTGGACAATATTGCGGGCGACGGCCACAACGTCTCCCAGCACCGCCGATGCCGTGGGGCCACCACCGGCTCCGTTGCCATAGAACATAAGCCGGCCGGCGGACTCAGCCTCCACGAACACTGCGTTGTAGGACTCGGAGACGCTGGCCAGCGGGTGGCTGGTGGGCACGAGCGCTGGGTACACGCGTGCGGAGACGGACTCCTTGCCATCCTCATCCACGAGGCGCTCACAGATGGCCAGTAGCTTGATGGTCGAGTTGGCGGCGCGGGCGGCCTCGATGTCCTGCACCGTGATGTGGCGGATGCCCTCGGTGTGCACGTCATCGCCGGAGACGCGGGTGTGGAATGCCAGGGAGGCCAGGATGGCGGCCTTGCTGGCTGCGTCATAGCCATCCACGTCTGCGGAGGGGTCAGCCTCTGCGTACCCCAGCTCCGTCGCCTCGGCCAGCATCTCGTCATAGCTGGCGCCGCGGGAGTACATCGCGTCCAGGATGAAGTTGGTGGTGCCATTGACGATGCCCATGACCTGGTTGACCTTGTCACCGGCCAGGGAGCGGCGCAGTGGGCCCACCACGGGGATGGCGGCCGCCACGGCGGCCTCGAAGAACAGGTCCACGCCGGATTCCTCAGCGGCGGTGGCGAGGTCATCCGCGTGGGCCGCGATGAGCGCCTTGTTTGCCGTAACCACGGACTTGCCGTGCTCCAGGGCAGTCGTGACAACCTGGCGCGGGTAGTCGATACCGCCGATGACCTCGATGACCAGGTCAATGTCATCACGCTTGACCAGGCTCAGCGCATCATCGGTGAGCAGCGCCTTGTCCACACCGTCACGCGGCTTGCTCAGGTCCCCCACCGCGATGCCGCGGACCTCCAGCGGACCGCCGATGCGCGCAGCAAATTCCTCCGCGCGCTCGTTGAGCAGGCGCAGCACCTCCGCACCCACCGTGCCCATACCCAGCAGCGCCACGCCTACGGTGGCGCCCGCGCCCTTACCTGGCTTAAATCCAGCGTGTCCGTTGTCCGTCATGATGCTCCTGTGTCGTGTGCCTGTTGCTGTTTAATAGTTTTGGCTCATTGTAGAACACTCTGTTCAGCTGCTCGACCGGTAGGGGCACTGTGCCCCGCTAGTCCTCCAGAGCCAAGATGTCCTCAATCGTCTCCCGGCGGATCATGGTCCGCGCTTGACCATCGGAGAGCGTGACCACTGGCGGGCGGGTCATCATGTTGTAGCGGCTGGCCATCGAGTAGCAATACGCTCCCGTGGCGCCCAGCATGATGATGTCCCCGGGTGCTACGTCATCGGGGATCAACGCGTCATTGACAAGGATGTCCCCGGATTCGCAGTGGGATCCCACGATGCGGCTTGGCCGCAGCTCACCGGCACATTCACGGTTGGCCACGCGGCAATCGTATTCTGCCTGGTAGAGGGCCGGGCGGATGTTGTCGCTCATGCCGCCATCGACCGAGATGTAGCGGCGGGACTGTGTGGTGGAGACCTCCACGTCCTTGACCGTTCCCACGCGGTAAATCGTCACCATCGCCGGTCCAGCGATGGCACGTCCCGGCTCCACGTTGATGGTTGGTTGCGGTACGCCGGCTGCTTCCGCTGCTCGTGCCACCTGCTTTTTAAGGTCCGACGCCACAGCGTCAACGTCCAAAGCCTCCTGGTCAGGCATATACGGGATGCCGTACCCACCGCCGAGGTCGAGGATGTTGAGCTCCGGGGCATCCAGCTGCTCCAGCAGGCTCGACCACAGGCCCAAGAGGCGCTCCGCGGCCAAGGCGAAGCCCGCGGCCTCGAACACCTGGGAGCCGACGTGGCAGTGCAGGCCACGCAGCGTAAGGTGCGCAGCTTGTGCGCAGGCCAGCGCGGCGCGCTCTGCGGATCCGGATGCCAGCGAGAAGCCGAACTTTTGGTCCTCGTGGCTCGTGGCAATGAACTCGTGAGTATCGACGTGCACGCCTGGGGTGACCCTGACAAGAACGTCCTGGTTCAGGCCTTCTTCGGCGGCAACCTGATCCAGCCACTCGATCTCCTGGAGTGAATCGATGACGATGAGCTCCACCCGGCTGGTCACTGCTAGGCGCAGGAAGTCCCGGGATTTGTTGTTACCGTGCACGGTGATCCGCTCCGGCGGGAAGTCTGCGGCGAGCGCGACCCGGAGCTCGCCTTCGCTGGCGACGTCCAACGCGAGGCCTTCTTCCTTGACCCATCCCGCAACGGTGCGGGAGAGGAAGGCTTTGGAGGCGTAGTGGACGCGCTCTCCCCCGCCGAAGGCCCGCGCCAAGGCACGACAACGGTTCCGGAAGTCCGCCTCGTCCATGATGAACGATGGTGTGCCGAACTCCGCCGCCACCTCTGGCAGCGGCACACCGGCGATGCTCACCACCCCGTCGGTCTGCCTGCGCGTGGTCATCGGGTAGACGTGTGCGGGGATGGTGTTGAACTCTTCGGTGCTGGCAGTGCGCGTACGCAGCGGCACCTGGGGCAGGTGTACCTCCGGATCCATGGGTGAAGAACCTACATCCTTTCTGGCGCACTGACGCCCAAGAGGCCCAGTGCGTTGCCGAGGGTCTGGCGGGTTGCCCTGGCCAGGGCGAATCGTGCGGGGAATACCGGATCGATGTCCGCACCGGCGGGCTCGCCAGCCTTGGGGAGAATCTGGCAGGAGTCATAGAAACGGTGGAACGTGCCAGCCAGCTGCTCCGCGTAACGGGCAATGCGGTGGGGTTCCCGCAACTCGGCGGCCGTCGCCACCACAGCTGGGAACTCGCCCAGGGTGCGGATCAAGTCACCTTCCCTGTCATGCGTGAGCAGGGAAAGGTCGGCTCCCTGACCGTCCACACCGGCTTCAGCAGCCTTGCGGGCGATGGAGCTCAGGCGGGCGTGGCCGTACTGCACGTAGAACACGGGATTGTCATTGGACTGGGAAGCCCACAGGTCCATGTCGATATCCAGGGAGGAATCCACGGAGCTGCGGATCAGAGCGTAACGGGCCGCGTCCACGCCGATGGCTTCCACGAGGTCATCGAGGGTAATGACCGTGCCCGCCCGCTTGGACATGCGCACTGCCTTGCCGTCCTTCACCAGGTTCACCATCTGGCCGATGAGCACCTCTACCTGGTTGGGGTCGTAACCCATGGCCGCGGCAGCGGCGCGCAGGCGAGCAATGTAGCCGTGGTGATCGGCGCCCAGCATGTAAATGCACAGGTCATGTCCGCGGCCGATCTTGTCCGCGATGTAGGCAATGTCTCCCGCTATGTAGGCGGCATTGCCATCGGACTTGATGACCACGCGATCCTTGTCATCGCCGTAGTCACTGGACTTGAGCCACCACGCGCCTTCGGCCTCGTACAGGTTTCCATTGTCCTTGATCTTGGAAATCGCGGCATCCACTGCTCCGGACTCAAACAGAGAGTTTTCGTGGAAGTACACGTCAAACTCGGTGCCGAACTCTGCCAAGGTGCGACGGATGTGCTCAAACATTAGCTGCACGCCCTGGGAGCGGAAAAGCTCTTGAGCGTCCTCTTCCCGCAGCCCCTGCCACGTGGGGTTCGCGTCCGTGACCTGCTTGGCAATGTCCTTAATGTAGTCACCACCGTACCCATCCTCCGGGGTGGCCTCCCCGCGGGCGGCTGCCAACAACGAGCGCGCGAAGCGGTCAATCTGCGCGCCGTGGTCATTGAAGTAATACTCCCGGGTCACGTCAGCGCCCTGGGCGGCGAGCACGCGGCCCAGGGAATCGCCCACGGCCGCCCAGCGGGTACCACCCAGGTGGATTGGTCCCGTGGGGTTGGCGGAGACGAACTCCAAGTTGATCGAGGTGCCCGCGTACCTGTCCCCGTGGCCGAAGTTCTCCCCTGCAGCCAGGATCTCTTCCACGATCTTGCCCTGCGCAGCAGCGGCAAGCCGGATGTTGATGAAGCCTGGACCGGCGACGGTGGCCTCATCGATGCCTTCCTCAGCACTCAACGCCTCTGCAAGCCACGTGCCGAACTCACGAGGGTTCGTGCCGGCCTTCTTGGCAACCTGCATGGCCACGTTGGTGGCGTAATCGCCGTGTTCAGGGTTACGCGGCCGCTCCACGGTGGCGGCTTCTGGGACCACGGAGGAATCGAGGTCATGGGATTCCAAGGTGGCGCGTGCGGTACGGGTAATAAGGCTGGAGAGTTCTTCGGGAGTCACGAGGTACACAATAACAGTGGCAGCAGACATCTTTAGAGTTGTGGGGGGTGGCAATTCTTGTCATTGTTCCGGGCGGTGCTAGACTCACTTTCCGTACAAGCGACCCACGCGTCCACCCCGGTGCACGCGACGATGCGCAACGTACATGCCTCCGTAGCTCAGGGGATAGAGCACTGGTTTCCGGTACCAGGGGTCGTGAGTTCGAATCTCGCCGGGGGCACACGAAAGACAAGCGCCAGCCACACCAGGCTGGAGCTTGCTGTGTGTTAGACCGCCTTCAACTCATCAACGGAGTACAACGTGGCACCGCCAATGCGGGAGAACCGCTCTTGATTGCAGGTGAACACGATGATCTGATGACGGGTACCAAGCTTCGCCAAGATTCGGTTGAACCGTGCGAGGCGCTCGGTGTCCGTGAACCCAAACACGTCATCCAAGAAGATCGGCACGCCGCCACCCTTGCCTACCAGCTCCGCCATGGCCAGCAGCTCAATCATTTCGAGCTGCTCCTTGGCCCCGCCGGAGAGTTTCTCCTTCTCCAAACGCAAGCCATCCTTGACGCGGAATTCCACCCGGAAATCCTGGCCGACCTCAAGGGAGACGTCATCGCCCAGCAACATGCTGGTCAACTCATTCAGCGCGGCCACATAGGGTGCGGAATAGCGCTGCTGTGCTTCGTCCCGCGCAGCACTGAGACGTTCCCATAGCATGCGCGCTGCCTGTGCCTTGTGCTCCACGCCGGCGAGTGCACGCTGGGCTGCAGCAGCCTGCCTTTCCGCATCTGCCAACACATCTGCCGCAGTAGACGCCGCTCCCAACTTCGCCCGCGTCTCCGCGATGGCTTTGTCCAGGCGGTTGTGCTCCCTCTCCAAGGCTCCCAGGTGAGTTTTGGCACCCTCCCACTGGAGTTGGGCATCCTCCACATCGGGTACATCGGAAGCCTTGGCCTTTTCTTCCTTGGCTATCACCGCCGCCTCGGCCAGCTCACTTTCCGCCTGCTCCATGCGGTGTCGCACCGCGTCATCGTCTGCATTCTCGCGGGCCTTGTTCAATTCCACCTCAAGCGCAGCCAGTTGTCCCTGCAGGGCTGTGGCGGTGGCTGCGGCAGTGGTACTCACGCTCAGGGCGCTGGCGCCCAGATAGCTTTCCCGTTCCTTTCTCCGCGCGCGCACCTCTGTGTCAATCTCTGCCACCCACGCGGAAATATCCTGCTTACGTGTCCGCGTTGTAGCCTCTTCAGCACCCCCACTCAACCACTCCCGCACACCAGATGGGTCCCCCACCCCAGCCAATCCCACGACCTCGCGCCAGCCGGTCACTTCTCCCCCTGCATCAGCCAATGCCTGCAGCGCCTCAACTGTCCGAGCAACCGCGGCCTCCAGTTCCCGAGTGGCTTCTTCTCCACGCCGAGTGAGCTCCTCTACCCGCTTCTGAAGTTGGGCTACGTCCTCGCCTCCCGTTACCTGCCGAATGTCGCCCTGCACCTGCTGGATTGTGCGCTCGAGTTCCACGCGAGCGGCAGCCATTCCTTCAGCCTCAGCCAGGCACCCGCTGCTCATCTCCAACCTGAGCGGGCGCAATGCTGCCAAGAGCTTCGTGCGCGCATCAGCTACCCGATCGTCTTGTTCTTTGAGATTGTGGGCGGGCACGATCTCCACGGTGAACTGGCCAAGCTTCAGTGTCTTAGCCGCAGTGACCTTAATCTCCAGCGGCTCCTCACCGGTGGAGCGCTGCTGACCGTCATCATCAAAGGTGGCCTCTTCTGGTGAAGTTACCCTCACGGTGGTGGCCACAGAGTCCCGCACTCGGAGTTCCTCACTCCACAATGCGTGGGCTTTGCGGACACGGTCCACCGCCTTGTCAGTGGCGGGGTTTTCCGCCAGCGCGTCCTCCAGCTCTCGCTTCTTTTCGGTAAGCGCCGCAGCCTGCTGGATGGCCTCCTCCAGCTTCGTCACCTGGTATTTCCACTCCCCTCCCTGCTCAGCTCCGCCGATGGCTTCCCGGATCGCGTACGCCACCTCGGCTTCAGCTTGGGCACGCTGGAGGATCTCTTTCACGCGCGCTTCGGCGTCAGTATATTTCTGCGCCTCCAGGGCTGCTTCTTCCTTCGCCTTGGTGGCTTCAACAACCTGCCCACGCACCGCCTCAACCTTTGCAACCAGGCTATTTCGCTGCTCCCACACATCCTTCGCACGGGTGAATGAGACCTGCGCCAGGTTCCGCACCTGGTCAAACCTTTCCAGCTCCGCGGCCTTCTTCTGCGCGCGGGCCAGCAGTTCCTCGGCCTCGGCAAGCTCCTTTTCCGCCCCCGGGCGATTCTGCCGCAGCGTCGCAAGCTCTGCAGACATCCTCCCCACATCGGCAATGTATTGCTCCGCGGCGGCAAAATCACGCCTGGCAATCTCTACCTGCTCGGCAGCAACCTCGGCTGCCTGAATAGCCTCTTTGTACTCGCCCTTCGGCGTGAGCCTCTTCCGCCCACCCCAATAACGATCCTGCTCCTTGGCAGCCAAGTCCAGAAGAGTCTTGGCTGCGCCTTCTTCCGCTGCGCCGTGATGAGACTCGCCGCTCCCCTCGCTGGCTTCCCCCAGCGCGCGCGTGAACTCCACGATGCCCGCCAGGTCGTGGGCCTTGTATTCGTCCCCCTGCTTCACGAAGAGCGCTTCGAAGAGCGTGCGGTCAATGTGATCGTTGACCAGCTCCGTAAATCGGTCAAGCGCCGGCCGGCCTGTCAGGTTTTCCACCGATTCACCGGAGACGGTGAGTTCCATCTTGTTGGCCTGGAAACTCTTAAAGAAGCGTGCGCGGCTGCCTCCCACCTCCACATCGATCTCCAGCTCCGGCTTGGCGTCCACATGATTGGGGAAATACCTGCGCACATCACGGTGCTTGGAATCAGCCTTGAACTCAGATAGCGCCTGCTCCACCGCCGCCATAATGGTGGACTTGCCCGCCTCATTTGGCCCGTACACCACAGTCACCCCCGTAGTCTTCGGCTCAAAGGCCACGTGCTCCAGGCCACCGAAGTTCCAGAGCTCCACGCGGTGCAGCACCAGGCCTCGCTGCGCGTTCTTGCTGCTCATCGCTGCCATCATGATCCTTTCCTCCCTCAACCTTTCCCCGGTTACGCTTCCACGTCCGCCATGAGCCGGTAGAGCAGCCGCATCGCCCCACGCGCATGCTCCGCCTGCTCCCCCTGGCCCTGGGCTTCGGCCTGCAACTCCTTGACCGCCATGCCCACGTACCCCCGGGACATCGGTCCGGTAGCCAGCTCCTCTTCATCGGCCATGACGTGCAGGTTCATGAGCCTTTCCCGCCGGTAAAGCGCCGCAAAACCCGGCGCGATCTGCTCCTCAGCCTTCTCCAGCGCCGCGTTTGCTTCCAGTGACAACGTCCCGGTCAGGGCGTATTTCACCACGGTCGTACTGTGGTCCGGCATGGCATTGACCCGGGCCACAAAGGCCTCCACGTCTGCCAGGCTGTCCATGTCAGCGGCGAGGGCGTGGAAGCGCCAGGTTCCCACGGGCACTTGCTCCACTGTCACTCGCGCCGGGTCACGTGGGGAGTCTTCATCGACGGTCACATCGACGATGAGCACGTTGCCGGAGTTGTTCTCTCCTCCCCCGCCAGGCTGGAGGAAGTCCGTGACTTCGTGACTTCCGGAGTACCAGGCTGCGTTGTTCTCGGTCAGCGGCATTGCTGAGTGCGTGTCTCCCAGGGCCACGTAGTCCACGACTCTTTCGGCGCACGCTTGTTCCACGCGGTGAAGGTCGATGAGGTCTAGCGCGTCGCCGTCGCCAAAAGAGCTCGTGGCACCGTGACCAACCAGGACCCGTATGCGACCATCTGCCACTGCATCAAGGGTGTCCACAGCTGCGCCGACCACGTCATGGTCCTCAACCTTGGTCCGTAGCGGTGCGCCGATGATCTCCAGGGGCGGGGAATCCTCGCGGCCCGGCACCAGGTGCGGGTGGTTGTCCCGCAGCACTGTCACGTGCTTGAGCTCCGCGATGTCCGGCTGGTGGTAGACGCTTGCTGCGTCGAGGGGGTCGTGGTTGCCGGGCAGCAGGTAGACGGGCACGGTGGCGGTGGCGAGTTGCTGCACGGACCGGCGCTGAACGGAGGGGTCGAGGAGATTGCTATCGAAGACGTCCCCTGCCACCACGATCGCATCACATCCACGTTCCTCGGCCAAGCGCAGGATTGTGCCCACACCCTTGATGCGGTCTTCTGTGAACCGAGCTTGTGCCTCCGGGCTTAAGAACTTCCGCTTCATCCCCAGCTGCCAATCTGAGGTGTGCAAGATGCGTGCGGTGTGGGTGCGTGTCATGGGTGCGCCTTCCTTGTGTGGTGCGGTTTTAGTCCTCGTGGTCATTGTTAGCATGTGGGTGCGACGGTGCCGCGCCATCATCGTGCCCATGCCGCTTCATATCGAACAAGGCGGTGGCCTCTGTGAGGGCTTCATAGCACAATTCCAACTCATGCAGCGTGTTGACCTGGTCCACGGTTGACCAGCTCACGGTGCGCAGCGCTTTCAGCAACACGTGGCGATCGCCCTGGTTCAGGCCTGGTTCGGGGTGGAAGGAGTCCCACGTGATGCGGTCGGTAGGCCCCCAGAATGCCGCGGGGTCCACCTGGTCGGGCTCGTCATCGACGAGGGAGAGCGTCCTCCCCGGCAGCGCTGGATTTTCGTTCGATTTCTTTTCCGCTGTGTCAACCTCTTCGTCTCCGTGAGGCTGGCTCACGAGGCGGAGGGAACCGAAGATCGCGGTGCTATCGAGGCCACGCCACTGCAGCAGGAGGGAGGGTTGGGCGGTGATTCGCTCTGCCACGGCATAGGCCAGCGCGACCGCGTGTTTGCACACTGTCGCAGGGTCCGGACAGGTGCAACGGGTGCGGGTGAGGTGGCCGGTGCGCAATAATTCCCCGCCGATCTCTGGGCCGGGATTGTTGCCTGCGGACAGGGAGCGGATGTAGGACCCGTCCCCCATGAACTCACTGGTGAGGAAGGCCTTGACCTTCTTCATCAGGGGTTGGAGGTGGATGCTCACCTCAAAGGGTTCCAGCTGGGATCCGGCAACGAGGCCGACCACAACATTGGGTTCAAATTGAACAGAGAGGACCTTCTGGCTGCGGTAGTAGTCCCGGCCCCGCGAAATCCTTCCTGAGTCCGTGGCGGCAACGATGGCTTCCATGACCGTGGAGCCTGCCCAGCTTTCCGGCTCCACGGTGGTGGAGGTTGCGCGGGGAGAGGGTGCGTCGGCCTTGCGTTTGTTCTTCCCACCGAAATCGGCCATGACCACGTTGTTTCCCCAGCGGGCGCGGCCGCGGCGGCGCGGGGAGCGCGGGCCTGGGGGCTGTGTTGGGCTCATTTAGTCCTCCCCTCCTCGTGGGAGTTGTTGCGTGTCATCTCCGGCGCTGTCATCTGGTGGCTGCAGCCCTTTGTGTAAGTCATCTGACGCCTGGCGCAGGTGCCACAGTTCCGCGAGGTCATCGTCATCCAAGTTGGCGATCCAGCCCTCGCCCATCCCAACGATGTCTCCGGCCAGTTCACGCTTCCCCATGATGATGTCATGAATCCGCTCATCGATGGTTCCCATCGTCACGAGCTTGTAGACGGTGACGTTCTGGCTCTGGCCGATGCGATAAGCCCGGTCCGTCGCTTGGTCCTCCACGGCGGGGTTCCACCACCTGTCCATGTGGACTACCACGGAGGCTTGGGTGAGGGTGATACCCGTGCCACCGGCGCGGACGGAGAGCACCATGACCGGTGGCCCGTCGTCTCGTTGGAAGTTGTCCACCATGGCGGTACGCTTGGCCCTGCTGAGGCCACCGTGCAGCATGGGAATCCGCGTGCCCAGGTGTTTTTCGAGTTCCGGGATGAGGATCCGGCCGAATGCGGGGAATTGGGTGAACAGCAGCACTTTGCGACCGCTGGTGACCGCCTCGGCCACGATGTCAAAGATCCGCTCCACCTTGGCGGAGCGGTGCATGCCCTCTTTGAGCAGGCCAGAGCCATCGCCTGCAAAGTGTGCGGGGTGGTTGCAGATTTGTTTGAAACGCACAAGAGCACCCAGAATTGCACCTCGCCTGCCCTCGCCGCCCCGCTTGAGGCGCTGCTCCAGGTCTGACACATAGGCCTGGTACAGCGCCGCCTGCTCCGCGGAGAGCGGTACCTTTTCCACCACCGTCTCCTTCTCCGGCAGGTTGAGCCCCATGGCCTCATCAGTCTTGAGGCGGCGCAGGATGAATGGTTGGACGAGCCTGCGGAGCCTCTCTTTTGCCAGCTCATCCCCGCGGCGTTCGATGGGTACGGCCAGCCTGGCCTGGAAGACAGAGTGCGATCCCAGGATCCCGGGGTTGGCGAAGTCCATGATCGCGTACAAGTCACTAAGCCGGTTCTCCACCGGAGTACCTGTCAGCGCCACGTGGTGCGCTGCAGGGATGTTGCGCACAGCTTGGGATTGCTTGGAGTTGGGGTTTTTGATCGCCTGGGCTTCATCAGCCACCACGCGCCCCCAATCCACCGCCCAATACCGGTCCGGGTTACGCTGCAGGGTGCCATAGGTGGTGATGACGAGATCCACCAGCTGCGCTGGTGCTCCACGTCTAACGGGCAGCTTGCCCTCAATGGTGGCGTAGAAATCCGCAGGCTTCTTGCGCGAACTCCCGTGGTCCACCAGCACCGTGAGGCTGGGAACATGCCGGGCCGCCTCATCCTTCCACGCCTGGACCACGCTGGTGGGGGCCACCACCAGCGTGGGGCCGGCAGCAGGCCTGTTCTCCTTTTCCCATGCCAGCAAGGCGAGTATTTGCAGGGTCTTGCCCAGTCCCATGTCATCGGCGAGCACGGCACCCAGGTTGTGCTCCAGCATCCACACCAGCCAGTTCACGCCGCGGCGCTGGTGATCCCGCAGCGTCGTCACCACGGTGGCAGGGATCGTGACGGGTGGTGGCGGGTCAATCTCACTATCGTGCCCCAGGATGCGGGAGGCCCACCCCTCGGCGACCAGCGAGAAGTCATAGTCGTGAACATCGCTTTCGGCGGCACTCAGCGCATCGGCTTCGAGGATGTCTCGCAACGTGACCTCACCTGCCTCGCCGTCCTCCTCATCGCCACCAGTGAGTTCCCTAAACCACGCCCGGGCACCCCGGAGGGCTGCCGAATCCATGAAGACGAAGTGCCCGTTGATATTGACCACGGAGGCAGCAGAGTTCAGCAACTGGTTGCGGGCATCCTCAGGAACCTCTTCTCCTCCCACGCTGACTTTCCAGGAGAAGTCCATGAGCTGATCGAGCCCCATCTTGCTATCCCCCTGGCCGTATCCCACCGGCTCAGCCTTCATGGTCACGTGGGCCTTCTGCCGCGCCCACGCCCGCGGGATCATCACCCGAAATCCCGCTGCCTGAAGCCTGTTTACCCCGTTATCCAACAGGTCCCCGATGAGCCCCACGTCCAAGCCAATGCTGAGCACCCGGTCAGTGGCAGTGTCCCCGGTCAGCACCTCCTGGGGCGGGAACCAGATCCCTTGACTCAGCCACATGTCTACCGCGTCCATGGCTGTATTCATGGCCGGCCAGACCCGGCGCGCATGGTTGAGCGCCTCTTTGATCCGCTTCTTCTGTTCGGTTTGAGTTTCCGCAGGTTTGACCGGCTCTAACGGGCCATCGTTGGCACTGGTGGCCACGTCTAATCGCCACCGGATGTCAGCCAGATCGGCCGTGTCCGCGGCCTCTCCGCTGGGCAGCACAACATCATCTGGCGCGGAGAGCACAAACACCGTCTGGCTGGCGGCTGCGCGCGCGGATTGCAGCCATTGCCCCAAATGGGTGACCGTGTCCACGCTCATGCGCTTGGCTTCCGCTCCCATGACCAAGCTGCGGATGAACGCGGAGCCGAATTCTTTTGCGGGCAATACACCTTGCGGTGCCAACTGTTGGCGCAGATAGCGCACGCTCAGCCAATGGGCGCAGTCATCAGCGAAGCGTTCCACAACATCGGCCCCGCCATTGCGGACCAAGACCTCTGGAACCGATTCGGCGAAGCGCTGCAGCACTGCATGGTGCTGCCCGGCCGTGGAGATTGTCCACCGGGGGAACCAGTCTTCCTCCACCTTTTCCACACGCACCATGACCCTGCCCGCGCGGACTATCTCGTCAACACAGCGGAAGAGATCCAGCAGGAAAATGACCTCCGGGCTGAGTCCCGGAACCCCACCATTAAACCCATTCGCATACTCACATAATTTGCCGAGCCTGTCCACCGCCTCATCCGGACTCAGAGCCAGAGTCGGAATACCGATGCTCTTCACCTTGCCCCTCGGCGTGGCCACCTGAACGTCGCCGCGCACACGCCACACGCGCCCCAGCACAGCCCGGAAGGCAGCTGCGGGAAGATCCCCCTCTTCCAGCTCCTTTGCGCTTCCCACCACCACGTGCCCCTCCACGCGCTCAACCCACAATTCAACCCCACCCCGCGCGGGCACCACTGCATGAAGTTGGTGACTATATTCCATGCTTGTGTTTCTACCACGGCGTGCGGACAACCCTCCCTCCCCACCGATCCTGCCTGTGTATAACTGCGCCCCAGGCGCCCTCGTTATCCACAGTTTCATACTTATATCGTTGCAACCTGCCCCACATTCGCTATCGTGGTGAGTTGATGTTGCGCGCACCACATCTACCCTAAGCGCGCCCTCATGTCTTTTAGCGCGCCTCGTTCTCGCACGGCAGACGCAACGACAAGATTTTGCTGACGATTTTCTGACTGAGGAGATGACACACGTGACAGAACAAACATGGTTTGTCATAGCCATGGTGATCTATCTGATCGCCATGCTCTTGATTGGCCTATATAGCTTCAAGCAGACGGACGAGTATGAGGATTACATGCTCGGCGGCCGCAACTTGCACCCCTTCGTGGCTGCAATGTCCGCCGGCGCCTCGGACATGTCCGGCTGGCTACTCATGGGCCTGCCGGGTGCTCTGTTCATGTCCGGCTTCTCTGAGCTGTGGATCGCCATCGGCCTTCTCATCGGCGCGGCAGTCAACTGGGTCATCACCGCACCCCGCCTGCGCTCCTACACGGAGGTCGCCAACAACTCCATCACCATCCCCTCCTTCTTGGAGAACCGCTTTAATGACCGCAGCCACGTCCTGCGCATTGCAGCGGGCCTGATCATTCTGGTCTTCTTCACCTTCTACGTGTCCTCCGGCATGGTCTCCGGTGGCCGCTACTTCCAGTCCACCTTCGGTGCGGACTACCTGACCGGCATGATCGTCATCGCGGCCGTGACCGTGGGCTACACCTTCATCGTTGGCTTCCTGGCCGTGTCTTTCACGGACACCGTCCAGGGCTGCATCATGTTCATTTCCCTGCTGGCTGTGCCAGTCATTGCCCTGCTGAACATGGATGATCCGGGCGCAATCTGGACCTACCAGCTGGAGAACGCCTACGGCCTGGGCACCATTGAGCCCAACCCGCACTGGTTCTCCCTGATCACCGGCGTGTCCTTCGTGACCATCATCTCCAACCTGGCGTGGGGCTTCGGCTACTTCGGCCAGCCCCACATCATCGTGCGTTTCATGGCGCTGCGCAGCCCATCGGACGCCCGCGCCGGCATGCGTTACGGCGTTGGCTGGATGTTCCTGTGCCTCATCGGCGCCATCATGGTCTCCATCATCGGCCCGGCCTTCTTCGGCATGGATCCCTCCATCCAGGTTGTGGACCAGGAGAACTTTGAGACCATCTTCCTGGACATGGGCCGCATTCTGTTCCACCCACTGATCGCCGGCCTGGTGCTCACCGCCGTGCTGGCGGCCATCATGTCCACGATCTCCTCTCAGCTGCTGGTGGTTTCCTCCGCGCTGATCGAGGACATCTACAAGGGCCTGATGAACAAGGAAGCGTCCGATAACACCCTGAAGAACCTGTCCCGCATCTCCGTGCTCATCGTGGCCATCGTCGCCGCGCTCGTCGCGCTGGATCCTGAGGCCGGTATCCTCTCCCTCGTGGAGTTCGCTTGGGCCGGCTTCGGTGCCTCCTTCGGCCCGGTTGTCGTTGCTGCTCTCTACTGGCGCCGCCTCAACGCCGCCGGTGCCGCAGCGGGCCTCATCACCGGCGCGGTCGTCGCCTTCATCTGGGGTGGCCTGCCGCAGTTCGGTGTCATGGACAAGCCTTTCGGCCTGTACGAGATGATCCCGGGCGTTGCCCTCAACATCGTGGCCATGGTTGTAGTCACCTTGATGACCAAGGCTCCGTCCAAGGAGATCACCGACACCTTCGATAAGGCCGTGGAACTGTCCAAGGTTGCCGGCAAGAAGGACATGAACTTCGAAGAGGCTGCCCAGAAGGTCTAAACTTTTAGGGAACTTTTTGACCGCCGCGCGCAGTGTAATAACTGCATGCGGCGGTTTTTCTTGTCCCCATTTACCCTCTGTGTCTGCGTGGCGGTGGCGTTGGTTGTTTTTATTGCGACGCCACCCCACGCCCCCATCAACCCCACCCACGCCAGGGCGGTCACGGATGCCCTGGCAACGCTGGAAAGAGTACCGATGCGCGTACGCGTGCCCGGATACTCCAGGGATCAGTTCGGGCAGGGCTGGGGGACGGTGTACATCGACCACATGGCCTGCACCACCCGGCAGCACGCCCTGCGTTTGACCTTCGAGCCTGATGCGCAGGAGGAGGCGGGGCGGGCGCGGGGTGGCGTCGCCCCACAATGCACAACAAATGGCACAACCGCGACGGACCCGTACACCGGAACCACCATGAGCGCCGCGGAGGTCGATGTAGACCACGTGGTGCCGCTCGCCGCGGCGTGGGATTTAGGAGCGTGGGCGTGGCCGCCGCGGCGGAGGTGGGAGTTCGCCAACGACCTGGAGCGCAACCTCATCGTCACGGACGCGGGCGTGAACCGGGAGAAATCGGACTCCACCTTGGCGGAGTGGATGCCGGCGATTGCGCGCTGCGGATACGCCGCCAAGTTCCTGGGCGTGCTGGTCGCGTACGAACTGCCCGTGACGGAAGCGGACGCGTCAGCCGGCGCGAAGGCATGCCGGGTAAGGGCGGGGTAAGCTGCGAAAACGTGCCATCTTTGGGAAGGTAGAGGGCATGTCCACACTTATTGTAATTCTGCACGTCTTGGCCGCGATCCTGCTCATCGGCCCGGTGGCGGTGTCCACCTCGCTGTACGCTCCCCTGTTCCGCAAGGCGCAGGGCGGCGACCCGGCTCAGGTGGGTGCCCTGCAGCTGGTGACTCGCGTGACGCGTTCTTATGGCTTCCTGTCCCTGCTGGTGCCGGCGTTCGGCGTCGTGGCGCTGCTGACGATTGATGGCGCGATGAAGAACGGCGCCTTCCACGCCGCTCTGGTGCTCGCCATCGTCGCCTGGGGCCTGCTGATTGGGCTGGTGATCCCCCGCCAGCGCCTGGGCCTCGTGGCGCTGGGTGCTGCTGACGATGCGCAGGGCCCTGCCTCCGAGCAGGAGAAGGAGAAGGCTGCCGCGCTGGATGTAAACAGCATCCCGAAGCAGGCGGCCATGTTCGGCGGTATCTTCAACCTGCTGTGGCTCATCACTGCAGTGCTGATGTTCGTCTAAGTCAGGCTTGGCGGGGGCCGAAGACCCCGTTGAACGACAACACCGTTAGGTAAAGGATTCACGAAAAATCCTTACCTAACGGTGTTGTATTTTATGCCCTAGCGGGCGGGGACTGCTTAGTAGCGGCGGTCCCCGCGATCGCCACGGTCGCCACGGTCAGAGCGGCCACGGAATCCACCGCGGTCACCGCCCCGGCCGCCACGGTCTCCACGGTCACGCCCGCCACGGAAACCGCCACGGTCTCCACGGTCACGCCCGCCCCGGCCGCCGCGGTCATCGCGGTCACGCCCGCCACGGAATCCACCGCGGCCACCGCGGTCATCCCGGTCGCGTCCGCCGCGGAAACCATCGCGATTGTCACGGTCACGGCGCTTGTGGGAGGCCGGGCGCCCTTCCGGCGCGCCTGGATCCGGCTCAATGTTGATCAGCTGGCCGGACACGCGGGTCTGATCCAGTGCCTGGAAGACATCCTTCGGCAGATCCGCGGGCAGCTCCACGAGGGAGTGCTCAGAGAAGATCTTGATGCGGCCGAAGTCTTTGGAGTTCAGACCGCCCTCGTTAGCCAAGGCGCCCACGATGGCACCTGGGCGCACGCGCTGGCGGTGACCGACGGACAGGCGGTAGACCGCCATCTCCTTACCACTGCGGTCAGTGAAGCGCGGAGCTTCCTTGCTGAAGCGCTCCTCATACGGACGGTAGGCACCGCCACCGGAGCGGCCTTCACCGCCATACCGATCCTCGCGGTTGCGCTGCTGCTGACGCTCCTGCTTGGGCAGCTCCTTCATGAGAAACTCTTCGCCAGCCTGCAGCTGCGCGGCCAACGCTGCGGCAATGTCTTCCATCGCCACTTCGTTGGACTCAGAGTATTCCTTAACCAGCTCACGGAACACGCTGAGCTGGTCATCACCCAAGGACTCGGAGAGGGTATCCCGGAACTTTTCCTTACGCGCCTCGTTGACAGCGTCAACAGTCGGCAGCTCAATCTCGTTGAGCTGGGACTTCGTCGCCTTCTCAATGGCCTTGAGCAGACGGCGCTCACGCGGGGTCACGAACAGGATGGCACGGCCAGAGCGCCCTGCACGGCCCGTACGGCCGATGCGGTGCACGTAGGACTCCGTGTCATGCGGAATGTCGTAGTTGAACACGTGGGTAATGCGGTCCACGTCCAAACCACGGGCCGCCACATCGGTGGCAACCAAGATGTCCAGGCGGCCATCCTTCAGCTGGTCCACGGTGCGCTCGCGCTGGTTCTGCGGGATGTCACCGTTGATCGCTGCGGCGTTGAAGCCACGGGCGCGCAAGCGCTCCGCCAGCTCCTCGGTCTCGTTCTTCGTCCGGACGAACATGATCATCGCCTCGAACTCAGTGACCTCCAGGATGCGGGTCAACGCGTCCAGCTTGTTGCGGTGGTTGACCATCAAGTAGTCCTGCTCAATGTTCTCACTAGTGCGCTGGGAAGCCTTCACCGTGATCTCTTGAGGGTTCTTCAGGTACTGCTTGGACAACCGGCGGATGCCCGCGGGCATCGTCGCGGAGAACAAGGCAACCTGCTTGCTCTCCGGGGTGTCCTCCAAGATGCGCTCCACGTCTTCCTGGAAGCCCATGTTGAGCATCTCATCGGCCTCGTCGAGCACCATGAAGCGCAGCTCGGAAATATCCAGGCTGCCCTTTTTCAGGTGGTCAATGACACGCCCTGGGGTGCCGACCACCACGTGGGCACCGCGGCGCAGCCCGGAAAGCTGCACGCCGTAGGCTTGGCCGCCGTAGATCGGCAGCACGTGCACGCCACCGAGGTGCTCAGAGAAGGATTGGAAACTCTCTGCCACCTGCAGGGCCAGCTCACGCGTCGGAGCCAGCACCAGTGCCTGCGGATGGCGCTTCTTCACGTCAATTTGGGACAGGATTGGCAGGGCAAACGCTGCGGTCTTGCCGGTGCCGGTCTGTGCCAGGCCAACCACGTCGTGGCCTTCCATCAGCACAGGGATGGTTTCTGCCTGGATGGGCGAAGGAACTTCGAAGCCCACCTTCTTCACCGCATCCAGCACGTTTGCTGGCAGGCCTAGCCCATCAAAACTGGGGCCTTCCGGTGCTGAGCCCGCAGGCTCATCATTCTTTTCTTGCTCTTGGTTTTCTTGCTCTGGAACTTGCGTTTCGGCGTTCTCAGACTCCACTGCCTCACCAGTCACTTGGGGTTCATCCCCCAGCACATCAGTCACATCAAGAGGGGCGTTCGTGCTTCCCTCTCCCTGCAGTTCATTCTGAGATACCGTCTCGTCATTGACCGGCATGTTTACGCTGCCGGTGACGTTTTCAGTATCACTCATTGCTAGCCAGCCTACGCTGCTGGCAAGACTTTCAGCAATTCCTTCGCCGCGCGCTGTCCACTACGCAGTGCTCCATCGACGGTCGGGGTGGCGTGCTGGCTACCAGCTAAAACAATCCTTTCCCCATGGAACTCGCCGGCCAACGCAATGGTGCCGGACCCTCGCGTGCGGCGGGGCGGGATGATCGGTGTGGCGTCGCGATAAAATTGGCGAGTAACCACCTGCCACCTGCTGGTATCCGCCTCGAGCAGCGTGGACACATGCCCCAGCATCTCGGCATCTCCCGGCAAGTCCGGCTCCATCACGCCGACCACATTGGCCGCCACCAAATGCCGGTGCGGCGCGTACCCGGGAGCCACCGCCGTGAGCTCCGCGGCCGAGGAAATCGGGGTCCGCCGTGCACCATCAACGGTGATCAAAGAATTGCCACCGACCGGCTCCTCGGAGACCATCCACCATGTCGCCACCGGAACCGTGGCTGGCTGCGGCGTGCCCAGCAACTCGTGCTCCGCCGCCGCGCCGCACGCCATGATGACGTAGGGAAACGTCTCCGTCTCCCCGCGCTCGCCGAGCTGCACCTCCACGCCGCCACCGGCTACCTCGCGCACCCCCGTGACCTTCGCGCCCAGCACCACCCGCACTCCGGACTGCCGCCCGAGCGCCGCCGAGAGCTCCCCCATCCCGTTTTCCGGAACACCCAGCGTGCCCCGCAGCAGCGCCGCCACCATCCACTTGGCGAACAGAGCCGAAGACTCACCCTGGGGGTCGAACAGGAACGCCTCCATGAGCGGGTTGACCACCAGCTTGCGCATCTGCCGGTTGACGCCGAACGCGCTTAAGGACTCCGCCGCCGGGACATCTGCCTGCAGGCGGGAGGGCTTCATCTTCCGCAGCTCCAGGCTGGACTTGTGCGTCATCTCGGAGCCCAGCCATTTACGCAGGCCAAATACGTCCCTGATGGACAGGGCAGAGCCGAACTTCGAGCGCATGAAGGGTAGGATGAGGTGCGGTGCGCGGACCGGGTCGCAGAACATAGCCAGCCCCTCGTCCGTGAGCGTTTGGAAGGCGGGCGGGAAGTTTTTGAGCCCCAACGCGGAATACTCCCCCGGGCGGAGCAGCTCTTTGACCGCCGGGTACCAGCTGTTCATCAGCTGCAGGCCGCGGTCCACGGTGATGTCATCGATCATGTCAGAGCGCACGCGTCCGCCGAGGGCGTCACCCGATTCAAAGATGGTGCAACGGTATCCGCTGGCTCGGAGTGTGCGCGCGGCCGCGAGGCCAGCAAGTCCGCCGCCGATGATCGCCACGTCGCTCATGAAGGTGCCGCCCTTTGTTGAAAGTTGCTGGGTCCGAAAATCCTTGGTTGTCAAAGCAATGCTAGCGCACTGTGGGATCGCTGGATAGCGCGGGGCTGTTTCGATTTTTTGTTCTATTATTTTGGGGCGACGGCACCTCCCTGTCCCCACCCCCACCTATGGTGAGGACTCGCACGATCACCCAAGACCGACGCATAAAGAACAGGAGCCCCCATCATGACTAAGTGCCCCCACGCCACCACCACCCGCCGCGACCGCAAGGCTGCGGCGGTGTTCCGCATCGGCGAGTGCAACTCCGCCGCAGCCCACGCCGCAAGCCTGTTACGGCACCCCCGCAGCCTGGCCCGCATCACACCTGGATGGAGAGCCCCCAGCATGTCCGTAGCCATTGGCAATCAGGAAATCACCATCCACGTCACCCGCCGCCGGATCTCCACGATCATGTGGGAATCCATCCACGGCGGCCCCGCCCCGGACCAGCCCCTGTACTTAGCCACCCTGACCGCCGAGTTTCCCCGGTGGATGGCCCCCTATGCCCGCCACGTGTTAGACGCTGTGGCAGCGCCCGCGTGGTCCAACCGGGAGGAAAACACGGAAAGCCCGGACGGACAAATTGTCCAGCACCTGCTTCTCACCCAAGAACAGTTGCACCACGCCACCGGCCCAATGCGGGAGGCCGCTTAGTCTTCGAAGTATTCCTCCACCGGCACCAGGAGCTCTTCCCACTGCTCGGCCATGGCTGAGGCCACGGCGATCACGTCGAAGAGCTCCTCTGCGTCCTCAAAAGTGCCGAGCTCCAGCATTTCTCCGGTGAGGGCTGCCGCGTCCTCAATCACGCCGTTGAGCACCCGCTCCTTGTCCGCCTCCGTGAGGTCTGATTCCTCGCCCCACAGCTCCGCGCGGGCCTGATCAATCAGGTCCTCAAAGTCTTCACCATAGGAGGAGAAGGTCACCTGAGCTTCCGGCGTGGAATCGATGGCGCGGATCCGAATAGTCAGGGTGGACTGCCGGCCGATCTCAGAGGCCACGGTCATCGGATCGATGGGGTCTTGCTCGAAGTTGAGGTCCTCAATCCGGCTATCCTCCCCCTCCAACAACTCGTTGATGACGGTGATGATGTGATCCGTGGTGACGTGCTTGGCCACCTCATCCACTGCGGCTGCCACGGAGAACACCACGCTGACGAAGGTGGGTTCCAAAGCGGGGTCAACTTCTTCTTCCGCGCTGGCGAGGAAGACGTTCGCCGCCGTCACGGAGCTGGGCATCCCTGGGTAATCGATGAGCTGGAACTGCAGATCCAGTTCTGGGGCGATGGGCACGAACAGCAGCCCATCATTCACGCGGGATTCGATATCGACGCTATCGAGAGCCTCGGCCAGTTCTTCATAAAATCCCACGGCGTGATGCCTCCTAGTTTCTGTGGGGTCGCTCCCCGACGAGGTGAAATATTGGTGCTTAAACCTGATGCTACCCGGCTTTTCTTCATGCGGCTGGGCTAGGCTATGGGAATGGCCCTGTTTTCTAAGAACAAGAATAAGAATGACTCTGCGTCTACCATGCAGAAGCTGAAGGAGCGCGCTGAATACCCCAGCGGCCCCATCGCCCGCCGTTTCTTCAACGGTGTGGACCGCGCCGTGGATGTGCAGTCACCGGCCATCCATTCCTACGTGGAGAAGCTGAAGTCCAAGCACTCGGATAAGTCTTTGGCTGAGCAGCAAGCGATCCTAGACAAGCACTTCAAGAACCTCGCCACCACGTCCGGCGCAGGCACGGGCGGCATCGCCGCCGTGCCGGGTCTCGGAACGATGATGGCCGTGGCCGGCATCGCCGGCGAATCGTTTGTCCTGCTGGAGGCCTGTGCGCTGTACGCCCTGGCCTCCGCAGATCTGCACGGCCTCGATATCTCCGATGAAGAGCACCGCCGCGCCATCGTCCTCATGGCCGTCTCCGGCGCCACCGGCAAGGAACTCATCGATGCCCTGGTGGAAGAAAACGCCATCACGAGCGTGAAGACGCTGCGCGGCCTGACCAAGATGTCCGGCAAGGACATGGTGCGTATCAACAACGTGCTGGGTCGCTACGCTTTCCGCCAGGTGCGCCGCCGCTTCGGCAGCAGCATGTTCAAGAAGCTCCTCCCCTTCGGCGTGGGCGCTGCCCTGGGCGCCAAGGCTAATCGCAAGATCGCGGGGCAGATGGTGGAGCAGATGCACTCCTACCTCAAGTCCCTCGATTGATTAGGGTCATCTCCCTAGCCATCACCCGTCACCCCCTTGTGGCTGCCGCGGTGGTGGCCTTTTCAATCTTGCTCCCCGTAGCGGAGGTGGCACTGCCGATCTTCGCAGGGGCAGGCTTGGATGGGCATTCCGGCGCCCTGTGGGCACTGGCGGCCGCGGCGGCAGCCCGATTCGTCTTTCAAGCGTGCCGGCGGTTCACTAGCGGCTGGCTAGCGATCCGCACGCAGCATTCGCTGCGCATGGCCATGGCGCGGGGAGTCTTGGACTCGCCTACCTCCTACGGCCAGGGCACCGGGCAGGTGGTCTCCCGGTCTATCGCTGATCTGAACCAGATCTACACCACCTTCGTGATGCTGCCGCTGATGGCCGGCGCTGCGCTAGAGCTAGTGCTTCTCACGGTGGTGGTGTGGTGGATGTCCCCGCCCATCGCCGCAGTCATCACAGGGCACATACCTCTGCTTCTCGCAGTGGCTTATGCCTCCAGGCGCGCGCTCTATGACCCCTC
>DXFZ01000021.1 GCA_019114175.1 Candidatus Corynebacterium gallistercoris
ACAGGAAGTAGAAACCGAGTACTATCTCACCCAGCCCATCAACACAGGGCCGTAAAAGAAGCGGAACTAAACCCAGGACGCTTCAAAATATGCCCACCTTGGAACACCTGCTTACGCCCCAACCCATCCCCCACAGCAACCTCATCTGCCACCGGATACCCCAACGGGCCAGACTCCCACCCAAGGTTGTTCCACACCCAAGAAAAGTGCGTACTCACCGCATGAGCACCCACATCCGGATGCCAGTAAATAAACCCATTGACGAACTCATTGCGCCGCCCCACACCATCCGGCACACCCAACTCATCAGACTTCGGCCACGTCAAAAAACTCGCCGGACCACCCAACGCATCATAACTCTCACGTATCGCCCCACACACCCGATACGGGCTTGGCCAATACGTCCTGCAATTCACCGGCCCAGCAGTCAGAGCCTCCGCTACCCCTTGTGGCAACACCCCGCCGGCACGCTCGAACCCAGCAGCACCTAAACGCTCCCTGGCCTCCTGCACCTCCGCCAGATCAGCCTCCTCCTTCGTAAACCCACCAGGGATCTCCTCCCTATCAGAGCGCATGCCCCCGGATACAACAACAGGGCTGGGATCCACCGTCGGAACCCAACCCTGCCCCGCCTGATTATCAATCCTATTATCATCAAACCCCGGCTCTAAAGGCTCTAACCCCTCCCTCCCCGGGGCAACCTGACCCGCACCATTACCACCGTCACCGTTGCCATCCCCGCCCCCATCGCCGATCGGAGCGTCGTGAATATTCTGCGGATACAAGCTATCTATGAGTGTCTGCCGATCCTGCGCACCCGCCACCTATGCGCCACCCACAGCGGTACACACCACAGTCACCACCGCCAACAACGACTTACCTAAAACCCTCATGGCCAATCACCTTTCGTGATCCAGCTTCAGGTCAATCATGTGCTAGGTAATATAACACAGTAATTGTATCCCAAATCACTAGAGAGTGACCGCTAACACTTCGTTTTCTCATCGCTTTTGGCCATTCCGTCAGCCCGCCTGACAAGTGGGGCACCAGAACAAGTTCCGGCCCTCCACCAACTCCGATCGAATAGGCGTACTGCACACAAGACATGGCTCTCCGGCGCGCCGGTAGACATAGACCTCCCCACCGTGGTCATCTTTGCGCGGTGCCCGTCCCATCGCTTCCGGTGTGTGCTCATCACGTACCGTATCGATCCGCCCTGCCTCTTCTCCCCGTCCCATCAGTGCCCTGAGTTCCTCCCAAATCCTGTGACGCTGCGCTTGGGTAGTGTCCACTCCGCGTGTGCTGGGATGAATCCCCTGGAGGAATAACACCTCTGCACGGTAGATATTTCCTACCCCGGCATAAAGCTTCTGATCCATGAGCAGGCTGCCGATGCTCCGGCGCGAACGCGCCACCTTCGCGTCAAGATCCGCCAGTTTCCCCACGTTCTCCGCTTCATCACCTCGCAGCGGATCCGCCCCCAACTTGGCCACCGCGAGTTCACGCTCCTCAGCGCTAATGAGCCTGCACCACTGAGGTCCATGCAGGTGTGCAATAGCCCGTTCATTCTCTAGCTGAAGCCTGACCTGCCCCGCCACTGCCTCCCCCACGGGCTGAACCGGGAATATACCAATGAGTCCTAAATGGATGTGGACAATCCTCTCCAGAGAGGGCGCATCGAACTCCACGAACAGGTGCTTCCCCCACGCTTCCGCTTGCTCGAGCACGCACCCGTCCAATATCACTGCCTGCGTTGCAAACGCCCCTTGCGGGCTGCTCACAGCAACCGGCTCACCCGCAAACTCTTCGTTAAGGATCCGGGCAAGCCGGTGGATCACATGGCCTTCTGGCATCGGTGTACTGCTCTTGTCTTCCCAGCTCGCCTAAACGGTGATGCTCCCCTCAACGGCGGCCAGCGCAATGTCCCTTCGGAAGTGCCCACCAGGCAACTCAATTGTTCCCAGAGCTTCGTAGGCATTCTCCCGTGCGGCTTCCAAAGTCTCACCGGTTCCCACCACGTTCAGCACGCGCCCGCCTGCACTGACCAGCTGGCCTTCGCGCTCCGTCACGCCCGCGGCGCGCACGCCGCGCCCTTCACTTCCGGCCTCCACACCGCTGATGGGCTGACCCAACACTGGCTTTTCTGGGTACCCCTCGGCAGCCAGCACCACCGTCAGCGCGTAGCCCTCCTGCCACTGCAAAGGTGGCAGCTGGTCCAATGTGCCGGTGGCAACCGCGTACAGCACACCGCCGAGCGGGGTCTCCAACAGTTCCAGCACAGCCTGGGTCTCGGGATCACCGAAGCGGCAGTTGAACTCCACCACCGCAGGCCCTTCAGCTCCCCAGGCAAGCCCGGCGTACAACAGCCCGGAGAATGGCACGCCATCGTCCACCATCTGCTTCGCCACTGGGGCCACAACTTCATCCACGATCCGCTGCACGCCGCCCTCCGGCAACCACGGCAGAGGAGTGTAGGCCCCCATCCCGCCGGTGTTGGGGCCAGTGTCTCCCTCCCCGACGCGCTTGTGATCCTGCGCGGGCAGCAAAGGCACCACGGTTTCCCCATCTACCAGGCAGAATAGGGAAACTTCAGGGCCATCGAGGAAGCTCTCCAGCAGCACCGGATTGCCCGCAGCATGCACGGCGGCAACGTGATCCTTCGCTTCCTGTAGATCATCCGTCACCACAACCCCCTTACCACCGGCAAGTCCATCGTCCTTGACAACATAGGTGGGGCCGAACTCCGCGAGGGCGTCGCCAACCTCAACATCTGACGCACCAACCGCAACCTGCCGAGCCACCGCCGTGCGCACCCCCGCCCGCGCCATGACATCCTTGGCGAACGCCTTGGACCCCTCGATCTGCGCGGCTGCGGCGGAAGGGCCGAACACTGCGAAACCAGCGGCGCGCATCTCATCAGCAAGGCCCGCCACCAGGGGGATCTCCGGGCCAATCACCACCAGATCAGCCCCGATCTCGCGGGCCAGAGCCACCCGCTCCTCATCGGCACACTCCGGGTGCAGCGTGGCCACGCCAGCCATGCCAGCGTTGCCCGGGCACACATGCACCTCCTCCACCTGCGGATCGCGGGACAGGGAGAAAGCCAAGGCGTGCTCGCGGGCACCATTTCCGATCACAAGAATGCGCATAAATACACAGTGTACCCACAGGCAACCGCCACGTGAGCGCAGCGAATTGGCGCTAACATCGGACACTATGGCTACTGTTTTCACCAAAATCATCAATGGGGAACTCCCCGGCCGCTTCGTCTACCGCGATTCCAAGGTGGTCGCCTTCCTCACCATCGAACCCGCAGCGTACGGCCACACCCTGGTTGTGCCCGTGGAGGAAGTGGACAAGTGGACGGACATGGATCCACAGCTGTGGACTCAGTGCAACGAGGTTGCGCAGCTTGTGGGTGGGGCCATCGTGGAGGCGTTCGATGCCCCGCGTGCCGCTTACCTCATCGCCGGGTTTGAGGTTCCCCACGCGCACATCCACATCTTCCCTGCCAGTGACATGAGCGCCTACAACCTGCAAAACATCATGCGCATGGATGAGACCGATCCCGCCAAGATGGATGAGGCCGCGGAGAAGATCCGTGAGGCGCTGCTGACTCAGGGCGTGGATGCGGACCTGGTTCCGCAGAGCTCCTAAGGGGCGGCGGTGACTGAAGAGGGGCTGGAGCCGGAAGAGTTGGAGCCGGAAGACCTCGAGGATGACTTTCCCGATGCGGAGTACGCAGACGAAGAGCTGCTGGAATCCCGCGGATGGCTTTCCCGCATTGGCTCCGGGATGGCCTCCGGCGTTGCAACCACCGGCAAGTTCATCTGGGACATCCCAGGGAACCTTAGCAACATCAGCTTCTCCCGGCCACAGCTTCCCCAGCTGCGTGGCGCCATCCCGGATCCTCCACTGGGTGCCCGCCAGGTCTCCCACGGTTACGCGGAGGACCTCTGGCAGGCTCGCCCCACGTTGGGCCGCCCCTACCCGGTGGTGCTGATCCACGGCACCATCAGCAGCAAAAACGTGTGGCAGAACCTTGTGCTGCGTTTACGCGCCGATGATTTTGTGGTGTTTTGCCCAGATTACGGTGTCCATGGCACGCAGGATATTCCCACGTCCGCGGCGGACGTGGGCGCCTATATAGAGCAGGTGCTCTCCGCTACGGGCGCGGAACAGGTGGACATTGTGGGCCATTCCCAGGGTGGATTGCTGGCGCGGTATTGGATCAACGAACTCGGCGGCGAGGACTACGTTCACCACCTCATCACCTTGGGAGCCCCGCACCACGGCACCACCCTGCTGGGAATGCTGGGGAACTTGCTGACCAGCGACATGTCCCAGCGCATGGCGGCGGCGACCATCCGGCGCATTTTCGGCGCGGCGGGCATGCAGCAGGTGATTGGTTCCCCATTGTTGGAGACCCTGGCGGCTTCCCCGGATACTCGCCCGCATATCCGTTATTCCTGCTTCGCCACCCGCAATGATTCCACTGTGGTGCCGGTAGAAAATGCGTTCTTGGATGATTCCGGCAATGATTTGGTGACGAACCGCTATCTTCAAGATATGGGCGTGGCAAAGGTCAAGCATGAGTTTCTGCCCAGTAATTCCGCCGTGCATGAGGTAGTGCACAACGCGTTGCTGGATGGTCTGGAGGAAGATGATGCGTAACTAGTCATGGCCGCAGAGACAAAGAAGTCTGAGACAAAAAGATCCATTTTCGCCCGCATTCCAGACCTGGGCCATTGGGAGGAATCCCCCACGTACCGGCGCACCCCTTCTGAGCCCACGCCGGTGGTTTTGGTCCATGGGACGGTGGGGGGTCGCGGTAACTTTAACCGCTTGGTTCCTTATCTTTTTTCTACCTTCGACGGCCGCACGCGGCGCGTGTTCTCCGTCTCCTATGGAGATAACGGCACCAATCCCCTGGCCGATTCCATTGCGGAAATTGAGGATCAGCTCCTGGATCTGCAGGCCGCAACTCAGTTTCCTCAGTTTGATATCGTGGCCCACTCCCAAGGTGGCCTGTTGAGTTTGGCTGTGGCTTCCCGGCCACGCGCCGGCGGGTTGATCCGGCACATCGTGGGGCTCGGCGCGGATTTCCGTGGCGTGCGCATGCCGTGGTCCGGCATCCCCCAAGCTGGCGTGTTCAACCGGGTCGTAGACACGTTGGCCGGGGCGGCGTTTGCCCAGCAGATCGCCGGATCCCCGGAGTTGGCTGCCGTGTTGGAGGACACGGGCACGTGCATGGTTCCGGTCACGCAGATTGCCACGAAGTATGACCGCATGGTCCCGTTGGAGGCCGCCTTTGCCCTAGCGGACCACAATGACTTGACCGGCACTCCCCCGCACCCGGGGCCGTTGAGGCTGGTGCTGGTGCAGGATTTCTACCCGGACCTCAATGTTGCCCACAATATGCTTACCCGCAACCCGAAGGTCGCGCGGATGGTTAAGTACGCCCTTGAGCATCCTCCGGGTCAGAAGCCTGCGCGGGAAGACTCACGGTGAATACCGTCCCCTCCCCTTCAACGCTGCTCACGCTGATGGTGCCGCCGTGGGCTTCCACGAGTCCCTTGACGATGGATAGCCCCAAACCGGATCCGCCGGAGGCGCGGGAACGGGATACGTCAGAGCGGTAGAAACGCTCAAACAGGTGCGGCAGGTCCTTTTCTGCGATGCCCTTGCCGTTATCGGCAACATCAACGTCCACCGTGCCTGCGGCTGCGCCCTCCTCTGGGTCTTTGGTGGACAAGGTGATGGTCACCGCGGCGTCGTCACCACCATGGCGGAGCGCGTTGGTCAGCAGGTTACCGATGACCTGGTGGAGACGGTTGACATCGCCCACGACCACGGGCACCTCGCCGGAGTGGTTCTTCACCTCGATGGTGCGGCCGGGGAACCCGGCGCGGGCGGAGTCGGCAGACTCCAGCACCAGTTCCAGCATGTCTACCTTTTGCTTTTCCATGGGTCGGCCTTCGTCCATGCGCACGAGTGCCAAGAGGTCTTCAACCAGCAGGCTCATCCGCCCTGCCTCTTCAGAGATCTTCTCCACCACCATGGAGGCATCATCCGTGGCCCCAGATTGGTAGAGCTCGGCATACCCGCGCACGGAGGTCAGTGGTGTGCGCAGCTCATGGCTGGCGTCGCCGATAAACCGGCGCATAGACGCTTCCGATTTCCGTGCGGCCTTTTCTGATGCGCCCACGGCCACGAAAGCTCCTTGGATCTGTGCGAGCATGCGATTCAGCGCTTGGGACAGCCTCCCCACCTCCGTGTTGGGCGCCCATTCCGGTACGCGCTGGTCTAGCTCTCCGCGGGCAATCCTGGAGGCCGTGATTTCCACTTCGTTGAGTGGGCGTAGGGCGCGGCGGACTAGGTACATGCTGGCCACAATGAGTGCTGCGACCACGATGAGCCCGATGATGACTTGGAGCAGCACAAGGCGTGCGATGATGTGCTCTTCATCCTCCAGCGGCAGTGCCACGATGGTCACTGTCCCGTTATCGTTGGCCACGCTGGCTGCGCGCCAGGCAGTGGAGGAGGCTGAGCCGGGGCGGGCGGGCACGGTCACTGGGGCCGATGGTTCCTCAAGCCCCCGTACTTCCGGCTTGGATTCGTTGACGCTATTGAAGTGCTCATAACTCACCGCGTCATCAACCACCAGGACATAAAAGTCTGAGGGAGGCCGGGTGACACCCGCGTCGCCGGGGTAGCTGTTGTAATCTCCGCCGGAGCTGCCCGGCAGGTTGTTGCCGGAGTAGTGCGCCCAGCCATTCGTGGCTGCGTTGAGCTGCTCATCCACGCGGTCGATGAGGAACCTCTGCAGGGTTCCTGTGACGGTGACGGATGAGGCGGTAAGGCCCAGCGCCACGAGCACGGTGATCACCACCACCAGGGAGGCTTTAAGCGGGTAGTGGGACAGGAAGTGCCCGGGGTAGTCCTTGGCGCGGCGGGGTGCGGAGAAACTCACGGCGTTTAACACCTAGCTGCGTGGCTTGCGGAGAACGTAGCCCACGCCGCGGACGGTGTGGATGAGTCGGGGTTCTTGGGTGTCAATCTTGCGCCGCAGGTAGGAGACGTAGGATTCCACCACGTTTCCGTCTCCGCCGAAGTCGTAGTTCCACACGTGGTCCAGGATCTTGGACTTACTTAGGACCACTTCTGCATTCACCATGAGGTAGCGCAGGAGCTTGAACTCGGTCGGTGACAGATCCACCACTTCCCCGGCCTTGGTGACCTCATGCATGTCATCGTCCAGGGTGATGTCTTCGTAGGTGATGAGGCTGGATTCTTGTTCGGCCTCGGGGGACACGCGCCGCAGGATCACACGCAGCCGGGTGATGACCTCTTCCAGTGAGAAAGGCTTGGTCACGTAGTCATCAGCACCAATGGTCAGGCCATGGATGCGGTCTTCCACCCCATCCTTTGCGGTGAGGAAAAGCACCGGAGCCTCGTGACCCGCGGCGCGAAGTTTGTTGAGCAGCGTGAACCCATCCATGCTCGGCATCATCACGTCCAAGATAAACGCGTCAGGCTGGTAGGTGTCCGCGAGCTTGAGGGCGTCCTGGCCGTTGGTGGCAGTTTCCACATCGAAGCCTTGGAACTTGAGGCTGACCTTGAGGAGGTCTGAGATGTTCGCTTCGTCATCCACCACGAGGACTTTGGTGGGCTGGGTGTTTGGCATGGTCATGCTCCCTAGTATTCTCTACGGCCATCCGGTAGCCCTGAATGTTAGCTGTATGTTGACTGTGAACCTCTAAACCTCCGTGGCAAGGCCGGCCCAAAAATCCCGCGTTTCGATGTGCACCTGAGAGGAATCTGAAGATAAGCTGGTGTACATGATGTCTGCTAACTTCCGTTCCTTCGCCCGCCGCGCCACCGGCATCGGCGCTGCCGTGATCATGGCCGCTTCCCTCGGTACCGGCGCCGCCAGCGCGCAGCCCGCTGGCTCCCAGATGCCCACCATGCCTGGCCTGCCCACCCAGGATGATGTCAACAACGCCATCCTCGGCGCCCGCGATGGCATCCACGCCCAGACCCAGAACCTGCCAGGTGAAATCCGCCAGCCCATCAATCAGGGCGTGGATGATGCGGTGAACTTCATCGCCCCCGGCGCACTTGCTCAGCGCGAGGAGGTCCGCAAGGCTGAAGCCGCACGTCAGGCTGAGGCCGCCCGCCAGGCCGAGCTCCGTTCCACCCCGTGCCCCGCGGACGCCGCCGTGTGCGTTGACATCGCCGGCCGCCGCACGTGGCTGCAGAACGGCGGCAAGGTCTCTTACGGGCCCGTGGTCATGTCCCCGGGCCGCCCCGGTCAGGAGACTCCTCGCGGCACGTTCCACGTGACCCGCAAGGTCAAGGATGAGATCTCCTATGAGTTCAATAACGCCCCCATGCCGTACGCCGTGTACTTCACCAACAATGGCCACGCCTTCCACCAGGGCACGGTGAACGTGGAGTCCGCTGGCTGCGTTCGCCTTCAGGCTCAGGACGCACCGGTGTTCTTCAACTCCCTCAACATTGGGGACAAGGTCTTCATCTACTAGGCCGTTTGCTCCTTTTTGGTTGCGACGCCACCCCACGCACTCCCCTTCCTCAGGCTTGTGCCGTGGGGTTTTTCGCTATGGTGGGGATCACTATGACTTCTACCGATTCCACTGATTCTGCTCTTGTCTTCCGCCCCGCCGAGGAGGTGGACCGCGAGTTCATCCACGAGATGCACCGCCAAGCCGAAACGTGGGGTGATGAGTCCCGCGAGCTGGGAGACAGCTTTGAGGAGGATGACCACCACTACGTTGGCAAGTGGACACCGGATCAAGGCGGGGTGATCGTCGAGGAAGCTGGGCGGCGCATTGGCGCTGCGTGGCTGCGCAATTTCACTGCGGATAATCCGGGCACGGGCTATGTGGCGGACGAATACCCGGAAGTCGCCATCGCCGTGGCCCCCGGCAACACTGGCAAGGCCCTAGGGAAAAAGCTCATGCTAGCTGTGTTGGAGCAGGCCAAGGAGCACCGCAAGCCAGGTGTGAGCCTTTGCGTTGCCGAGGGCAATGAGCGTGCGATGAAGCTGTACGAGAAGCTGGGTTATGAGCAAAAGGGGACGAAGCACACCGGCGGCGAGACCTACGCGGTCATGCTGCACGAGTTTTAGAAATCATTAAGATGGGCTGGCATGAACGATCAAGACACGTTGAAGCATGTCACCATCGGCATCTTTGCCGGCTCCATCCGTGAGGGGCGCACATCCATTGAAGTGGCACGGTGGGCAGAGAAGGAACTCACCGGCACGGAAGGCGCATCCTTCACCATCATTGACCTAAAGGAACAGGACCTCCCCCAGCTCACCGGGAGTGTCCCACCAGCAGCACAGCAGGGTGACTACACGGAACCGAAGGCTGCCCAGTGGGCCCGGAAGATTGAAGGCTTTGATGGCTTTATCTTCGCCACCCCGGAATACAACGCTGGCATCCCCGGCACCATGAAGAACGCCTTTGACTCCATCTACGTGGAATGGGGTGGCAAGCCCGTGGCCTTCGTCGGCTGGGGATCCGATGGTGCCCAGACGGCCATTAAGCACTGGCATGACGTTGCCGAGCGCGTCGGCATGAAGGTAGTGGGCGATGATCTGCACCTGCCGTTCAAGGAAGCGTTCAGCGACCACCAGCTGGCCCCCACTGATGAGCACACCACTACCCTCCACGCCCTCGCCGGGGCCGTGGCGGATGCCGCTCGCTAACGAGACCTCAACTTTTCAACCCCGCTGTATGAAGGAGTGCTGGCCACCCCCATGAAATCTATGGTCACTGATTACCTCGCTGAGGTTTTGGAGGACATCCGCCCCCAGGATCGGGGCGAGACCGCGGACTACATCCCGGAGCTCGCTTCCGCTGATCCTGACCAGCTGGGCATCAGCCTAGCCACCATCGATGGCAAGATTTACGGATGCGGTGACACCACCAAGGAGTTCACCATCCAATCCATCTCCAAGCCGTTCGTCTACGCGCTGGCCTTGGAGGACCGGGGTTTCGACGAGGTCCTGCGGCGCGTCAGCGTGGAGCCCTCCGGCGAAGCCTTTAATGAACTTTCCTTAGATAAGGAAGGCCGCCCGCTCAACCCGATGATCAACGCGGGCGCGCTGACCACCCACTCCCTCATCGGCGGGGACGATTGGACTCAGGGGCAGCGCCTCCAGCGCATCATCGATGGCCTCTCCGCCTTCGCGGGTCGCCGGCTGCAGATCGATGAGCGCATCTGCGGTTCGGAGCTGGAGCACGCGCACCGCAACCTATCCATTGCCCACATGCTGCGCAGCTATGACGTCTTCCCCCAGAGCCCGCCCAGCATCGTGGAGGGCTACACCCGGGCATGTTCCCTGCTGGTCACCACAAGGGATCTGGCCATCATGGCGGCGACGCTCGCCAACAAGGGCGTCAACCCAGTCACTGGAGAGCAGGTCGTATCCGGGCGCGTTGTCCGCCAGGTTTTGAGTGTGATGACCACGTGCGGCATGTATGATGCCGCGGGCGACTGGGTCACCCAGGTGGGAATCCCCGCCAAGTCCGGCGTGGCAGGCGGGCTCATCGGTGCCCTGCCGGGGCAGATCGGCGTGGCCACGTTCTCACCCCGCCTCGATGACCACGGCAACAGCGTGCGCGGCGTGAAGCTCTATGAGCGCCTCTCCCGCGATATGGGCATCCACTTGATGGAGGTCCCGCCATCCGTTCAGACCGTGATCCGCAACACCACCGTGCTGGTCCAGGACATTACTGATGAGGAGCGGCGGGAGGGCGTCGCCCCCCAAGAAATCAAGGTCTACTCCATCCAGGGAAGCTTGCGCTTTGCTGGTGCGGAGAAGATCGTGCGCGAGTTCTCCAGCACCAAGATCAAGCAGCCTGCGGTGGCCATGGACCTCACGGACGTGCACGCGCTCGATGGTGTGGCGCGGAGGATGATCCTGGAAGTCGCCCGTCGCCTCAGCCTGGAAGGAAAGCGGGTGTACATCATCGATCCCACGGAGGTTCTGCCCGCACCAGATCCGGGCGATGGCGGCCAGATCACTGTGGTGCAAGACCGCGCAGAGCTGCGTGCACACCAGCCGCAGAAGAAAGCCAAGAAGGCTGCTAAGAAGAAGGCCGGCAACTAAATGTCCAACGTTGATGCGCAGCCCAGCGAGCTAGTGTGCCAAGCCGGCGATACCACCGTGGACGTGGAAATCATCACCTCCCGGGAGGTGCCGCTGGGCGGGCCGCGAGCCATGACAGTGCACCGCACCCTGCCACAGAAACGACGCAGCTTGATCGGCGCATGGTGCTTCTGCGACCACTACGGCCCGGACCGGGTGGCTGATACCGGCGGGATGGACGTGCCACCGCACCCGCACACCGGGCTGCAGACCGTGTCCTGGTTGTTCAGCGGGGAGATCAAGCATGACGACTCCCTGGGGATGCACGAGCTGGTGCGCCCGGGTGAGGTGAACTTGATGACCGCCGGGGCGGGCATTTGCCACTCCGAGGTCTCCACGGACAACACCGATGAGCTCCACGGCGTGCAGCTGTGGACCGTGCTCCCGGAATCCGCCCGCCACGGTGAACGCAAGTTTGACCACTATGTGCCAGAGCCGGTGACGTTTGAGGGTGGGTCTGCCCTCGTGTTCCTCGGGACCGCGCTGGGGAGCAGCTCCCCCGTGACGACGTTCACCCCGCTCCTGGGTGCGGAGATCAGGTTGGACCCCGGTGCTGAGATTGCCGTGGACGTGGATGACACCTTTGAGCATGGGGTGCTGGTCGATACCGGACGCGTCACCGTGGAGGGGCGCGCGGTGGAACGCACCCAGCTGGCATACACCGGTGTGGGAGCCGACACGCTGCGTATCGCCAACCCCGGCGACGCCGCGGCGCGGGTAATCCTGCTGGGTGGCGAACCCTTCACCGAGCCGGTGGTGATGTGGTGGAACTTCATCGGCCGCAGCGATGAAGAGATCCGGCGCTTCCGCGAGGAATGGAACAACCACGGGGAGCGCTTCGGTGAAACGAAAGGCTACGTGGGACATGACCCGAAAGGGCTGCAGCGCCTGCCTGCGCCTCCGATGCCGGAGACCACCATCAAGGCGCGCGCCCGGCGCGAGCCGCAAGCCAATACCAACGACGAGGAGTTTGAAGAACAATGACCGAGCAGAAGAATCTCACGGACAAGGAAGGCACAACTGTTGAGGTGCGCGTGACCCCACAGGGTGACGCTTTCGCGGTGTACTACTCCGGCGAGGACAACTGGGCTGGTGCCACATACTTCCTCGATGTCAAGGGAGAGCGCATCTTCTTCCACACCATCGTGGGCGAGGAACACGAGGGCAAGGGACTGGCCGGTGTGCTGGTGGCTGAAGCCTTGGAGGCCACCGAAGCTGACGGGCTCACCGTGGTGCCGGTGTGCCCGTATGTGAAGTCCTGGATAGAGAAGAAGGACTGGGCAGGGCAGGTGCGCCAGCCGAACCGCGATGACCTGGCCGTGGTGAAGAAGCACGCGGAGTAACTAGCGGGGTTGACTATTCCGGGACGTTCCCGCCCAGCGGTGTGTCCCGGGTTTTGGGGTTCAGGGGGCACGTTCCCGCCCCAGGGGGTCTCCCGCGTCTTGGGGTTGGGTGGCACGTTGCCGCCCAGCGGGTAATCGCGGGTCTCGGGCTCTGCCGGTGGCACCCCGCCCACGAGTTCGGTGGGCAAGGTCTCCGGGTCAATCTGCGGCACTTTTCCGCCCACGGGCGGGCGGCCGCCGGGGTAGCCGAAAGCGCCTTCACCGAAGAAGTACATCTTCACGGTGTGCAGGATCATCTGGTTCCAGATGCCATGGACGCTGTGGGCGGCGGAGTGGTCAGAGTGAAGGCGCACGATTTCCGTGAACCGTCGGTTGGCCATGTTCATACGCTGGCGGTACTCACCGTAGCTGTTGTTGGGGATGAGTCGGTCATCTCCGCTGTGGATCAGGTAGGTCGGCTGAGAATGTGGCCCCACATGGTTGGCCACCGTCACGGCATCTGCCCGGTCGGGATGATCGGCGGGGCTTCCGCCAAAGTAGCGCTCCACGGACGTGCGTGCGGAGGCCCGCTTAATCTCATCGTTGATGGAATACACCGCCCTCGGGTCCACCACCGCGGAATCCGCATACACGGCGCGCGCCACAGCGGGTGCTGGGCCGGTGCCCGCATGACCAACACAACTGGAACCGGTCTTGCCCTCTGCAACGTCATAACTGGTGGTCATGGCTAAGGCTGCCCCGGCGGCCTCGCCGTAGGTGAAGAAGTTATCCGCATCGCCACCATAATCTTCAGCGTGCTCGGTGACCCAGCCCATCGCACAGATCACCTCTTGGGCGGCAACGTCCCACGTGGGCTTATCATCGGTGGCCAACGTGTACTCTGGGGCGACCACGAGGAACCCTTGGTCAGCCAACCACCGGAGGTTGCGGGATTGGTCGTCTCGGCTGCCGGAGTCCCACATACCGCCGTGGACGTACATGCGCACCGGCGCTTGGTCACCTTCCACCTCTTCGGGGCGGTACACGTCCATGGCCAGCTTCTCGCCAGGCTTGGCAGAATACTCGGTGACCTCGTCAGGCCCCTCTCCCCCGGCCCGCCCGCCGGGGATGAACGCCGCAGCCACGCTGGGGTCCGCCCCTGCCTTACGTGCATGATCGTACTGCTGGTCCAGCAGGCCGGCATTCGCCCCAGCGGCGGCCACGCTGAAGATGGCCGCGCCGGTGGTGAGCTTGCGCATCCCCTTGATGCGCAAGACAAGTGCCAAGAACAGGATCAACAACGCGGTGATGAGGAAGGGGCCTGCGTGCTGCGGCACAAAAATAGTCCCCGCCTCGAGGAAGGGGAAGGAGGCAATAAAAGGTGAAATCCCCATCCAGGCCAGCACGATTGCGGTAGCCAACAGGGCGGTGCCCACGAGTTTTTTCATGCGCGTGTCGCCTCCTTTACAAGCCGATGGTGGTGCCGGGGCCGTTGTCCAACCTGTCTGAGGAGATGTAGTAGGTCTCCATGGTGCCGTTCAGCATGACCGTCTGCTCGCTGATCGCATCGGGCAGGCCCGCGCCGACCTTTTTCAGTTCGCGGCCCAGTTCTTCCGGTGCCCACGATGCATCAATGGGGATCCCCACCGGAAGGGCTATCCCCGCGATCTGCGGGGTTACTTCCATGGCGGCCACAACGATGTGGAAGTTTCCAGTCAAGGTGGTGATCTGCCCTGGTCCGGAACGCTGCCAGATTTCCCGCACCCCGTTGGGGCCGGCGGGGAAGCGCACGCGCAGGTTATCCAACACCACCTTGTCCGCATCGATGCGCACTGCCGGCCGTGGCCCATCGGTCGTGGGGAAGGAAACGTAGGAAATCTTCACGTTGCCGATGAGGCGGGTGGAGTCAGACTTCACCGTGTACGTATTGCTGGAGGGGCAGGGTAATCCCTTCTAGCGGTGCGGGCGGGGCGAAGTCCAGCCCGCCGATTCCCGGCACCTCGATGCGCTTGTCCTTCAGCTCCGGTGGCAGAATATCCTCCATCTCCGGCAACGGCGGCACAGGCGGCAGCTCAGGCAGCTGTGCCCTTGCTGTTCCCGCCACTCCCACGGCGGTGAGGGTCACGGCCGCGATCACGGCGGCGACGAGCCGGCGCACCTTCCTGGACACAGCTGGTTTAGTCACCGGACTCCACCTTCTTCTGCTGTTTCTGCTCCTTATGCTCCTTCCTGCGCTGCTTCGCCGCCTTGCGCTCCTCCTTGGGCAGCCGCTCCTCCGGAGTCCAGGACAGCGCCATCGCGCCGCCGAGGAGACCCAGCAGCGTTCCCAGCAGGAAACCACCGAGGTTGGAGGTCGGCAGCGCCACGATCGCGAGGATCATCGCCGCCACGCCGGAGAAGATCCGCCCTTCCTCGCGGAACCAGGTCAGGAACCCGCAGACCATTAGCAGCACGCCGATGAGCAGGGTCGACACCCCGGACAGCGTGCTGATCTGGATCTGGATGTTGGAGACTTCGAAGGAGAGGTAGGCGGGGGTCAAGATCACAGCCTCGGCCAGGATCATGAGGAGTCCGGCTCCAAATGGGCGGCGACGGCGCCACGCAGTGAAGCTCCCATTGGTCTTGTCTAGCGCGCTGGCCTGGTGCGTGTCCTCGCCTGGAGTGGCGCGTTGATCCTCTGTTGGTTCTTCGGCCAGCTCTTCAGCTGAGTCCTCGGCGGAGTTAGCACTCACCGCCGTCACCATCTTCCAACGTGATGGATCCACCGTTGGTGGTCAGCTTGTCTGCCGCCACGGAGCTGGCGTGATGGTCTGGTTAATCGCGGTGACGGACTGGGAGGACAAGCCGAAGGCACCGTGTACCGCCTGGTCGGAAAGCTGTTCTGCGTCCACACCAATCTGTGGCTTGACCAGCGTCAATGAGCCGGACATGTCTTTGGCGCCGATGACGAGGTTGGTGGCGGTGGTGTTGGGGCCGGCCACGAGCATCTGGAACTTCTTGTCCCCCACCCCGGGGATTTTGATGGACGCGGACATGCACATGTCTGTGAGGGTGGCGTCCGTAATGCGCAGGCGGGAGACACCAATGTCCGAGTCGCTCATCTCCTCGCGGTCCACGAACAGGGTGAAGCCTTTGCCTTCCATGCCGCCCACGCGCTGGGTGAAGATGGTGTTGGACAGCGCGAGGTTGGCGGATAGTCCACCCTGGGCCATGGCCGCTCCCCATGCCGCCGGTTGCCACTAGCCCGGCCGCGGTGATGGCGGCGAAACGTAGCCTTCTGACGTGTCCCGTGTGAACTTCTCCTGTGTAGGGTGTCGATTCTTCTGACAACGGTACTCCCCATTGACAGCTGATGTGACTTACGTCATTGACGCTAACACGCCCCACCCCCGGCGCGTGGCGTGATTCTAGAAAAATAACTGAGCTGGAGACGAGACTTGAACTCGCAACCTACGGGAGGGTACCTAGCGTGTTTTTGAGTCTGTCTAGTGTTGTATATTCTACGTTTACACTGGTCACCGGTGCGGCACTGTCTGCCTAGTATCGTCTATTCTCTCTAGTTCCGTCTATTATGTGGACACTTTTCGGACACCACCGCGCTATTAACCAGCGGTTTCGCAGTTCAAGCCCCCTGCTCCCCCTACGGGATTTTAGCACTCCCGCCCAGGCGCTAAAAGGGGTTCAAAATATACGGCTACTACTAAAAACTGGGTTATGTGAGTTATGCCTGGTCAGCCTGGGTTATGTGGCGGGTTAGGGGTGAGTTATCCCGTGTTATCTACTACCTGCACCGTTACGGTACCCGGTGCTCAATCCCCCGGGGGCTGCTGCTTCATCCACACCCGTAACGGGTGCGCACTCCCCATTACGGGGACTTTCGCAGGCGCGGCGGTGCTCAATCCCCAGGGGGCACGGTGAGCGCGCTGGTGTAGTCCGGCTGCACCGCTGGCCGGGATAGGTACGCGGATTCAGTCACGGCGGTGGAGGCATGCCCAAGGTGCCGGGATGCGGCCAGTAAGCCGTATTCCTGTTCGATGCGGGTGGACACGGTGCTACGGAAGCTGCGCGGGGTCACCCACGCTAGTTCTGGTGGGCGGGCTAGGCGTAGTTGCCGATTGACGTTGATCACGGTGCGGTAGCCGCCCCGGTAGCTGGGGAACACGGCCTCGCCTAGGTACTGTTCGTAGCCTTTAGCGCGTTGGTCTTTGAGCGCCTGGAGTGCAATGGGGGCGGCGTGGATGGTGCGGCGGCTGGTGGGGGTTTTGGTGCGTTCTACCCGGGTGCCGGTTTCTTTGTCGATGGTGCCGGTGATGGTGATGGTGCCCGCGTCCAGGTCTACATCTTGCCATCGGAGGGCTAGGCATTCGCCTATGCGTAGCCCGGTGCCTATGAGCACGTCGATGATTTCGGGTAGGCCGTCGCCGCGTTGTTGCCCGTGGGTGTTGGTGCCACACCATGTGCGTATTGCGGTGCGGTAGGCCTGGATTTGTTCGTCTGTGAGTGCGTCTGGGTTTTTCTTTTCGCGGTGTGGTGGGTTGGTGTTGGTGGTGGGGTTGTGGGTGATGAGTCCCCAGCGGACGGCTTGCCCGAGGGCTGCGGATAGGACGGCGCGGCAGGTTTTGGCGGTGCCTGGTGGGTGTTGTTCGAGGAATGTTTGGAGCATGGGGGTGGTGATTTCGTTGAGGCGTGCGTGGCCGATGGTGGGGGTGATGTGGAGGCGTATGGCTTTTGCGTAGGTGGTGCGGGTGGTTTCTGTGACGTTGTGGCGGGGTAGCCAGTGGTTGAGTAGTGCTGTGAGGGTGCTGGTGTTGGTGAGGTTTTGGATGGTGGTGGTGGCTGCTTTGTCGCGGGCTTTTTCTTTGAGTGCTCGTTCGGCGGCGGTTTTGCTTTTGGCGCGTGCGCGTAGGCGTTTGGTTTGGCCGGTGGTGGTGCGGTAGCGGGCGTCGGCTTGCCATGTGCCGTTTGGTAGTTGTGTGGTGTGGATGGTGCCGAGGGTGCCAAGTGGCGTAGCAGGCCTACCCCGGGTCATGCGAGGATGTCCCAACCGGTCTCTTTCCCGAGGACATGGAAGGCCTCGAGGAGAGCATCCATCGAGGCATCCAATTCGCTCAAGGTTTTTTTAGCTCGTTCTGTTTCGTTCATGGTTGTTGGCTTGTTTCCGTAGGTGTCGATTGCGCTTTGGATCTGTTCTTGGAGCTCTTGGGTGGTGTACCTAAGAGCTTCCCAGAGGTCGCCTATTGTCTCGTTTGCTTGAGTAACCGCGCCGCCTAGGGCTGTGCGGTCTTCGTCAGCGGGGTGGAGGGTGAACTCATCGAGGGTCACGCCAAAGATGTCGGCAAGCGCGGCGGCTTCATCGAGTTTGAGGGTTTGGGTTCCGTCTTCGATGCGTTTGAGGCTGGATTGGTGGAGTTTGATGCTGTGTTTTGTTTCGAGTCGGCGTAGCAGCCCCGCGCGACTCATGCCGGTGATGCGTCTGTATGCGACGACGTTGGATGCAGCGTAGTTGGGGTTCACGGTACGAGTTTTCCTAGGTAGACGGTTTTTAGCTCACTGTGCTTGCGCAATAGTGGGCTATTCTGTACTCTCATGTTTAGCCCACTGTGTTTAACTTTTTTATCTGTGGGTCTCACCGTTCCTAGTTTATCCGGAGGTGTAGACAATGCCGGTTAATGGTCTGTTGTCTGTGCGTGAAGCGGCGCTAGTGATGGGGGTCGCCCCAGCTACTGTGTACCGCGCTATCGAGAAAGACACGTTTCCATCCCCTGTTGTGCGGGTGGGTGCCCGCATCCTTGTGCCCACCGCCCCGCTGTTGGAGGTACTGCACCTGGACGAGCTTCCCGAGCTTCCCGAGCTACCTGAGGCTGCCTAGCCCCCGCCTACCCCACGAGAAGGAGAACTATCTATGTCCCATACCCCCACCGATTCGTTGCTGTATCTGCGTATGTCTGTTGCCACGCTGGTCGATGCTGCGCAGGAGCAGGTAGCTGGCATCAACACCCCCGGTACGCCTGAGGTGCTCCCACACTACGTGTCCGAGGGTCTGGAAATGCTTGACCATGTGAAGGACATTCTGCGATATGAGGCAGCGCTGCATGGAGCAACCGTGTCCACGTATTCCACCGGGCGCCCTGTGCGCATTGAGGAGCGGGAGCCTACGACGCGGGAGCGGGAGGACGGGGTAACGGAGATTGCCACTATCCCTGTGACCTGTCACCCGTACCCGGATGGGCACCGGGTGCACCCACTGTTCCGGAAGACAACCGCCAGCTGAAATGAGAAAACCCCCGGCGCTGGAGGGGCGCGCGGGGGAGAGGAGAACTGATGTATAGGATAGCACATAATGAACAAAGAAGAGCTACTAGCCGAAGCTGTGAGTGCGCACGAGGCGGCGGAGGCCGCGTTGGAAGCGCGGCGCATGGCTTTCCGACGTGCCACAGCGGGGGCTGTGTCTGTGCGGGAGCTCGCAGAGGCCACCGGCCTCACGCCCGGCAAGGTGCGGGGCATACTCAAAGCGTAGCCCAATCTTTTGTAAATTTTTACAAATTAGGCTATTGTGGTGGTAGCCGTGAACGTGACCGTATGGGTTCCACCAAACCGGCTCTAACTCAATACGTAAACGCCCCGGCGGTGCTACCAACACCCCGAGGCACGGACTCAAAGTTAGGAGCTTTGAATCATGCATAACCCTACCGGGTCTACTCAACCGACCCCAAACCACACCACCCCGCGCCCGCGCATCGCCCACCGCCTTATAGAGGGTAAACGGGAAACCTGGTGCGGGAAGACGCTACCCGAGACCATCCGTATCCCCGGCACCACCACGCTAGAGCACCACCCGTCCGAAATATGCTCACAGTGCACCACCGCACGCATGCTAGATGCAGAACTCACCAAGCATCTACGGGACACCGCGCCGCTACCTGTGGCCGCCCTGGAGCTGCTGCACCGCCTGGACAACGAAGCGGGGGAGGCCTAACCATGCCCACCACCAACCACCGCACCCAAGACACCACAGATCTACGGGTGTACAAGGCTTACCGGATGGTAGAGCGGATGCGCATGGACTTCACCGACGCTAGGCAAGCGTGCCTGAACGCGGGAGATCGTGTTGGTGCGCAGCTGCTCACCGGCTCACTCCGGCGGTGCGGCCAGGCGGAAGCCATCCTGGACGCGGAAGCCCGGGAGCTTGACCGCACCGGCGGTAAAGCGGCCACCCCACAGATTGACCTGTACGCGAACGTGTACGACGCGGCACAAGAAGCGGGGGTGTAACGCCTCATGGACGCTTTCGACATCATCGCCATACTCATCGCCGTAACCCCCCTCCTCATGCTCACCGGCGCACACGCCGCCGATCACCTACAGGGGACTCGTGAAACGCGTACCCCTTGCATCGCCCCGGCTGCGTATGTGAAGCGGGAGCGTAGACCCCTCCCGGTTTCGTCACGTTTCGTCACGCCGGGGGTACCTAGGGTACCGGCCACCACACCAGCACCGTGGGAGCATCGTGGCTAAGAAAACGATCAAGTGCCAGCGCTGCCGCAAACGACTACGTGCCAGCAACGCTAACGATGGGTGGCACACCCGCTACGAGCGTGGCCTACCCGCTGCCCATGTTTGCCCCAGCTGCGTAACCAACGCCGAGCACCTGGAGGCCGAGGTCAACGACACGCTACCGAAACTCACGTGGAACGGGAGGGTGCACGAGGTGTACACGGCCTATCCCGTGCCAACCGGGGAGGGGCAGGACAAGTGACCGTGATCCGCATGGTGGACAAAGCGCTACGCCTCGCCGCCCACGGACTCGAAGTAGGCCACCTCGACGGGAAACGCCCGTTGACCCGCCACGGCTTCAAGGACTTCACCACCAACCCCATGCAAATCCGACGGTGGTGGTCACAACACCCGACCGCGAACATTGGAGCCCGCCCGCCGAAGTGGACTGTCGTCCTGGACATCGACCCGCGCAACGGCGGCCTGGAGACGTGGCAGCATCTCACCGGCAAATCGACCCACCCCACTGACACGCTGGTCACGCTCACCGGCTCCGGTGGGTGGCACATCTGGTACCGGCTCCCCTACGCCGCGCCGATCCGAGGCCACGCCGGAGACGGCATCGACGTTAAAGCGCGTAACGGGTACCTGGTCATGCCCGGATCAATCCACCCCGATACTGGCAGGGCTTATGAGTGCGTGAACTGGTGCGCACTTGCTGACCTGCCTGAACTACCCACACAGCTGCGCAAGCACGTCTACACCGCCCCGCCGAAACCCGCGCCGGTGATCCCGCGCAACCTACAGCGGAAAACCACAGGCGCGCACCTAGTTCGGTGGCTAGCGGATGCACAAGACGGCAGCCGAAACCTGATGCTGTTTTGGGCGGCGTGCCGTGCTGTGGAGCATGGCTATGACATCCTGCCAGACCTCGCAGCAACAGCAGAGGCGATTGGCCTACCCGCGGATGAAGTGGCGCGCACGATCACCAGTGCCAAACGACAGACCGAGAAGAAAGCAGGATAGACCCCACGATGCCGAACCTCAATGATGCGTATGAGCTCGCCCCCGCCCCCACGGTGGCCGAGCGTGTAGCAGCCGGTGAACTCACCCCAGGAGAGGACTACGACACCTACCCCGCGCCCGGGTTCTACGACGACGTGGCCGATAGGGTGCTCGCAGACCTGTTCACCAACGGCCAAGGTTCGCCGACAATCCGATTCTGGCGTAACGAGTGGTTCCACTACACAGGCACCCACTGGGCAACCGTGCACGAAGACGAAGTGAAACGCCCGGTGCGTGCCCGGCTGAGGCAAGTCACCTACCTGAAGCAGACCACGGAGGGTGAGACTCACGCCCCGTGGCAGCCCACCCTAGCTAAGGTGCGGGAAGTTCTGGAGCCGCTGAAACTCACCGTGCTCACCCCCACCGCTACCGAAGCGCCAACCTGGACAGGGAAAGGCAGACCACCCGCCGCGCGGCTTATCGCCATGGCTAACGGCCTGTTCGACCCCGCCACCCGTGCGCTACACCCCCACACCCCAGAATGGTTCAACCTGTGGTCGCTACCGTTCAACTACGACCCCAAGGCCACCGCGCCACGGTGGCAGCAATTCCTCGAAGAAGTATTCGCCCACGACCCCCAAGGGGCTGACACGCTACAAGAATGGGCAGGCTACCTCATATCCGGCCGCCTAGATCTACAGAAGATGCTGGTGATCATAGGCGTACCCGGTGCGGGTAAGTCCGTGATCGACCACGTACTCACCGCGCTGATGGGTGGGGCTGCGAACGTCGCTGCCCCGTCGATGTCCAAGTTCGGCGAGGAGTTCCAACTAGACCAGCTACGCGGCAAGCCCCTAGCCATCTTCGGTGACGCAGCGGGGGAGGCTAAGAGCAACCGGGAAGCCGTGGAACGGATCAAAACGATCACCGGCCAAGGAGCTATCAGCGTCAACGTCAAGGGCAAGCCGTTCTGGACAGGGGTGCTACCCACCCGCTTCACCATCATCAGCAACCAAACACCGAAGTTCCTCGACGCGTCCAGCGCCGTGAGGCGCCGCACCCTCGCGGTGGAGCTCACCCAATCATTCCAACACGCACCGGATAAAGACCTACCGGAAAAGCTGGAAAAGGAATTGCCCGGAATTTTCCTATGGGCATTAGCTGGATTAGACCGGCTCAACGCTAACGGCGGTAAATTCACGGTACCAGCCACCCAAGAAGAGGTGCTTGAAGACATGGAGGATATCGGTTCTCCGTTGCGCTCATTCTTTAAAGAGAATTGCGTTATTACCGGCAATTCAGAGGACATTATAGCCCTGCCTGATATTTACCGGGATTATGTGCAATGGTGCGGGGTCAACGGCCTGGAGCGTGCCCGCCTGTCACAAAACAAGTTCCGCACGGAGGTCAAGGCGATGGGCATCGCGGGGGTGAAAGCCGGACAGGTGTACGCCACCGGCCAAAAGGTTGTGCGAGGAGTGCAGCCCCGCCCTGGACTGTTCGGAGCGACCGAATTCACCCCTAAATCAGCCTGAAACTGAGTTATAACCAGGTGATAACTCACCCATAACACACCCCATAACCCAGGCTGACCAGGCATAACTCACATAACCCAGTTTTTTCCACACTCCCGCGCTATAGAGAGACCCCAAGGAGGCACCCGCCATGACCCACATCACCGCCCGCGCCCGCTACCCATTCCTCGGATGGCACCCCACTAAAATCGTCACCCGCGCCACAGACAACGGAATAAAAATACACATCTACCCCAAAAAGCGTGAGGGAAATATCCGCGTGGAACTCACCGAAGAAGAGGCGATACAGCTAGCCAACGCGATTGCGGATATCCTCGACGGAAACACCGCCAAGGAATAAAAACACAATGGCATTCATAAACAAACCAGTGCTCATTTATTCCACCAAAGAAGAAATAGCAGCACTACTATCACTAGTAGATGCGGGCTACAGAGCACGTCGTCGCAACGGCTACACCACCACACCAATGCAAAAAAGCATCCACGCGCAAATAACAGGCGCATTCCACCACATGACCCACACCGGACATGCGGACGTCCCCCCACCTACCACCCTGGCAGACTCACACCCAGTGGACACACTCACCACCGCCCAAGCCGCCAAAATCCTAGGCATATCACCCAGGCAACTACGCCGCCTAGCCAAAGACCTCGACGGCCAACAACGCGGAGGAGTGTGGCACTACCCCGAAACCCGCGTACACGAATACGCACAACACCGAAAGGGCGCAGCATGAAGCTGACAAGCACCCAAGTGGTAGAGCTACTGGAAACCCTGACCCCAGAGACCGCCCACACCATCGCATCCCTGGCCGTGGCACTCGTAACAGCCACCAACCCCCTAGCACTCTGGGCAAAAGCACGCGGCGACGAAGAGCCACCCCAAGGCCTCGCAGACCTCCACCCCGGTGAGAAAGGCGAACGCATCCAACCACCCGGCATGCGCCTCGTAAACGAACTGCGCGCAAAAGGCCACCTCAAATAACCCCCACCCCACGAAAGGCACCCCATGAGTGAAAGAGCCACAGACCTACCCGCATTCATCCAAGCCGCCAAAGACGCAGGCGTAACCACCACCACCCTCACCCCCTACCAAGACACCCTCGACGCTAACGACGTCATCGAAGAGCTACGCGCCCTCTACACACCCCCCGCCCGCACCTTCACAGACCTAGTCCGAGCCGGGGAACGAGACACCGCCACTCTCGCCCAGGCACTAGAAACCCAGGTGCACAATGACACCATGCGCAGCAAAATCCAAGAGCATCACCACTTGGTCAACAAACGGGAATACCAACGCACCGAAATACGACTAGCCAACACACCAGAACAGCTAGACGCAATCCTCGACGACCTACGGCCACACTGGGACAACGCCGTCGACACAGCCGCAGACGTAGAAGAAACCCTCGCCGATGCACACCACAACCTAGAAGAGTTCCTCAACACTGCCACGCCCAAGCAGCTCAAAGCCTACCGAGCGCTCACCGCCGCTAACACCACCATCAACACCATCAAACGCCTAGCCAGCCTCATGGTAGGGAACACCAGCAACCACCAAACTCGCCCCCTCAACCCGCCCATTATTGGCCTCAACCATGCCACAGACCTCAGCCGCACACCACCAAAGCCCGGCAACTACGACAGAGTACAAGGCCGCGAACCCATCGACTGGTTCCTAGACGACAGCGGCCACATGGGAACCTCACAGACAGCGGCAAAGCACATCAACCAAGCGCGCGCGAAAATGGAGGAGAAGCTCTACACGAGCCAACTCAACATCGAAACTATCTGGGAGCACGGCCTGGAGACCTGGGAGGCGTTCGAGTTCTTCGTCCACCCCGAGCACCAGAATGACACCACATACGCACTGGATGGCACGCCACACCAACCGGAGCATGTCATTACCCCACTGCAAGCACGAGAGCACTGGAAAAAGCGCATCAACACGGTGAAGGCCGAGATCAAGGAAAAGAAGCGCCAAGCAGCGCAGCGCGTCATGTTCCTGTAGCCCCACCCCTAGGCCAGCACGGAGGGAGGCAACACTAACCGCTGTTCAGGGGGTGGGGAGTATCCCCCTCCACCGGCGCTCTGGCTCGCGCGGAGGGCATAGTCGCTCAGGCTCTGCCCGGGTCTGGAGTTTTTTGCTTTTAGGGGTCTAATTTCCTATATGTGCTGGTGAAGCCCCAGAAGTGGAGCTTCTTTTTGGACATTTTTAGGACACCTGCCCCGCACACACAGGTTCCGGGAGGGCTGCGAACTGGTGTTTTTGAGCTGGAGACGAGACTTGAACTCGCAACCTACGGTTTACAAGACCGTTGCGCTACCGATTGCGCCACTCCAGCATGCCAACGTGATTTAGGCGCTGCTTAGCCTAGCACCCAGCCGGTTCTTCGCAAAAAATAAGCTACCCTTTCTTCCGGCCGCGATCCGCGGTTGCTTGGAGGCGAAAAACCCCCTACCGTACGGTGGGTGGCTACATTCTTTAGGCAGTCTCTCAGGAAGACCTCTGACCTGCTCTTTTCGGGTAATAGGGCGACGATCGACGCGATCCGCCTGGCGCCTCCGCCCTCCCCGCTAGCGCCGGTGAATTTGTCCGATCCGGTAAAGGTCCACTCCGTCATGGATTTGGCCGCGCGCATTGGGGACTTGCTGCTCTCGGCGGGCACAGGCAACTCGGATGCCAAGGCACAGATTCGCGGCATCATGGGCGCCTACGGTCTGCAGTACACGCACGTGGATATCACCTTGAACACCATCAACGTGTACGCCCGGTTCTCTGACGAGCATCCGCCCACCAACGTCTTCCGGGTGGTGCGGCAGCTCTCCACGGACTTCTCCCGCGTCACGGAGGTGGACCGGCTGGTGCGGTCCATCCACCACGGGGCCACTCCCTTGGAGCAGGCGCAGAAGATTCTCTTTGAGATTGAGACCTCTCCGCTGCCCTACCGCAACCGGTACGCCCTCCTCTCCTGGGGCGGATTCGCCGCCTCGGTGGCGTTCCTGCTGGGCGGCGGCTGGGCCGTGGCCGTGGTCGCCGGCCTCACCACGATCTTCACGATGTTCGCTAACGCCTGGTTGGCCTCGAAATCCCTGCCTTTGTTCTTCCAGAACATCCTGGGCGGCTTCGCAGCCGTGATCCCGGCGGCCGTGACCTTCGCCGTGGCGGATGCGGTGGACTTATATCTGCCGCCCAGCCTCATCATCGGTTCGTCCATCGTTGCCCTGCTGGCCGGTTTGACGCTCGTCCAGGCTCTGCAGGATGGCATCACCGGCGCGCCGGTGACCTCGGCCGCGCGTTTCTATGAGACCTTGCTGCAGACCGGCGGCATCATCACCGGCATCGCCGGTGGCATTCAGACCGCGATGGCACTTGGGATCACGCTGCCGCCCATCGATACCTCCCAGACCGCCGGCGCCTTCGGCAACGTTCCTATTCAGATCATCTCCGGCGCCCTCGCCACGGCTTTCTTCTGTGGGGCCTGCTTCTGCGAGCGCCGCGCCATGACGATCGCCAGCCTGACCGCGCTCATCGCCTCCATCATGTTCTTCGGCATCCAAGAGATCTGGGGCGGATCCTATGTCATGGCCGATGCCGCTGCGGCACTCATGGTAGGCCTCGCCGGTGGCCTGCTCTCCCGCCGCTACATGATTCCCCCACAGATCACCGCCGCGGCGGGCATTACCCCCTTCCTCCCCGGTCTGGCCCTCTACCGCGGCATGAGCTCCCTGCTCAATGACCAGTTCGTGGTCGGCATGTCCAACCTCGGTTTGGCGCTCACCACCGCCACCTCCCTGGCGGCCGGAGTGGTGCTTGGCGAGTGGGTTGCCCGCCGTATCCGCCGCCCGCGCATCATCCACCGATACAACCAACTGCGCCGCCCCAAGGCAGCGCGGCGCCCCACCGGGGAGCAAGGGCCGCGGCTCGGCACGGATGGCCGGGTGCGGCAACCGCTGCACTGGCGGCGTCGCCAAAGAAAATCAGCCAAATCCCCGTGGCAGCTGGATAGCAACATGCGGGAGACCGAGGCGAAGGACTAGACGCGCCCCGGCCCAGCGCACCGCCCGCACGCCAACGGCGCACATCGCGTAAAATATTGAAGGTTAGGAACATCTAGTACAAGAAAAGGGGTCTGGCACGTGCCTCCGAAGGTGACTGACAACCGGTCCGCGAACAATGAATCTCTGCACGCTGTGGAGGCAGAGACCGCAGCGGCAGCGCAGCGCATCGTTGCCACGTATTCGGAAGACTTCCTCGATGCGGCAACCCTGATGTGCATGCTGGGCGTGGAGCCGGAGGGGCTCATCCACCGCCGCGTGGTCGCGGAGCTGGAAGAGGCCCAGCAGGAAGCGAAGAAGTCCACCCGCAAGACCACCAAGAAGGCCTCCAAGAAGGCGGCGAAGAAGACTACCAAGAAGGCCGCGAAGAAGACCACGAAGAAGGCGGCGAAAAAGGCCACCAAGAAGACCGCAGCCAAGAAGGCCACCAAGAAGTCTGCGGCGAAGAAGGCCTAGAGACCATGACTTCCTCTCACTTTGTTGTTGTTGCCAACCGCCTCCCGGTGGATAAGGCCACTGATCCAGAGACGGGGGAAGCCACGTGGACTCCGTCTCCCGGCGGTTTGGTGACGGCGCTGCGCCCCGTCCTGGAATCCAATGACGGCGCGTGGGTCGGTTGGCCCGGCTCCACCGATGAGGTGGCGGCCGAAGACATGCCGAGCGCCGAAGACACGGGCCTGTCCCTGGTGCCGGTCAACTTGGACCAGGGTGACTTTGAGCAGTTCTATGAGGGGTTTTCCAACGCGACCCTCTGGCCGCTCTACCACGACCTGATTGTTCACCCCACCTACAACCGCGCGTGGTGGGACCGCTACCGCGCGGTCAACGAACGCTTCACCGAGGCCGCGGATTCCGCCGCCGCCGAGGGCGCGACGGTGTGGGTGCAGGACTACCAGCTGCACCTCGTGCCGGGGCAGCTGCGCAAGCGCCGCGGGGACGTGAAGATCGGCTTCTTCCTGCACATCCCCTTCCCCTCCCCGGAGCTGTTCCGCCAGCTGCCGTGGCGCGCGGACGTGCTCCGCGGCACCCTGGGGGCGGACGTGGTGGGTTTCCACACCCAGGATTCCGCCCGGAACTTCATGCTCACCCTGCGTGCCCTGGGCTACGACGTGGAGATTCAGGACTCCAGTGAGGCCGCGAATTACCTGCGCGGCGCCCGCCTGCCGGAGGACGGCCACGTGGTCGGCACCGTGCAGCTGACCGATGGCCGCGTGGTGAAGGTGGGGGTCTACCCCATCTCCATCGACTCGTTGAAGGTGAACGCCACGGCCAATGACCCGGCCGTCATGGCACAGTCTGCGGATCTGCGTGCCCAGCTGGGCAACCCGAAGGTGCTTATCGCCGGTGTGGACCGGCTGGACTACACCAAGGGCATCCTGCAGCGTCTCGAGGCCGTGGAGCTGCTGCTTGATGAGGGGCGCCTCGCCCCGGAGGATGTGGTCATGGTTCAGGTCGCCACCCCTTCCCGGGAGCGGCTGGATGATTACCAGCGCACCAGGGAAAAGGTGGAGCAGGTCATCAGCCGCATTAACGGCAATCATGGTGGCCTGGGCCGCTCGGTGGTGCTGTACAAGCACTCGGGTCTGCCCTTTGAGGAGATCATCGCCCTGTACGCCGCGGCGGACATCATGCTCATCACCCCGCTGAAGGACGGGATGAACTTGGTGGCCAAGGAGTACGTGGCGTGCCACTCCGATGGCTCGGGCGCGCTGGTTCTCTCCGAGTTCGCCGGCGCCGCCACCCAGTTGGTGCAGGCCTACCTGTGCAACCCCCATGACGTGGAGTCCATCGCCGCGGCCATTGAGCGCGCGTTAGAGGATGACCCCGCCGAGCGCGTGGACCGCATGCGCCAGATGTGGAGCCATACCCGCGAGCATGATGTGAGCCGCTGGGCTGGTGCGTTCTTGAACCAGATGCGGGAGGTGCGCTAGGTGCGTGCTCCCTCCCAGGTGGCTGCCGCCGTTGCGGTGGCTGGTGTGGTTGTTTTTGGGGCGACGGCATGCGCGGATTCTTCCCCGGGCGAAGCGCCGCTGGGTACCACGCAGTGGCAGGTCAGCCAGATCTTCGATACCGCGGACCGGGCCAACCTGCTGCCCGATCCGCAGCAGGGGCGGGCGTACATCGTGTTTGGGGAGAAGGACTTCACCGGTGCCAGCGGCTGCGTGCACCTGCAGGGCAAGCTGGAGTGGACGGGTGATTTCCAGACGATGAAGGTCAGCGAGTTCCGCACCGAACAATTCGATGACTCCACCGCGGCCGCCACCGCCGAGTGTGCCCCGGGCGATGAGGACACCGCGGACCGGCTGCGCGCCGTGATGGAGCACCAGGACCTCGAGGTCACCAGGCCCAGCGATAATACGCTGAAGCTGCAGCAGATGCTGGAGGATTCGCAGGCATGGGAGTCCCGCCCCGCCGTGGAATTCATCAGCGGCCCCGCGGACTAGAGGGGCGGACTGGAAGGATGGTCAACACCGTGACTCGTGAGCTTTCCCCGGAAGACATGGGCTACCTCGCCGCCGCGAAACACCTCCTGGTGGCGATGGACTTCGACGGCACACTGGCCCACTTCTCCGACGACCCCACGGGGGTCCGCGCGGTGCCAGGGGCCATCGAGGCGCTGGTGCAGCTGGCCACTCTCCCAGGGACGGAGGCCATGATCATCTCTGGCAGGAACGTGGATCAGCTGACCCACAACACCGGCCTCCCCGCCGCCGGGGACGGGGCGCACGTCATGCTGGTCGGCAGCCACGGCGCGGAACCCGCGGCAATGGGGCTGACACTGGCCGAGGCGCAGGTGGAGCTGCGGGAGGCGCTGGCGGCCTGTGCTGAAGCGATTGCGGCAGACACACCCGGTGCATGGGTGGAGCACAAACCCGCGTCCATCGCCCTGCATACCCGGAAGGTGGCGGGGGCGCGGGGTGGCGTCGCTGCCCAAGAAAAATTCGAAGCCGAAGCGCGAGCACTGGGCGCCCACGTGACGCACGGCAAGGACATCTTGGACGTGGCCGTGCTGAAAAGCTCCAAGGGCGAGTTCATCGCCGGCTACCGCGCCAGCCACGCGGCCGAGGAATTGGTGGTGGTCTTCGCCGGCGATGACGTGACCGATGAGACCGTGCTTCAGACCCTGGATTACAGCCGTGACCTGGGGATACGTGTGGGTGGTGGCGAGACGGGCGGCAACCGGCGGCTGGGCACGCCGGAGCAGGTGCGGGACTTCCTGGTGGAATTGGTTCAGCGCCGCGGCGGGGCGATGGAGGACCCCGGTACCAGCTCCGTATCCAACTGAACCTTGCGGGCGGGCTTGTTGCGGGCGGTGGGGGAACGCTTGGCGTCAACTTCCTTGATGCGCTGATCCAGCATCTCCCCTGCGGTCAGCCCCTTGGTGCGGCTGGGCTGACGGACCGTGGTGATGCCGTGGTCGGTGGCTTGGGGGATCCCGTCGAAGCCGGTGAGGCTTAAGTCCTGCGGGATGGACAGGGCGGAGTCCTCCGCGTAGGCGGCCACGCCGAGGGCTAGGGAGTCCGTGGTGCAAACCACGGCGGTGAGGTCCGGGTTCGCGGTGAGGAGCTCTTCGGCCGCGGAGTAGGCTGTCGCCTCATTGTTGATGTGGCGCTCCACGATGGGGACATTCTCCGGGGTGCACGGCTGCCCGGTTGCTTCCTCCAGCACGTCCAGCACGCCCAGCACGCGGGAGCGTTGCACGTGCATGTGGGCCTTGGCGAGGCGCTGGGTGCTGACCGGGCCGTTGTTCGGAGTGCGGTCCAGGCGGATGCACAGCACGCCGATGGCGCGGTGACCTGCCTCCACGAGGTGGCGGACAGCCGGCTTGATGGCCTGCCGGTCGTCGATGCCCACGAAGTCCGCGCCGCGGGCATCGACGGGCTGATCGCAGATGACGGTGGGCAGCCCGCGGTGCTCCACGGCGGTGAGGAAGGGGTCATCGGCGGCGACGGAATAGACGATGAACCCGTCCACCGCCGCCTGGCTGACGAGCTGCGCGGCGCGGGCGGCCGGGTCCGAGTGGTCGTGAGCTGCTCCCGCGCCGGCGGGGATGAGCAGCATGGACGCATCCATGGAGCTGCAGGCGACCGAGACGCCGGAGACGAACTCCAGGGAGGCCTGATCCTCGAAGGCATACGTCATGTCCTCGGTTAGCAGCACCCCGATAGCACCGGCGTGGCGGGTGCGCAGGGACCTGGCGGTGGGGTCGGGCCCGGGGTAGCCCATTCGGGCGGCGGTGGTGAGGATCCTTTCCCGCAGTTGTGGGGAGAGCTGGTCCGGGCGGTTGTATGCATTGGAGACGGTTGTCCTAGACACGCCCACTTCGGCGGCAATGGAGGCCAGCGTGCCACGGCGCGTGCGGGAGAAACTCATGGGAACCAGTGTAAGCCCACGCGCTGTATGCTTATTCAACGAACCCCGTGTGTGCCGGGCGGGTGCTCCGTGGGTGCTCAGTGGACACTCAGTGGGCGCTTCGCCATTTTCAATAGATTTCCAATTGACAACAATTTCCAACTGCCCTAGCTTGTATACGCATGAAGAGGATTGCACGCAGCTTCGCCGGGGCCGCCGCCATCGCCGGCCTCACCCTCGGCCTGACCGCCTGCGCAGAGGGCGGATCCAATGACAAGCCAGCCGATGATGGCACCATCAAGATCGTGGCCTCCACCTCCGTCTGGGGCAGCATCGCAGAGACCGCCACCGAAGACATGGACGGCGCCACCGAGGTTGTCACCATCTTGTCCAGCAAGGACGACGACCCCCACGAATACGAAGCAACGGCGCAAGACCTCGCCGAACTGAAGACCGCAGACGTGGTGGTAGCCAACGGTGGCGGTTACGATAACTGGCTCACCGACAACGTCACCGAAGGCACCCCCATCGTCTCCGCACTCCCCCTCGCGGAAGGCCACGATCACGACCACGATCACGGTGCCGAAGGCCACGACCACGACCACGGCGCCGAAGGCCACGACCACGGCCCCATCAACCCCCACGCCTGGCTGGACATGGACATGGTCTCCCACTTCGGCGACCACCTCGCCCAACAGCTCAACGAGCTCAACCCGGAGCTCCCCGACCGCGCCCCCGAGGTCACCAAGAAAGCCCACGAACTCAAGGAACGCATCGCCAAGCTTTCCGGCGCACGCGTCATCCTCACCGAGTCCCTCGCCACGGACGTGATCCTCGACTCCGACTTGGAGGACGTCACCCCCAACTCCTTCGCGGACGCCGTCGCCAAGGAAGCCGAACCCAGCGCCGCAGACATCGCCACCACCCGCCAACTCATCGAGCAGGGCAAGGTAGACATCCTCATCACCAACACCCAGTCCCAAACCCCCGCCGCCGAAACGCTCATCGAGGCAGCCAAAGCCAAGGACATCCCGGTCATCAACATCAACGAAACACCGGACCCCGGACAAAGCTACTTCGACTACGCGGATACCTTCATCACCGAACTGGAAAAGGCCAGCAAGTAAATTGGTTCTTTCTTTTCGCGACGCCGCCGCCGATCCCCTGTGGCGCAACCTCAATCTTGAGGTTGCGCCAGGGGAATTTCTTGCGATTTTGGGCACCAACGGCGTGGGCAAATCCACGCTGCTGAATATCGCCCTCGGGACCCGCAAGCTCACCGGCGGCTCGGTCCACGTGACCAAAAAGGTCGGTTTCATCCCCCAGCAGCGCATGTTTGACCCAGAACTGCCGCTACGCTCCAAAGACCTCGTGGGGTTGGCGGTGGCGCATGGCGTCGCCACCAAAAGAAGACCACACAAGCACCAAGTGCAACAGGCACTAGAAGAAGTAGGAGCAACCGGCCTGGCCGACCGCAGGGTGGGGCAACTCTCCGGCGGGCAGCAACAGGCGATCCGGCAAGCGCAGGCGCTGGCGAACGACCCCGAGCTGCTGCTCTGCGACGAGCCACTGCTGAGCCTCGACCTACGCGCGCAGAAGCGCACCGTGGAGCTGCTGGACCGGCGGAGGCGCGAGCACGGCACCGCCGTGGTGTTCGTGACACACACGATCAACCCCATCCTCGCGGTGACCGACCGGGTGCTGTACCTGACGCCGCACGGGCACGTAGTGGGGACCGTGGACGAGGTCATGAATAGTGAGACGCTGAGCGAGCTGTACAAGACGGACGTGAAGGTACTCAACGTGGACGGGAAGCTGGTGGTCGTGTGAGTGGCGTTGGTGCTGGACTTGGTGGAGGAGTTGGCGTTGGTGCTGGAGCTGGACTTGGTGCTGGAAGCAGTTCTGATAGCGCGGGCATCATGACGTGGGCGGCCGAGGTGAACTTCCACAGCGGCAACTGGTGGGCGGACACCCAAGCGCTGCTGGGCGTGGACTTCGTGCAGCACGCGATCCTCGCGGCGCTACTGCTGGGCGTGGTCTCCGGCGCGATTGCCCCGTTGATCGTGATGCGCCAGATGAGCTTCGCCGCGCACTCCACCGGCGAACTGGCGCTGATGGGCGCGGCGGCAGCGCTGCTTTTTGGAGTGGGCGTGAGCTGGGGCGCTCTCGTGGGCGCGGTCCTGGCGGCGGTGGTCCTGGCGGCGCTGGGGATGAAGGAGCAGGACAGCATCGTGGCCGTGGTCTTAAGCTTCGGCATGGGCTTATCCGTGCTGTTCATCTACCTCTACCCCGGGCGGAGCTCTGCGGCGTTTAGCCTGCTCACTGGGCAGATCGTGGGCGTATCCGGGGCATCATTGGGGATTTTGGCCGGGCTGACGGTGCTGGTTGTTGTGGTGATGGTGCTGCTGTGGCGTCCGCTGTTGTTCGCCACGGTGGATCCCGTGCTGGCAGCGGCCAGTGGTGTGCGTGTGCGGGCTCTGTCTTTGGTGTTCGCCGCGCTCATTGGCGTGGTGGCCAGCCAAGGCGTGCAGATCGTAGGTGCCTTGCTGCTAATCGCGTTGCTGATCACGCCCGGCGCGGCTGCCGTGAAAGTCACGGCCAACCCCGTAGTGGCAGTGGTACTATCGGGCGTGTTTTCCGTGGTCGCGGCAGTAGGGGGTCTCGTCTTGTCCCTCGCGCCGGGGCTGCCGGTGAGCGTGTTCGTCACGACATTGAGCTTTGTCATTTACCTGGCATGCCGCGGGATCGCGTGGGCGCGGGGGCGGCGTTTGAGTGCGGATGCCGTGCGGGCGCGGGAGTACGGCGGTGCGGTGGGCGCGCCCGGCAACGGTGCTGGTGACGGGGACGGTGCCGGTATAGGCGACGACTCCCACTGCCACCCCGAGCGCTAGCCTCACTCCCCTGCCTCGGCCCCTCCGGCCCGGCCCGCCGGGCCTTGCCACCGGCTCCACCCCAGCCCAGCCCCAGCCCCAAAGAAATTGTTCCTAAAATATACGCTGAGGCGCCAGATCGTATATTTTAGGAACAATCTTTTCCCCCTTTACCTCGCC
>DXFZ01000022.1 GCA_019114175.1 Candidatus Corynebacterium gallistercoris
CCTGGAGACCCCCCGCAGTAATGGCAGCGTTGATCGCGAAGTCCTTCTCCCGCTGCCGGGCCTGGTCGTGGTGCCTGCCATCAAACATCAACACCACTGCCCTCTTTGTCCACTCCTCGCGCCTGTGCGCCGCCCCAGTTCGCAGCCACACCCACCTGTTCGGATACGGCCTGTCCCAACCAAAGTCCGTAGGCCCATCCAAAACTACCGCTTCACCAGCGGGAACAATCAAGGCGTCCGCTGTTGTCACCCGTTTTCCCTCCACCGAGATCCCCACCTGCGTCAGATACTCAAACCCCATCTCGTTCAGCCGGCGTTTCAACAACAGCCTCATCAGGGTCTCCATCGGGGATTCCGCCCCCGGATCACTGAACTCCCACAAGGATCTAAACAGTTCCCTGTTGCAGTGCCGGGCCACGTACTCCTCCGCCGCCTCCACCGACGCCAACCCCACACCCCCTTCCCCTGCAGCGAAGTTCCGCCGCACCGCATCCATCACCTGCACCTGGCACACCGTTTTCTTCCACGGCAGCAACTCCGGCGGCACAAGCCACTCTGCGGTATGCACGTACTTGACCTCCCGCTCGATGGCGCTGATGATGTCTGCCAACGCCACAACTGGAAGGGTCGCTGGAATGGGAAGTGCCGTCGCTGCCCCAACCATCCCAGCCACCTCGGTACCTGGTACCCATAGCTTAAATTCCGAAAGTGGCTTGCCACCGAGGTAGTAAACGTCATCGGTGACGCCCGCAATCGCCCGCCGCTTTTCGTACATCGGCTTGTCAAAGAAGTGCTCCTTCCGCGTTCCTCCCCGTCTACGGAATACGGTTGGCTGCTGCTCCACGAATGCGGACATCCCAGCTGTAGCAAGCGCGGAGAAGTGACTAGAAATGGCCTGCCGGTTCACAGCATGGATTGCCGCTGCCCGCACCCTCGCTGGTAGTTGTTGCTGGTCTATGGCGGTGTTCCTTGGCATGTAAAGACCGTGCTAGACCCGTACATAGTTCTTGGCTATCCCTCGCTGGCTCACCCCTGCGGCGCGGAGTTGGTGCACGGTGACCAGCGCGGCCTCGTTCCCCCTCATGGTGTTCATCCAACCACACCGCAGCTGTTTCTATTTTTTAGTGCGACGCCACCCCCCCCACGCCCGCTCCCCTTTCTGCCCCTGTGGGGAAAGTCGGTGGGTGTGGCCCCTACCGGAGTCTGCAGCGTGCCAGTGACCGTTAAGCTATCCCCTATGAGACCTTCCCCACTTGGCCGGCTTGGCGTCGCCGCCGCAGCCATCGCCTACGGCGCAGCATCCGGAGCCATCGCAGGCCTGGTGTTCACAGCGATGCACGTGGCGCAGCACGGGGTGTGGCACGTGGCGGATCAAAGGTGGATGATCTTCCCCATCGTGGTCGCGGCGGGCGCGCTCATCGCGTACATCGGCCGGTTCATCCCGCAGCAGACGCTGGCCGAGCAGGCCCACAGCGCGGCCGACCTGCGGGATCATCACCGGGGGCGGGGTTTGCTCATCGCGGCCTCGGCTTTTGTGGCGGTGGTGGCAGGTGGGGCGATCGGGCCGGAGGCGGGCATCATCGCCATCGTTGGGGAGATGTCTGCGCTGGTCACGCTGCGGATGAAGGAGGCCAAGCTCAAGGCGCTGCTGCCCGCGGTGGGTGTGGGCGCGTCCATGGGCGCGGTGTGGGGCTCGCCCGCCGCCGGTGCCGCCTACGATTCCGATGAGCTCACCCCCGGGATGGCGCTCAACGTGGTTGCGGCCGCGGCCGGGTTCCTGGGGTTCGTTGGGGTTTTGCAATTATCGGCGACGCCATCACTGCGCATGACCACCGAGATCTCCATGGATTTCACACCTGTGATGGTTGTGGGGGTGTTTCTGGCGGGCATCCTGGGTGCTGCGGTGGCTTTTGTGTACCGCTGGGCGGATAACGTGAGCACTGACGCGATGAAGAACTTGCATCGGCGCGTGCGCCATCACCGCGGTGGGCGCGCTACTGACGGGTGCGAGCGGCAAGCCGATCGTCGTGATCCTGCTTGTGGTGTTCCTCGTCCCCGGCGCGGCGTTCATCCCGCTGTTGGCGGGCGTTGGTGCTGGCATGGTGGTGGATAAGCTGGCCCCACCGGCGGCCGCGACACACTGATCCGCTGCACCGTGCCTACCGCCTCCACCGGTTCCTATAGTGGAAGCTATGGAGTTTTCGGAAAGCACTGACACCACCGACCAGCCCGCAACGATCCGCGACCGGTGGATCGTCCACACCACCACCGGACCCGTCAAAGGCCACGCCGAAACTGGCGTGGCCGCTTTCCGTGGCATCCCCTACGCTGAGAAGCCCGTCGGCGACCTGCGTTTCCGCCGCGCCCAGCCCATCGCACCCTGGACCGAAGTGCTATACGCGGACCAGTCCGGGGACGCGTGCGCGCAGTACCGCGCTGGCTCCAGGCGCAGTGAGGGCACCTTCACCGGCTCGGAAGACTGCCTGTGGCTGAACGTGGTTGTCCCACAGGATGAGGGGGAATGGGGAATTGGCGGGGTGGCGTCGCACGAAAGGAAGAAAAAGCCGATCCTCATTTATTTCCATGGCGGTTCCAATGTGCACGGTTCCGCCAATGTTCCCATGCTTTCCGGCGAGCATTTCGCCACCAGCATGGACTGCATTTATGTCGGCGTGAATTATCGCGTCGGAATTTTCGGGCAAATGAGCCTCGGGTTCGGCACCTATACCCCCGATAATATGGACACGAATCCGGGTCACAGCGACCTCATTACCGCCATTGAATGGGTGCACGCTAATGCCTCTGTTTTTGGTGGCGACGCCACACGCATCACCATCATGGGCGAATCATCCGGTGGTTCCATGGTCTCAGCGCTGCTTGCCACGCCACGGCTGGAGGGCCTCATCAGTAGCGCCATTGCGCAATCCCCCGCCGCCACGATTGTGCACCGCCCGGAGACGGTGGCGCCGTGGGTGGATTTCGCCGCGCGTTGGCTGCGCCGCATGGAAGCGGAAGTTGATGTGCAACCCAGCAAGCGGGAACCTGTCCGCGTGGCACCCCCTGAGCTGAGCGAGGCTGAGCTCAAGCAGGCCACGGCTAACCTCTTGCGCGCCGATACGCGGATGCTGGCGCAATTGTCCGATGAGATGGTGCGCTATCAGGCGGATAATCCCTCCAGCTCAGCGGGGCCATTCGCGCCCCTGGTGGACGGCGACCTCATCCCCGCCCACCCGCTCACGCCCGTCGCGATGTTGGACGTGCCGCTGCTGGTGGGCAGCAACCGCAATGAGTATGACATGATGCGCCTGGAGACGAAGCCGAGCAAGATGCAGCTGAAGCGCTCGCAAACGTTTGCGGGACTGTTCGGGGCCGATGGCGCTGTTGCTGACGATGAAACAGAATCCGGCAGCGATGACGCAGCCGGCACCGCCGCGGGCGCCGCCATGCCGCTGGGAAGGGAGATCCTACGCGAGCACTACAAGGATGGGCGTTCCCGAGCCATGGTCGGCCGGTTCTTCGGTGACGCCATCTTCACCGCGCCTGCTTGGCGCATGGCCAGCAACCAGCCCAGCAAGAAGGCTTGGGTGTACCGGCTGGATACCACTACCCCGTTCCTGCGGCTCTCCGGCATCGGCACCATGCACGCTCTAGACCTGCCCATCCTGTTCCAACGCTACGACCAGGACAAAGGCCCCTTGGCGCTCTCGCTGGGCGGGCGCGACGACTTCGCCGTGACCACGAAAGTGATGCACACCCGGTGGCGCAATTTCATCCATGACCAGGATCCAGGCTTTGACCCCTACCATCTGGGTTTTGCAACGCAGATCTTCGATTCCAAACTGCCGGAAGGCGAGGAGACGGTCTACGATCCGCAGGCTGAGCTGCGCAAGGCTTGGGAGCGGGTAGACCTGGCGCTGTAGACTCGGCGGCTAGGGCTGCCCCGCTACGCGGCGCTGCCGCGCAAACTCACTGAGCACCACACCCGCGGCCACGGAGGCATTGAGGGACTCCACCTTACCGGCCATGGGGATGGAGAGGATCGTGTCACACGTCTCCGCCACCAGGCGGGACAGGCCCTTGCCCTCAGACCCAGCCACGATGACCACCGGCGTGGTGCCATCATAGGTATCCAGCGTGTGCTCGCCCCCCGCATCCAGACCCACCACCTGGTAGCCGGCCTGCTGGAACTGCTTCAGGCTCCGCACCAGGTTCGTCGCCTTCGCCACCGGCAGCCGCGCCGCCGTGCCGGCAGAGGTACGCCACGCCACGGCTGTCACAGAGGCACTGCGCCGCTCCGGGATTACTACGCCGTGACCGCCGAAGGCCGCCACGGAACGGATCATCGCACCGAGGTTGCGCGGATCCGTGATGTTATCCAGCGCCACCACCAGGCCTGGGCGCGGCCCGCCGATGGTGGACTCGATGAGGTCCTCCACTTCCGTGTACTGGTACGGCGGTACCTGCAGGCCGATGCCTTGGTGCATGCCGTTCCCGGTCATCCGGTCCAGCTCCGCGCGGGAGACTTCCAGGACTGCGATGCCCCTATCCGCGCTGGTGTGCACGGCCTCTGCGAGCCGCTCATCGTTCTTCGTCCCCTCCGCCACGTACAGCGCGGTGGCGGGCACGTTAGCGTGCAGGCATTCCACCACGGGGTTGCGGCCCACGACGAGCTCCACGTCCGTACGCTCCCGCCGATCGTGCGCACCCGATGCACGCCGCTCTGCCGCCTTCTTCCGCTTGTATGCGGCGTGATAGACGCGGTCCTCCGCCTTCGGCGTGGCACCCTTCCCCCGCAGGCTGCGCCGCTGCTGCCCGCCTGAGCCCTTTGCAGCCCCCTTCTTATTCGACTTCCGCACGGCTCCCCGGCGCTGTGAATTTCCAGCCACGGCCTGCTCCTTTATCTTTATCGATTCTTCTTCTCGCCCATCCTATCTTTCTTGCCCACCCAGGTACTATTCCTTTTTATGTTGAGCGACGCCACCCCAGCACCAGCAGCCACCACCCCACCCTCGCGAACCCAACGGTTAGACCGGCTTCCGGTGACAAGGAAGCACGCGAAGATACTCGGTGGCTCAGGAATCGGCTGGGCGTTGGACGCCATGGATGTGGGCCTCATTTCCTTCATCATGGCCGCGCTCACCGCCCACTGGGGGTTGAGCCACACGCAGACATCCTGGCTGGGTTCCATCGGATTCGTGGGGATGGCGCTGGGCGCGACTTTCGGCGGTCTGCTGGCGGATAAGTTCGGCCGCAGGCAGATCTTCGCCGCCACCCTGCTCATCTACGGGCTGGCCACCGGCGCTTCCGCGCTGGCGGGCAGCCTGGCGGTGCTGATGGTGTTCCGATTCATCGTGGGCCTGGGGCTCGGCGCTGAGCTGCCCGTGGCCTCCACCTTCGTCTCTGAGTTCTCCCCGCGCGCCATCCGGGGGCGGATGGTGGTCATCCTGGAGGCCTTCTGGGCCGTGGGGTGGATCGCTGCGGCGTGCATCGGCGCGTTCGTCGTTGCCGGCTCGGACAACGGATGGCGCTGGGCGCTGGCTTTGGGGTGCATCCCCGCGGTGTATGCGCTGGTCGTTCGCCTGGGCATGCCCGAGTCCGTGAGGTACCTGGAAGCGAAGGGGCGCCACGATGAGGCCGAAGACATTGTGCAGTCCTTTGAGCAGTCCCCGCCGCTGTTTGGCGCCAGCGCCCCAGCTGAGGGGGAGGCGGGGGAGACGCGGGGTGGCGTCGCCGAAAAAGAAGAGGGAGATGCCGCAACCGGGATCTGGGGTACCGCACTGCGCAAGCGCACCCTGGCGCTGTGGGTGGTGTGGTTCTGCATCAACCTGAGCTACTACGGGGCGTTCATCTGGATCCCATCGATCCTGCATGAACAGGGGTTTACGTTGGTCAAGAGCTTCACGTTCACGTTGATCATCACGCTTGCACAGCTGCCAGGGTATGCGGTCAGCGCCTTCCTCATTGAGCGCTGGGGGCGGCGGGCAACCCTGGCTGCGTTTTTGGCAGGCAGCGCGGTGGCGGCCGGGGTGTACGGCGTGAGTACAGCGGAGTGGCAGATCATCGTGGCCGGCTGTGCCTTGAGCTTCTTCAACTTGGGCGCATGGGGCGCGCTGTACGCGATCGGGCCGGAGCTGTATCCCACGTCACTGCGGGGCCGGGGCACGGGGGCTGCGGCTGGGTTCGGGCGGATCGCCTCCATTGCTGCACCGCTGATTGTGCCGCCGATTCTGGGCTTTGGTGGTCAGGGGATGCTGTTCGCGGTGTTTGGACTGGCTTTCGCCGTGGCGGCAGCGGCGGCGTTTACGCTTCCAGAGAAGAAGGGCGCTGCGCTGGAGTAGAAGATCGTACAGATCGTACAAGCATCCGAAGTTCGTACAAATCGTACAAGTCGTACAGACAAGATAAGATCGTACAAATCGTACAAGACTCACTATCTTCGGAAGGCATAACACCACCGTGACCACAGCACCCCATAATCCTTTCCGCCCCAGCTTCGGAGTCACCCCCCAGGTCCCTGCAGGAAGGGACCACACGGTGCTTCAAGTCGGGCTGGCCCTACGTGAAGGACCCGGCTCCCCTTTCCGGTTCACCCTCATTAGCGGCACTCGCGGATCCGGCAAGACCGTTCTACTCAACATGCTTGAGGATGAAGCCCGCCGTGCGAACTGGCATGTACTCAGAGTTCCGGCTTCCAGGGACATGATCGGTGAGCTCACTCGCCAAAGCCTTCCCCGTTTGCTCGAAGAACTAGACCCGGAGTCAGAACAGACTGAGTTCACTGGGGGCAGCCTGGCCTCCTTGGGGTCTATCTCCGTCAATAGAAGAGACAAATATCCTTCCGAGCATTCTCTCCGCAGTCTCTTCAAGCAGGCCGCTTCGCTAGCTCTCTGTAGCAATTCAGGCATTTTCCTCACCATGGACGAACTTCAATCCGCCGACCTGGACGACCTTCACCAGCTCTCGGACACCATCCAGGATTGCGTACGCGATGAGCTTCCCATCGGCCTTGCAGTCGCCGGCCTGCCAGCTGAAATATCAGAACTTCTCCAGCACCCCGGAACCACGTTTCTACGCAGGGCAATCCCCATAGAAACGGAACACATCCCCACAGAAGAAGTGGAAAAGGTTCTCCAGGATACGGCTGCCATTGGCGGTAAACAGTTCGACCCGCCAGCCCTACGGGAGGCCTCCGGCATCATTGCTGGCTACGCATTCATGACCCAGCTGGTCGGCTCAATCTCCTTCAGCCTGACCGCCAGCGAACTCATCGGAGAGCACGAGGTCAAACGGTCCCTGCCACTCGTCGAAGAACGGATCGGGCTGCAAGTACACCATCCAGCGCTGAAAGTGCTTCCAGAGAGGGAGCTTGAATACCTCGTCGCCATGCTCGATCATGCGCGCACGGGAGATATCGCCCGCTCAATGGGCATCCCAGCCAATCAGCAAAGCACCTACCAGCGCCGCTTGAAGGACCGCGGGCTCATCCGTTCACCTCGCTACGGCCACGTGGAGTTCGCCATTCCCTATCTCAGGGAGTACGTCCGCAAGCACTACCGCCCTGGGATTGAGCGTCGCTAACCCTTCAGCGACCACTTCGCCCCAGCCGGGGTGTCCGTCACCTCCACGCCAGCCGCTGCCAGACGGTCACGCACCTCATCCGCCACGGCCCAGTCCTTCTCCGCGCGCGCCGCCGCCCGGCGCTCCAGTTCCGCGCGCACCAGCACGTCCAGGGCACCCATCGCCGCACCGGACGCGCCACCACCGGCGGCAGCCAGCGTGGATTCCACCCACACCTCGGAAAACGGGTCCACGCCCAGCACGGCCATCATCGCGCGCACGTTCCCCGCCAGATCCCGCAGCGAAGAAGCGGCCCCCTCGCTGCCCTTCTCCACCTCATCCAGCAGCTTGTTCCCCTGCCGCACCGCATCGTGAATCACTGCCAGGCCCTGCGGCACAGACAGGTCGTCATCCATGGCGGCCACGAACTCCGGCAAGCACTCGCCGGAGGGGATGGCTGTGGAGGCTGGGGGGGCGTCGCCCCCCAAAGAAGAAAGAACATCCGCCGCACGCACCAGGAACTTCTCCACCCGCTGGTAGCCGGCGGCGGCCTCCTGCAACGCGGACTCGGAATACTCCAACATGGAACGGTAGTGCGCAGAACCCAGGTAGTAGCGCAGCTCAACGGGGCGAACCTTCGTCAGCACGTTTGGCACGGAAAGCACGTTGCCGAGGGACTTGCTCATCTTCTCGCCACTCATGGTGACCCAGCCATTGTGCATCCAATAGCGCGCGAAGCCATCTCCCGCCGCATGAGCCTGCGCGGCCTCATTCTCGTGGTGTGGGAACTTCAGATCCAGCCCGCCGCAGTGGATATCGAACTC
>DXFZ01000023.1 GCA_019114175.1 Candidatus Corynebacterium gallistercoris
TCTTCCAGCGTGCGTGTGCGTCGGTTCTGGGTGTTGCGAGATGTGCGGCGTGTAATGCTGGGTTGGTCGCGTTGGCTGGCGGGTTGAGCGCGTTTGCTGGCTGGTTGGGCGCTTGCGGCCTCTTCCTTCCAGCGCTTTTGCCTGGCAGCTCGGCGTGCTGCGAGCTTGGCGTGGTCGATGCCTTTGCGTGAGGAGCGTGGACTGGTCGAGGTGCGTGGGGTCCGTGAGTCCCGTGAGTCCTGTGATCCTCGTGGGGTCCGTGGATCCTTTGGCGCCCGTGGATCTTGCGCAGACATCATCCCTCCAGTTCCTCGCCAGTTCAGTCTCGTGGTTGCCTGCAGCCTGGCATCTTCATTCACCTCAGCAGGCACTTAAGCATCTCATGTGGGGATGTCATTTCGCGACATGGTTTTCCCGGTTTTGGCACGATTTTTCGGGAAAACCATGTCTTGAATGCACCTCGAGGCTCGGCGGCCTGCGATCTGGGGCCCACATCCCATGAGACATCCCAGCATCTCGGGTGAGCAAGGCAAAAGTGGACAAGCTGAGATCGGAAATTTGCCCTCAGAGCGATCTCAGCTTGTCCACTTTTCCCGCGGAGCCTGTTGGGACAAGCCACTGACCCTTGCATCCCCAAGCCCCTGAGCTCCATAAGCCCAGCCCCAAGCGCCTAACCGGCGATGAGCTTGTTCACCTCACGAGAGATCACTGCTGGCGCCAGGCGTCCACCATAGCGCAGCAGCAGGTCCATGGTGGAGACGCTGTAATCGCGACGCCGCCGCTCCAAGAAGTTCTTCGGATGCACGGCTTTCCACACAGCATCCGCCACATCTTCGGGCTGAATGTTCACACCGAGTCGCTTAATGGAAGTGGTAGAGACATTTGCGAGCTTCGTATGCGTCCACAGCGGCATGATGTTGACCACGCGGATTTTGTCCTTGCGCCACTCCAGGTCGATCGCCTGGCTGAACCCGCCCACGTAGAACTTGGAGGCGGAGTAGGGCGCCAAGTGCGGCTGGCCGTAGATGCCAGACGCCGAACTCATGTTGACCAGGTGGGAACCCTTGGTCTTCGTCAGGTAGGGGTGTGCAGCCTTGGCGCCGTAGGTCAGTCCGGTGCAGTTGATGGTGATCTGCGCGGCGATCTGCTCCGGGGTCTGGTCAGTGATGTCACCATCTGCGAGGATGCCCGCGTTATTGTCCAGCACATCCAGGCGCCCGCCAGTGTGGCCGGTGAAGTCCGCGAGTGCAGCTTCCCACTGGTCGTAGTCGGTGACGTCCAGCTTGCCGGTGATGATTTCCGGGTGCTCGCTCTTGAGGGCTTCGAGGGACTTCTCATCGATGTCGTACGCGCCGACTGTCCAGCCCGCAGCCAGGAATTTTTCGGCGACGGCCCTACCGATGCCCGCAGCACCGCCCGAGATGAAGATTGACTTGTTGTCTGTATTAGGCATGACAAGTACGTTACTTGAAAGTTGGAGTGCATGTAGCCGGGGTCACTTTTCGGAAGGATGCTTCTGAACTGGGTTCCTGGGAGAGGTTTGAGGGTCCTGGTCAAGCATGTTCGGAAATATCCTTCCAATTGAGGGTGTTCTTGGTCTAGAATTAGGCTCATCAACCACTTTTCGGAAGGATGCTTCTGCCATGGGCGCTGAAGGCAAGATTGAGCCGGCCGCGCGGTTGGGCGCGGCTGTGCGCGCGATGCGCAAGGACTACAACCTCACCCAACAGCAGCTGGCTGAGCTGGTGGGCACATCGGACCGGACGCTCCGAGACATTGAAAAGGGGACGGGAAGCCCCAGCGTGGGTGTGGTGTTGAAGACGCTGGAGACCTTGGGCCTGAAGTGGGAGGTCAAGTGATGGGTAAAAAGTCGGCGCACACTATTGAAGATTTGAAATTCGTCTCCACTGCGGACGTATACAAAGGTGGGGCTCTCGCGGGCAGGCTGTGGAGGGATGAGAAGGGTGCCGTCGCCTATAAATACATGGATGAGTACGACGGACCGGACGTAGCGGAGACCTTGCCTCGTGGCGTGGGGACAACGGCTGTGGAGGGTGGGGGCGTGCCAGCCTTCTTTGCGGGGTTGTTGCCGGAAGGGCATCGGCTGACGGTGTTGCGGAAGGCGGCTAAGGTGTCTGCGGACGACGAGCTGACGCTGCTGCTTGCCATCGGCAACGACGTGCCTGGCGACGTGCAAATCACACCAGAAGGGGTGGTTCCAAAGGCGCCTACGGCGCTGGCGATGGGGAATATTGGCGAGATGGACTTCCGAAAGCTCACGGATTCTGTCGATGGAGTGGGGATTGCGGGGGTGCAGGACAAAGCCTCTGCGGCGATGGTCAACGCGCCGGTGAACGTGGATGGGTGCCATGCCATTCTCAAGATCGACCCGCCGGAACATGAGAACCTGGTGGTGAATGAGGCGCTGCACCTAACGCATGCGCGGAAACTGGGGGTGCCTGTGGCTGATGCCGCTGTGGTGCGGGACCGGAATGGCTTGAAGGGGTTACTGGTGGAGCGCTTCGACCGTCTGCCTGACGGGACACGGTTGGCCATGGAAGATGCGGCGCAATTGATGGGCATTCTTCCAGCGAAGAAATACCAGGTGAGCAGTGAAGAGCTAGTTAGGGCAGTGAAGGATGTGGTGGACGCACCTATGCTCGCAGCGCGAAATCTTTATCTGCAATTCCTGTTTGCCTGGCTGACGGGTAACGGGGATTTGCACGCCAAGAATGTCTCGGTGCTTCAAGATGTGACGGGGCGTTGGGCCGTGGCTCCGATGTATGACCTGCCTTGCACGCTGGTGTATCGGGATATGACGATGGCGCTGCCGATCGCGGGGAAGTCAAAGAACTTGCGTGCGGCGCATTGGAAAGAATTCGCGGGTGCGATTGGGCTTCCGGAAGCCGCAGCGCGGTCAGTGGTGCGGCGCGTATTCGCGGTGGCGCAGGGGGTGGACTTGAGCTCGCTGCCCTTTGATGGGTCGCCGCTGTATGGGGCTGAGCGGGAGTTGCGGTTCCGCAGGGCCGAGGCGGAGAAGCTGCTCGGGTAGGGAGGGGTCGACTTCCTGTTCGCGTGGGTTGATATGCGGATAAGCAAAGCCCCCGGCACTGTGAGTGCCGGGGGCTTTGTATTGGTGGGGCTGGGTAGCCCGTGAGCGAGCTAACCCCGGAGCGGGTTAGACCTGCTCTGGGTTAGTCCTGTTGTGGGCGGCGACGCACGAGGAAGATGCCCAGTGCGGTGAGGATTGCGCCCAGGAGGATGACTCCGCCGACGGAAGCGCCAGTGTTTGCGAGTGCTCCGGTGCCGCGGGTGGACTGGGAGTCCTTGGCGGTTCCGGGGCTTGCCTCATTGGTGGTGGACTGGCCTGCGTTGTCCCCGTTGGAGCTAGCTGCGCCAGGGTTGGAGGGGTTGGCCGGGTTGGCAGGGGTGCCGGGGTTGGACGGCTCGCCCGGGGTGCTCGGGGTGCCTGGCTTTGCTGGCTTAGAGGGATCGGTTGGCTTAGAGGGATCCGTGGGGTCAGTCGGGTCAGTCGGGTTAGTGGGCTCGCTGGGCTCCTCGGGGTCAACCGGAACTGCACACTCATCGCCGTTGACGGTGGGGTTGGTGATGGCGAAAGCCCAGGTGCCGTACTTCATGAGGGTCTGCTTGGCAGGGTCGGTGACTTCGTTGGAGCGGTCGATCTCCAGGGTGCCGGCTTCGGAGTTGAAGTCGACGGTAGCGCCTTCGATGGCCTCCCAAGCGTAATTACCACGATTCTCCTGGGATTCGTTGGCGGTTCCCTGGAACACGAAAGTCTGGGGATTTACCGCATAGCCAGGAGAAGCTGCTACCTCCTTAGCGACTACGACGTACTCTGCGTAGCCGTACTCGATGGGGAGGTCTGTTGAGTAGAAGCGGCCGTCCTCGGTCATCTCGATGACATCTCCGCCCTCATTGGTGGCGAACCAAGTGTCCGAGTCCTTGTTGCGTGCGTAAAGCTCAACGTTCCACAGAGAGCCATTGATTACACGTCCGTTGTCTCGTCCGAGCTTGAAGACTGACGGGTAGTTGTCGATGTAGCTTTCACGGGCATAGCGGGACGGGAGGGAGCTGTCATCTGCCGGGTCGAGAGGAGTGGGATCGACCTCGACCCCAGGGGCATCGGCGGCGGCGCACACCGGGGCGGGGTTGCAGTCCACCGGAATAGCATAGGTCACAGCATTGTTGGGGCCCTCGGGTTGATTTTGATCCTCGTCCTCGAAAGCTTTGTAGACTCCACCGCCCCAAACAGAAGTCGTACGCTCCACAGAGTCGTAGTACCAGTGGATGGTGTCCGTGACAAGAGAGCAATTGGGCGGGGATTGGCGATTCAACAGCCTAATATCATGGTCAATGCCTTCCCCGCTTAGTTCGAGATTACCGGAGAGAAAACCACCATCGAGTCGAAGTGGAAGGTCGTAGTCATCTAAACTCTCGCAGACCCATTCGCCGTTTGGAGCCGGGCGGCGACAGGACTCGCCGCCCCAGAAAGAACCGCCGACTGGTTCGCCAGTCGCACTATCGACCGTGATGAACCGTGGATAAACCTGCCCCTTGTTGACGAGAGGAGCTTCCTTGGTACCTGGCTCGTGTTCGGAAGGATCCTGCTTCGTGAACTTGATGACAAAGATGTTTGGCTCGATCTCCTCGATGTCACCAGTGGAATCCCAACCATCTTTGGTGGCCACGATCGTCCCAGATGCTTCGCTCTGCTCGTAGCCAATTGGCGCCTGAGTAACGCGAACGTGGATGCGGTCGGTGGGAACACCTTCTGCGCTTACTCCGCTCGGGTATTCATTGAAGAGAACGTTTTCCTGAAGTGAGTTTCCGCGTTGCTTCAGGGGGATGTCGCCGTCTTCTTCTTCGACCTCGCCAGTGGTCATGTTCTCGATCAGAGCGACGACCCGAGCGCCGGTTACAGCCTTTCCAGACTCTGCATCCACAGGGAACAGGCTCGGGTAGGGTACTGCTGCATTGGAAGCGTCAGCGTTGTCGGCTTCGAGATTCTCTGGGGCGGCGGGTGTTGGGGCGGCCTCGCCCGGAGCTGCGGAGGCGTTCTCAGCGTTGCCTGCCGGAGCTGCGGGGGCTGCGGGAGTGGTGTTGGTGGAGGGCTGATCGGCGTTGGTGGTGGGTTCTGCCTGTTCAGTGGCGGTGTTTACATCATTCTGGGGGGGGGCAACGGC
>DXFZ01000024.1 GCA_019114175.1 Candidatus Corynebacterium gallistercoris
GGTGGAACACCAGGCGGCTTCATGAAGCTTTGGACTACGCTACCCCACAGGAAGTAGAAACCGAGTACTATCTCACCCAGCCCATCAACACAGGGCCGTAAAAGAAGCGGAACTAAACCCAGGACGCTTCAAGATCGGGTAAATGAGTGTGCAGAGTATTAGTGCCGCAATGGATAGCAGCAGACATGCCCGCACCGTAGGTGTGAGTGCAGCGAGGGTGAGTGCGCTGTACGGCCGGGGTTTTCTGGCTGCAGTTCGTTGCAATAAAGCTGGACGGAACTGTGCTGACTTCAACGCGGTTGATGGTGACACCGTGGGGGATTTCTTTTTCTGTACTTGCCATGATTCTGGGGTTAGTGTCGCTGCGATGAGACCCAATAGAGCCAGAACTCCGCAAAGAATCAGCGCGCCGGCAGGGCTTTCTTTGTTGAGTGGAGAGCCTGGTTCTAGGGGCACTGCATTTTGGTGAACTCCCAGGATCGGCAGGACAAGGCGTACCGGCCATGTCATCGGCCAGATCCACCAATGATCCCCCTCGACCAGGGGTTTGGTAATGCCTACAATTTGCCATGCTGTAAACACCAGGAAGGTAATGAGGAAGTTCGTCAGCCTTGTTAGAGCAGAGGCAAGCCCCGCGATGCCGATTGTGCCGATGTAGGCGTAGAGCCCAAGTACGGCGATACGCTCACTGCCCGAACGTCCGGAGAGAGTGAGAAGTAGCCAGGTTCCCCCGAAATTGAGCACATGGAATATCGCCAGGCTCAAGAGAATCACCCCGAGGCGTGTAGCGCGTAGACGCTTTCTGCTTAGAGGGAGCCATAACGTGCCACCGTAGTTGGACTTTTTCTCCCTATTTTCCGCGGCGGCGGCAAATAAGGCAGTTAGTGGAGCAGCGATACCCGTGAGGTAAACCGCCTGCCACATCAGCACACCAACTGCGTCTGTTCTGGAATTAACGAATGCAGCTAAGTTGTAGGTCAGTCCAACCAGAGGGAGCGCTGTCAGGGGTAGCCATTGAAGGGCCGTATGGCGGGAGCGTAGGAGTTCGGCGGAAAGGTATCGGCTCATGCTTGGTCTCCATCGTTGGTGAGCCGGAAAAACTCCTTTTCGATATCTTCAGCTGGAGCTAGATCGTGGAGTGGACCGGAAAAAGCCACTCGGCCGCCCGCCAGAACTGTGGCATCATCAGCGAGGTGAACCACTTCCCCCAATTGGTGAGAGCTCACCAATACGGTGCCGCCGCGTCTTGCCCACGCCCTAAGCAGATCTCTTAATTCAGAAATGCCCTGAGGATCTAGGCCGTTCTGGGGCTCATCAAGAACCAGTATTTGCGGATCCCCCACGATAGCCTGGGCGAGCGCCAAGCGTGCCTTCATGCCGGTGGAAAAAGTTTTTGCTTTTTTCTTGCCAGTGTCTGCCAAGCCGACCAACTGCAGTGAGCGTTCTGCTTCCTGTGCTGGAAGCCCAAGAAGGCGAGTGTGCACTAACAAGTTATTCCGGGCGCTGAGATGCCCATAAAATGCCGGGCCATTGACTGAGGCGCCGATGAGGTGGGTCTTATCACGCCGCTGCGGCTGTCCATCAATCAGGACTTGCCCCTCATCAGCGGAAATTAAACCGAGAAGAATTGAAATGAGAGTGGATTTTCCGGCGCCATTGCGCCCAAGCAAAGCGTGTACACGCCCGGGCTGGATGCTGAAACTGATGTCTGTGAGCACCTGCTGGGAGCCGTAGTGCTTGCCTACTCGGTCATAAAGAATTGGTTGAGATTCTGTCATACGGACATTCTCGCCTTTGGGGTGGTGGCGAGTAATCCACCTACAGACCCAAATCCTGGTCGGACATCTCGTCCCCTAGGAGGAGAGGCCAGCCCGTTGCGCGACGAGTACCAAGGCCACCCGGTCACGGGCTTGGAGCTTGGAAAGGAGGGCGGCAATGTGGGTTTTCACTGTCGTTTCCGCCAGAGAAAGCTTTGATGCAATCTCCCGGTTCGTTGCCCCTTTGACCACCAGCAGCAAAACGTCATGCTCTCGTGGCGTCACGAAGGACAATCCTTGCCTCTCCTCGAGGGTGAGGCAGTCCTGCGAGCTCAGAGCGGAGCGGTAAATATCCAGCACAGGGCCCGTGACCTTACTGGATAGGATGGATTCTCCAGCATTGACTGCCCGTACCGCGGATATGATTGCTTGGGGATCAGAGTCTTTCAGTAAGAAACCGTGCACCCCAGCCTGCAGCGCAGCCCCGACCAACTCAGGGTCACTGAAGGTGGTGAGCATGATGACTCGGATGTCAGCATCGCGGGCCATAATAGCTTTGGCTGCGGCGATACCATCGACCCCTGGCATACGAATGTCCAGAACTGCGATATCCACCCGGTGGTTAAGACATGCGTCGATAGCTTCAACTCCATTGCTGGCTACGGTCACGACCTGAATATCGTCCTCAGAGCTCAGAATCGTTGACAATGCCTCCCCCAACAGAGTTTGGTCATCGGCTAAGACCACCCGAATAGTCACTGTGCGCTCCTAAGCGGAATTGATGCGTGTACCTCGAAAAATTCTTGAGTCCCCCTCGCGCTGAAAGTGCCGCCAAGCGATTGTGCGCGTTCCTGCATGCCTATCAGCCCCACCCTTGCCCCATGGCGGGGTGAGTGCTTCTGGCTGGATTCCGAGGTGACTGTTAGGTCAGCAGTAGAGCTATACTGTAGTCGGATGCGTACCCGAGTGCCCGTGCCTTGGTGCCGCAGTGCATTGGTTAGCGACTCGCTAAGGATGCGCGTGATGGCTAGCTCTGTCAGAGGGGAAAGTTCCGGAGCTTCCTCGGGCAAGCGGGAGTCAATCCTCAATCCGGCCATTTGGAATCCTTCGAGGAGATCGGGAATATTTCCGGCAAGAAGGGTCGGTTTCACATCGGTAGGTGACTTACTTCGCAGCGCACGCACAATCTCGCGGACTGAAGTCAGCGCTGAATCAGAGGTGTCACGGATCTCCTCGAGGGTTCTGAGGGCGGCTTGGGAATCTTTAGCGGCTGAGATCATGCCGGCATTCGCCTGAACTTTCATCAATGTCAGTGAATGCGCCAACGCATCGTGCAGCTCGCGTGCAATAAGTAACCGTTCTTCCTCTTGTACTCTGCGGAGATTCATTAGGGCTGCGTCTTTTTCTGACTGGGACTGTAAAACCTTTCCAAAGGCACGGCTCCCTGCCAAGTAGGCTGCTGCCAAGAGCAGCCAATGCAAAGCAAGAATAACAAGAAAGTGCAGTCCCATCCGATAGTGGAGCTCAAGGTCAGACCCCAAGAACCACATCGCTGGTGAGAAAAGGGAGCCGGCCAACGTGATCCCCAGAACAATCCGTGGAACACGGCGGTTATTAGAAAATTTGGCAGTGGTGTAGACCGCCATGGGGGCCGTGGCAAGGAGTGGAGAAATGCCAAGGTTCGCGGGCAGAGCGAGCGTCCAGCTCCCCGCCCAAGCAGCAAGCAAAACGAGGAAACCAGTAGAGCTGAGCAATGGACGGGAACGCCAGAACCATACAAAGGGGATAAAACACCAGGAAAGAATCGCCTGAGGCAGCGAGGCCGCCGAAAATCCTTCGGCAGCGAGCTTGGTGTATAGCACTGCTATGGCTGTCGCTAGAAGAGCGAGAACGCGATCACCTAGGCAGGAACCACCCCAGCCGATTTTCAGTGCGGATCTGTCCATGGGACCATCATAACGGTCTTTAGCCTGTGACCCCGCTGTCTGCCTATGTAAAATGATGCCCATGAACCTCCCTGAAGTCCCGATCCGTGACGAGGAGATCCGCCTCGGCCAGTTCATCAAGCTCGCAAACTTGGTGGAAACGGGCGGCATCGCGAAGGAAGTCATCGCCTCCGGATCCGTGCAGGTCAATGGCTCCACGGACACGCGCCGTGGAAAGGTGCTTCGGCCAGGAGATGAGGTCACAATCGTGGACGCAGAATCCGGTGAAGTCCTCGCTGGGGCTCGGGTGGCTGGGGCGGGGGTGGCGTCGCCCCATAATCCCCAAGAAGACGATGACCTCGGCGAATTCTTCGATGAAGCCACTGCCGACGATGATTTTGACCCCGAAAAGTGGAGGAACATGTAATGCCAGCGATGATCGCACACCCAGGAATGCCCGTATGGCAGACGCTCGTCTCCCGTGACCTGGAGGCAGCGAAGGCTTTCTACGCGGATGTGTTCGGGTGGGAGTTTCAGCAGGTTGATGACGCTTACGCCGTAGCCACGAAGGATGGTATGCCCGTGGCGGGGCTGACCGGCAACCCGGATTCCCCCGGCTCCCGCTGGGGCCTGTACTTCTACGCGCAGGACGTGGCGGGCGCGCATGAGGCCGCGCTGAAGGTCGGCGGCCAGGGGTTGCTGGGGCCGACCCCTACGGACGATGGCACCACCCGCGCCCTCCTCACCGACCCCACGGGCGCGCTGGTCTCCCTGAAGGATTCCGCCGATGAGCAGGCCATCATGGCTGCTGGCGAGCCGGGCACGCCAGTGTGGTTTGAGCTCACCACCACCCGCAACTGGGAGGACACCCTGGAGTTCTACCACCAGCTCACGGGCCTAGACATTAAGGTTCATGGCGGCGGGCCGAGCGGCCGTTACGCGACGGGCGACCTCGATGGCCATGGGGTTATTGGTTTTTGGGAGAGCGACGCCACCGCCGGCTCCCCAGCCCCCAGCCAGCCTGTGGACTCGGACGGTCTGTGGCTCCTCACGTGGGGAGTGAAGGATCTGAAGGCGGCACTGGAAGCTGTGAAGCAGCGCGGGGGGCATGTGGCGCAGGTGAGCAGCGGTGGCGATGCCCCCGCGGCCCTGATCCTGGACGCGGAGGGCGCGGCCTTCCAGCTGGCGGAGGTGCCGGAGTATGACCCGGCAGCGGATGACGTGCACGAGCCGGACGTCTTCGCGTAAAATTCACCCCCTCTGACCTGCGACGTGTAAAAAATCGGCAATTTTTTTACACGTCCCGTGGAACATGTAAAAAAAGTTTACATGTTCCAGCAGGAGGCTTGCACAGCCCGCACACAGCAGGCGCTACCAGATGGTGACGCGCTGGTCCTCCTCCAGCCACATCCCATCACCCGGCTTCACATCGAAGGCCTGGTAGAACTCCGCGACGTTGCTGGAGACCACGTTGCAGCGGAATTCCGCGGGGGAGTGGGGATCGATGGACGCGTACTGCGCGGCCATCTGCGGCCTGATTGCGGTCTGCCACACACGCGCCCAGCGCAGGAAGAGGCGTTGGAGGGGGGAGTAGGTGGTGGCGTCGCCCCCATCTAGACCCTCCACCGGGAGCTTCGGTGCGTCCTCGAAGGTCTGGCCCTGGTCCGCGAGGTAGCGGCGCAGCGCGACCACGGCGATGCCCAGCCCGCCCAGGTCACCGATGTTCTCGCCCAGGGTGAATTGGCCGTTGACCTTGTGATCAGTGATGCCGCGCTGGGCCAGGCCCGTGGGGACGAGGCCCTCGTACTGCTCCACCAACTTGTCCGTCAGCTCCGTGAAGGCGGCGCGGTCCTCCTCGGTCCACCAGGAGTTGAGGTTGCCATCGCCATCGTACTTCGAGCCCTGGTCATCGAAGCCGTGGCCGATCTCGTGGCCAATCACCGCGCCGATGGCGCCGAAGTTGCCGGCCATGTCCGCCTCCGGGTCGAAGAACGGCGGGCGCAGGATGGCGGCGGGGAAGGTGATGTCATTCTTCACCGGGTTGTAGAAGGCATTCACCGTCTGCGGGGTGGCGAACCAGGTTTCCCGGTCAGAGGGCTTGCCCAGCTTGTTCACCTCATAGTTGTGGTTGAACTCGCTGGCGGCGCGGACGTTATCCAGCAGGTCAGCGCCGGTTTGACCGAAGGTGAGGCCCTCAAAGCTGCGCCACTTGTCCGGGTAGCCGATCTTCGCCTGGAACTTATCCAGCTTCTCCAGGGCGCGCTGGCGGGTGGCGGGGGTCATCCACTCCAGGTCCGTAATGCGCTCCCGGTAGGCCTCCACCAGGTAGTCCACCAGCTCCAGCATCTTCTCCTTGTAGGCGGCGGGGAAGTGCTGGGCCACGAACTCCTTGCCCACCTCTTCACCTACCTGGGATTCCACAAGGCCGACGCCGCGCTTCCACCGGGCGCGCTGCTCCGTGGCGCCGGAGAGGGTGCGGCCATAGAACTCCCAGTTGCGGGTGGCAATCGGCTCGGTCAGGAGGGCAGCGCGGCCGGAGAGCACGCGCCAGTAGGCCCACATCTTCCACGTGTCCAGGTCGGTGGCGTTCCCCGCCTCGCTGCCAGCGACAGCCTCACCAGCGCCAGCCGTGCCCGCCGCCAGCTCCGCCACGTGCTCCAGGTAGCTCGGCTGGCACACCACAATCGTGCCTCCACCAGCCGATTCCGTATCCACACCCGTGGCCTCCAGCCACGCGGCGAAAGGGAACCCGGTCGGCAGATCCGCCACGGCTGTCGGGTTGTACGTCTTGTCCGCATCCCGGCTGGTCACGTTGTCCCAGTGCCCCTCGGCCAGGGCGGTCTCGAACTCCATCACTGCCACCGCGGCCTCCCCCGCAGGCGCGTCTGCGAACCGGCCCGGCCGCGGCTGCTCCGCCGCCAGCTCCAGCATCTCGCCGATGAAGCGCACGTACTCCGCCCGCGTCTCCGCGTGCTGCTCCTCCCGGTAGTAGGCCTCATCCGGCAGCCCCAGCCCAGTCTGCACCAGGTAGGCCCGCTCCACGTCAGACCCGGAATCCTTCTCAATCCAGTACCCGGCCACTCCGCCGATCCCGGTCACGTCCAGCCGCCCCAGGGCACGGGCCAGCTCACGCATGTCCGTGGCCTCCCGGATCCCCTCCAGGTCCACATCCAGCCCAGCCAGGCCGGCCTCCGCGATCCCCTCCTCATCCATAAAGGAGTTGTACAGCGCACCCACGCGCCCGGTGGGGTCCTCCTTTGCCGCTGCCTCTACCAGGTCTTTCACGTCTTTTTCCGCCCGGTCGCGCAACTGGTGGAAGGTGCCATCCACTGGCCGGTCGTTCGGGATCTCGTGGCTGCCGAGCCACTCCCCGTTGACGTGGCGGTACAAATCCTGCGCCGGGCTCACCGGGCCGGTGGCCGCCTCAGAGATATTGTCCGGAATCGCGCTATCGGTGCTCGTATTGTTCTGTTCGCTCATGCCCACCACCATAGACATCGGTTGCGACACCCGTTGTCCGCACGGCTGGCTATTGTAGATTTCGTGAATTCTTACGGCACACCACCTTCGCCACCGCAGGCGGATCCCGCAGGTCTTTTCCGCCCAGCACCCACCAGTTCTTCCCGCCGCTGGAAGTACTCGTTGTTCATCACGGGCGTCACCGTGATCTTGTTTGTTATTCCTTTTTTGCTCGACGCCACCACGCCCCAGCGCATCACCCCCGCCTCTGACCCGAACGAGATGCTGCTGACAGACTTGGAAACGGCACATTATTGGCCCCTAAAGTTCGATGCCGTGGCCGAATGCGTCGGCAGCCCGGCTGTCCTGAGCGAGGGAATCGTGGACCTAGACTGCGGATCCACCCAGCTCAGCGTCTACGGCATGGACGGAGTGGAGAACAACAAAGCCGCCATCGAGCTGGGGATCAAGCGCTCCCTGCGGCTGCTGACCATGGACAAAACGGTCGACGAAGACGTGGTCGTCAATGACCTCACAGCCCACGTGGAACAGCAGGTACCAGGTCGCCTCCATACCATGGGGGCGGATAGCGTGTGGCTCACCGAACCATTCACCTCCGGAACCTTCCTCACTGACCCGCGCTTCGGGACGCACTCCGCTGGCACCGAACTCGGGGTTGGCTTCTACCGCAGTTTCGGGCACAGTGGCACCTCACTGGGAGAGTTGGTGGTGGTGAACGTGGTGGCGTCGCACGAAAAAGATGCACTAGCAATGGCCGCGGCCCTTGTGGACACCGCAACCGAAGTGGGGGAGAGCGATGCGTAACTACCAGATCCTTGACGTGCCGCGGGCGTTCCACGATGCCCAGCCGGAGCAGGTGCGGCCGAAGCTGACCATGTTTAAGGACGCGTGGTTCTGGATTTACTGGCTGATTGTGGTGCCGAGCCTGGGGTTCATGGTGGTGCTGACGGGCGCGGGAGCTTACGGCAGCGACGACGGGGTGCTGTTCGTGGGCCTATTCCTCATGGTCGCGGAGATCATGGTGGTGGGGTTTGTTATCTCCCGGCTGAAAATCGCGGCCGGGACGCCCACACGCATGATGGTGCTTGCGGTGCTGTGGGGATTCACCGGGGCGATGGGCGTGACGCTGACGTTCGGGTGGCCCATCTCGAGCTTCGCGGAGAAGATGGGGTGGCACACGTTTGTTGCGAGCTTCGGGGGAGGATACCCGGAGGAGATCACCAAGGCGCTGGGGATCTGGCTGGTGCTCTCCATCGGGCGGACATGGTGGAACCGGCCCTGGCACGGGATCGTGGCGGGGATGCTGGTGGGGCTGGGATTCGATGCGTATGAAAACGTGCTGTACGGCCTGAACCTGGGGCTCATGCACCCGACCAGTGACATGAGCGGGATGCTGGAGGTGTTCCTGGTGCGGAATATCTTCGGGTCGGGGATGCACGTCATCATGAGCGGCCTGGTGGGGTACGGCATTGGGCAGGCCATGTTCGCCGGCAGGAAGATTGAGGGCAACGGGCAGCCCGGCCCGCCGCGGACGGCGGCCTGGAGACTGGGGCAAGTGCTGAAGTGGGGATTCGCGGGGTTCGCCTCCCACTTTGCGTTCAACATGCAGCTGCAGAACGTGGATATGTTCGTGGGCCTCGCGTGGCCGGTGGTGGTGTGGGCGGTGAGCCTGGGTGGGCTTGTCATTGTGATTGTGTGGCAGACGCGGGTGCTACGGCCTGCCCTGCGGGCGGGGGCGTACCCTTCGCTGACGCTGTATCGGAAGGTGGGGGTTGCGCCGCCTGTTCCTCCTGCGTGGCCGGTGCCGGGGGAGGTGGGGGTGGCGTCGCCCCAAAAAGGCCTGGCCCCGCTGCCGCAGCGGCAATGGCAACCGCAGAAAGCACCGCAGCAGCGGCTTCCAGGGGCGACGCACCACGTGCCCATGCCGGAGGAGTGGAAGTAGCGTCTCTTAGGGGAGGGGGGTCCATGTCGCCTTTGTGCTTTAGGCTCTCCCGCGAGCCCCTTTTGGGGTGCTGCGGGCGACCCGCTGGATGTCTGGAAGCGACAAAAGCAAACGGCAGTCACAGAAAAACCCACCAGACCCCGCGTGTTACACATGTGAAACCTGTGGCTCATGTGTATTGTGTGACTCATGCTATCACTGCCATGGCGCCGTTCTGCGCGCACAACCACTCCCACACGCATGACCACTGCGGCTTTGCTCGGCACCGCCGCCACCGTTGCCGCACTGGTTGCCACAGACATCGTCCCCGTCCCATCCTGGGCGCTCAACGGGGTAGACGTGGCCTCCCACCAGCACCCCGGCGGCTCCGCCATCGACTGGGGCCAAGTCGCCGCCGATGGCCAGAAGTTCGCCTTCATCAAGGCCACCGAAGGCACCAGCTACACCAACCCATACTTCTCCGGCGACTCCCTCAAGGCGCAAGAAGCCGGCGTAATGCCCGGCAGTTACCACTACGCCCGCCCCGGCTGGAACGACCCCCGCGCGGAGGCACGCTTCTACGCGACTACACTCGCCACCGGCGCGCAGCCATCCCTGCCTCCCGTGCTTGACCTGGAGGAAGACGGCGGCCTCAGCCCCGCCCAGCTCCAGACCTGGACCCGCGAGTGGGTGGACGAGATCCAGACCCTCACCGGCCGCAAGCCCATCATCTACACCTACGACTGGTTCTGGCGGAACCGCATGGCCAACACCACCGAGTTCTCCGAGTACCCGCTGTGGCTCGCGTACTACAGCGACTCGCTGCCGAACAACATCCCGGGCGGCTGGAGCCACGTCACGTTCTGGCAGTACTCGGATAAGGGCAGCGTCAATGGCATTCGCGGCCCGGTGGACATGAACTCTTACTATGGCGATGACGCCCAGCTCCAGGCGCTGGCGAAGGATCTGCCGTCTGGCACCGTTGCCGGCGATGCCGCCACCGCCTTGGAGCCGATCCGTGACGCGGCGAGCATCGAGGCGCGCATCGCCAACGAGATCGAGCACGCCACCGGCGTGGATGTCCCGATGACCACGGATTTCCTCATGGTTCTGCTGGGTGTCATCGGCGGTCGCCTGCCGGTGGATGCGCTGATCACGCAGGGCGCCGCGCAGGTGGAGGCCATGGGTGGTCCGGAGGCTATCGCGCAGGGCGTGGGTGGTTCTTCTGAAGATATTGGGGGCGACGCCACCACCGCCTCCCCCGCCGGAACCCCAGAGGGTGCACCAGGGTCAGTGGCTACAGCCCAAGACGTGCTGAAGGCCCTCACAGCTTTGACCGGCGCGCTCAACGAGGCGAACGCCAACGGCACTCAACTGCCCCTTGACCTTTTGACTCGCATTCTGCAGGAGCAGGGTGGTGGAGCCGTGAATGTCAGCCAGCTGCTTGATCTGCTGCAGCAGTTCGGTGGCACGCAGGATTGGAACGCGAAGCTGGAGGCAGGGGAGGTTCCAGCTGATCCGAATGCTGTGGAGAAGTTGGGTGAGGCGGCTGCTGCTGTGGAGGCGGCGCCGGCCCAGTAGCCCGGCCCCGGCCCCACCTCACCTCGGCTCAACCCCGCCGCACCCCACCTCCACCCCTCTTCCAGGCCCATCCCAGGTCCCCGTTTCAGCCTCAGCCCCGCGGCTTGAAGAAGGGCGACGGCCAACATTCAGGGGCCATGAAGGGGGTGTCAAGGCGCAGGGATAATTCTTGTCAAGGCTCCCAGCGAAAATTCGGCCCAAAACTCGACCGCAGCCTTGACATAACTTGTTCTTTAGCCTTGACAGGTTTTGACCTGGAGAAACGTATTTCCATCGGCCAGGGGTGGCGGAGGCCGAGAGTCTGGGTGAGGGGTGAGGCGGGGTGATGGTGAAC
>DXFZ01000025.1 GCA_019114175.1 Candidatus Corynebacterium gallistercoris
AGACAAGATGGTGGCGCACCTATTCCAGCTCTACGCCCGCCACACCGGAGAAGGTAAATAACCACTCTGAAACCGTAGCGGGGTGAGGCGGAGGTGCCGTCGCCCCAAAAGAAGGAGAACAATGCATCAGCCAGCAGGAGTACACCAGCAATGGATCGCCGAGAAAATGGAGGACGCGCCCGAGGCGCAGCAGCGCATGGCGGAGATCCTGGGGTGGGTCTCAGCTAGTTACCCGGAGCTGACGGCGGTGGTGAAGTGGAACCAGCCGATGTTCGTGCTGGAGTACCCGTTCATCATGGGCTTTTCCGTGGCGTCCAAGCACGTGTCCGTGACGCCGGAGAAGGACACCCTGGACGCGTTCCGCGAGCAGGTGGAGGCGGCGGGCTACACGCACTCCAAGATGCTGTTCCGGATTCCCTTTAATAAGGAAGTGAACTACGAGCTGCTGGGGGCGATGATCGAGCGGAACATGGAGAACCGGCGGGGGAGCACGAAGTTCTGGCGGTGATCCTGCCGGGGGTTAGGTTCGCGGCAGTACCGGCTCTATCGCCAAAAAAGCAGGGCCGCCCTTTGCGGGCGTACAGGTGGGATGCGGTTGCATCGTCGCTGGTGCGGAGCATGTGCGTGGGCTGCGCTCTTTTGGCAGGGGTGCCGTGGCGGAAGACATAATCCGCGATGTACAACTTCACGATGGACAACCCCGGGCGCGCCTCACATTGATTCCCGGTGCCGGCGCGGAAGCCGCTGGGGGTGAGGCGTGGTTGCGGGGTCGCTGTTGCAGGTGTGGTTGCTGTGGTTGTTGTGATGGCGGCGACTATGAGGGCGACGCCACCCAGCCCCAGCGGCGCCCACTCCGCGTGGAGGTGATGGTGGGTGTGGGGTTGGCGGTGGTGTTGGCCGTGGCGGTGCAGCGGGAGGTCGGGACGTGGGTTGTGGCGCTGGTTATGAACCTAAGTATCGCATAACAAGCCTGGGGTTGGGGTTGTTGGAAAAGTGGTGAAAAAAGTTTCGGCGGGCTCTTGACATGGTATGTGAACGGTAGTACGATCAGCGCTATAGGGACAATCACCACGATAAACACTGTAGGGGCTATGACAAGCGCAGTTAGCGAAATGCTTTACTGCTCACCGGAACTCTAACTCTCAAGATTAGCTTGACAGTTTGATTCCTTGTTGTGGCCTGGGGAGGATGAGAAATGTCAGCACCACTTCTGTGTGAACCGGCTCCGGAGGGGTTTGGAGGCACTGGCGATAGCGGCGTTGGAAGAACAAGTGCCAACGCGGGTGGGGCAATGGAGTCTGCGCTCGAGTTCACCGCCTGTGTGCAACAGATCAGCCATGCGATGAGCAGAATCAAAGACCTACTCTCCGAGCCCACGGCCATGACCTTTCATAGGCATGAGCAGGACTTCCTGGAACTGTTCACCGTCACCAATTCCACAGATACCGTCCACGCAGCCTTCGCCTACGCGGCACAGGAAGCGGCGGCGTTTAGAAAACTGGGTTGCCGGAACACCTCGGATTACTTGGCGCAGGTGCTGCAAACCTCCAAGTACCAAGCCAGGCAGTGGCTGGCATTAGGGATGAATCTCTACGCTCCACCGGAAGAACCGGAGGAGCCTGAAGAACCGAACCCCGAAAGCGAACAATCTGCACCGGGCCGTGAGGGCGCTGAAGCTGAGCGGCGCCAACAAGAGGAAGATGAGCTGGCGGCGCGGCGGCGTCGCCATGAAGAAAGAGAACGGCGCAAACGGGAACAGGAGCTGGCGCGGAAGAAGGCCAAACGGCTGAGCGACGAAAAGCTGAAGGAAATCAACCGGGAGGTGGAACATCTGCATGATTCGCTGCGCGCGGAGCATCTGCAGCGGTTGCAGGTGGAGGCGATGGCGGAAGCCGAACACAGGGGAGTGGATGACCTGCGCATGTGGGTGCGCGGGCGGGTGCGAGACCTCAATCGCAAAGTTGTGGATCCGCTGGCGGGGCACCGGGCCAGGAAAGTGCGGTGGGGCAAGCCGGACAGTAAAGGAAATGTGCACGTCACGGCGGTGCTGCCACGGATGGGGCACGCGCTTTTGGAGACGCTCCTGGCGTCGGCGCGGCTCGCGCAATGGGAACGCGCGCGGGGTGAAGATGTGGATAACGATCAACGCACCCTAGAGCAGCGGCGGGCAGATGCGTTGCTGGCGATGCTGCAGAAGTGGGCGTCGGACCAGGACGCCGGGGTGCGCGGGGACACCCGTGGCCTGGCGAGCCTGGTTGTGGCGGTGACCGCGAAAGACTTGGAAGCGGGGCAGGGCGTGGCTGGGCCGAGCGCTGATGGCAACTCAGGCGTGGAACCGGATTCCGGATCCAGCGGGGGTTCCGGTCGCGGCACTGGAGCAGCGCCACGGTCAGAGATGCAGTCAGAGATGCTGCCCACCAATACGGCCGCGGACCTGCATCCGCTGGATATCCTTCGCTTGGGCCTGGCGGAATATGACCTCGGCGTGTTGTTGGATGCGGATACCGGCAGGGCAGTGGATGCCGGGAGGGTGCGGCGGCATGCCTCGGTGAAACAGAAACTGATGCTCGTGGCTGAGCAACTGTGCTGCGTCTATCCCGGCTGTACCCGCAGCGCGTGCGAGTCCGATGTGCACCATCTCATCGCCTGGTCGCGGGGCGGCCGCACGGATGTGGAAAATATGGCCCTCTTGTGCCGCTACCACCATCAGATGAACCGCGATGCACGCGATGGCGGCGGGATGGGGCACGCCGATGTGGGCCCAGATGGTCGCGTTGGATGGCGGGAACCGAACCACGTCAGCGGAGAGGTGCGCATGAATGAGTCCACCGTGGCGCAACGCGCGCCGGGATATCGCATCGCCAAGGAGCGCTGAATCCGGAATCCGGATCCGGTGCCACCGGTGATGAAGATATAGATGAAGATATAACTGCGACGAATGGAATTACAAGTTTTAATTTAGCAGCACTTTCCCTGCCCAAAAGTAAGCTGGCCCACACCCGCACCTTAAAAATTGATAAGGGCGGGGGTGGGGATAGCAGTGCCAAAAATAATTATGTTCCCCGCCAATTGGCAGCTCATCTTCACTTGTTGCGGCAGGGGTGGGGGTGACCAACACAGCGATAAGCGTTGAAACCTTGCCAAGAGGACTTAGTGTGTGCCGGACCGCTCGCGGGAAAGGCGAGAAACCCAATACGGAAAGGCACACATGCTCACAAGCATCCTGGTGGCCAATAGAGGTGAAATTGCCGCTAGAATTATAAGAACAATTCATGATCTGGGCTTACGCGCAGTAGCCATCTACACCCCCGCAGACCTAGATTCCCCGGCCGTGGATCTCGCGGACGCGGCCTACAGCGTGGACTCCTACACGCAGGCAGAGCAGATCATCGCCATTGCCCAGCGCTCCGGGGCAGATGCCGTGCACCCCGGATACGGCTTCCTCAGCGAGGACCCGGCCTTCGCCACGGCCGTCCACGAAGCCGGCCTGACTTGGATCGGCCCGCCACCTAGCGCCATCACCCAGCTGGGAGATAAGATCTCCGCCAGGCGCACCGCAGAAAAAGCGGGCGTTGCACCCGTCCCAGGCCGCGAGATCGCCACCGCCGCCGATGTCAGGGATTTCGCCCGCAACGGCTTTCCCATCGTCGCCAAAAAAGCCGATGGCGGCGGCGGGCGCGGCATCAGCATCCTCCGGGATGAGGCGGACCTCGCCGCATTTGAGGCCCGCTATCCAGACCTCAGCGGCATCTTCGTCGAGAAATTCGTCACCGGCCGCCACATCGAAACCCAATGCATGGCAGACCAGCACGGCAACTTCGCCGTCGTCAGTACCCGGGACTGCTCCGTGCAACGCAGGAACCAGAAGCTCATCGAAGAAGCCCCCGCGCTCCTCGAGCCGCACATAGAAGACACAATCCGGGAGTGGTCCCGCGCCCTTTTTGAGGAGTCCGGATACGTTGGCCTCGGTACATGTGAGTTCATCGTCGGGGAGGAGCCCTACTTCTTGGAGGTGAACCCCCGCCTCCAAGTGGAGCACACCGTCACCGAAGAAATCACGGGCATGGACCTCGTGCAGCAACAGATCGCCATTGCGGCGGGGGAGCAGCTCACGCACCCACCGCACCCCCGCGGGCACTCCCTGGAGCTGCGCATCACCAGCGAAGACCACACCCTCACCCCCAGCTCTGGCACCATCACCCACCTCACCTGGCCCGCAGGCCACGGGGTGCGCATCGAAACCGGCGTCCGCCACGGAGACAGCGTCTCCGCAGACTTCGATTCAATGATCGCCAAACTGATCATCACCGGCCCCACCCGCCACGCCGCCATCGCCCGCGCCCGCCGCGCCCTCCACGAAACCGCCATCGAAGGCGTACCCAATGCGATCCCACTGATCAAGGGCATCCTCAACAGCGAATTCGCCGCAGGTCCCGTGCACGCCCGCTGGCTCGAGGAGGAGTTCCTCCCCGGCTACGAGGCTCCCCCCAGCACCACAAGCCACACTGAAAAGCAGGGCCGCCGCAGTGTCGTCGTCGAAATAGATGGCCAACGCCACACCATGACCATGCCCGCCGACCTCTTCGGCCAGCAACCTAGCCAACCGCGCCGCACCGTCACCCGCAGCGGCCTGCAGACCCAGGCCACAGGCGAGGTCGTCAGCCCTATGCAAGCCATGGTGGTGCGCGTGCCAGTCACCGCTGGCCAGACAGTTCAGGAAGGCGAGCTCCTGGTCGTGCTCGAGGCCATGAAGATGGAGAAATACATCCACGCCACCCTTCCCGGCACGATCAGCGAGGTGCATGTGGCTGAGGGGAACAATGTGGCAGCCGGGGCGGCGCTCGTGACCATCCAGCCAGCAGAGCCAACGAAGGAGAA
>DXFZ01000026.1 GCA_019114175.1 Candidatus Corynebacterium gallistercoris
TCCTTGACAGAAAGAAGTTTTCCCATGACATTGAAGAAATTCGCCGCCGCCATCATCCCCACCATTATGGTTCCTTCCGCCTTGGTGGCCTGCGCAGACAAGGCAGATGTAAATAGCTCCGCCGCCATCCAGGTCACGGCCACCGACGAAAAGTGTGAGCTCTCCTCCACGGAGCTTTCCACCGGCACCAACAGCTTTGAGGTGACCAATGAAGGCTCCAAGATCAACGAGTTCTACGTGATGACCGCGGCGGGGCGCGTGGAGGGCGAAGTGGAAAACATCGGCCCTGGTGCCTCCCGGACCCTCATGGTGGAGTTGCGCGATGCCGGCGACTACGAGGCGCTGTGCAAGCCGGGCATGGTGGGCGAAGGCATTTCTCAGACCCTGCAGGTCACGGGCGATTCGGTCTCCAGCGTGGAGGGTGACGAGGCCCTGGCCGAGGCCGTGGATAACTACATCTCCTACGTGCGTGCCCAGGCGGATAACCTGCACGATCAATCAGAAAAGTTCATCGCAGCGATTGAGGGCGGCAACGTGGAAGAGGCGAAGGCCCTCTTCCCCGTGGTGCGCACGCCGTATGAGCGCATTGAGCCGGTGGCGGAGGCCTTCCCGAATGACCTGGATCCGCGGCTGGATCTGCGGGAGGCGGACCTTGCTGATAGCGATGAGTGGACGGGCTTCCACCGCATCGAAAAGGACCTGTGGGTCGATGGCAAGATCACCGAGGATACGAAGGCGATGGCCAAGCAGCTGGGTGAGGACCTCGATGAGCTCGTGGAGGGCGTGAACTCTGACGAGTTCTCTGTGACCCCGGTGCAGATCGCCACCGGCGCCCAGGGTCTGTTGGACGAGATTGCCACGGGCAAGATCACCGGTGAAGAGGACATCTTCAGCCACACCGACCTCTACGATTTCCAGGCCAACCTGGAAGGTTCCCGGGCTGCCATCGCGGCGCTCGAGACTCCGCTGGAGGAGCGCTCTCCCGGCACGCTGGACGAGATCAATGAGCGTTTTGACCAGGTGCAGGAGCTGCTGAACAAGTACCGCGAGGGCGATGGCTTCATCTCTTATGACAAGGTGACGGAGCCACAGCGCAAGGAACTGTCTGCCGCACTGGACCACCTGACTGAAGCCGTGGCGCAGGTTCAGGGCATCATCGCAAAGTAGGTGTGACTGATGGGCAGTGAAGCCAAGGGGCTTTCCCGGCGGACGTTCCTCACTGGGCTGGGCATCGGCGCCGCGGGTGCCGGCGTGGTGGGAGCGGCAGGTGCTGCGACCTACCAGGCGGTATCCGGCGGTGATAGCGCGGATTCTGACGGGGCGGTGCCCTTCTATGGCTCCCACCAGGCTGGGATCGCCACCGCCCAGCAGGAGCACTTGCACATCGTGGCGCTGGATGTGACCACGGACGATCGCGGGAAGCTCAAGGAGGTGCTGACCCAGTGGACGGCCATGGCTGCCCGCATGACTGGCGGCGAACCCGCTGCTGAATTGCGGGAGGATCAGCGCAGCGAAGCGGCGAAGTACTGGGTGCCGGAGGACACGGGTGAGGCACTGGATCTGCCGGCGGCGAATCTGACGCTGACCATCGGTTACGGCCCCAGCCTGTTCGATAAGCGTTTCGGCCTCAGCGATCAGCGGCCCGCGGAGCTGGAGGTGCTCCCCAAGTTTCCCGGGGATCAGCTGGTGGACCAGCTGTGCGATGGCGACATTGTGATCCAGGCCTGCGCGGACGATCCCCAGGTCGCTGTGCACGCGGTGCGGAACATGATCCGAAGCGGCTCCGGTGTGGTGGAGGTGCGGTGGTCCCAACTGGGATACGGGCGGGCATCTTCTACTTCCACAGAGCAGCAAACGCCACGCAACCTCTTCGGTTTCAAGGATGGCACCCGCAACGTGCACTCCCAGGAGCAGGAGGCCATGGATGAGTTCATTTGGTCTGCAGACTCGCAGCCTGGGTGGATGGAAGGTGGCACCTACTTGTGCGCCCGCCGCATCCGGATGCTGCTGGAGGTGTGGGATCGCCAGTCGCTGGATGACCAGCAGACAACCTTTGGCCGTTACAAGGACAACGGCGCGCCCATCGGCACGGAAGACGAGTTCGCGGAGGTTCCCTTTGATCTCGTCATCGGGCGGGACCCGGCCATCCCGGAGGATTCCCACGTGTTCCTCTCCCACCCTGACAACAATGATGGCCAGCGCATGTTGCGGCGCGCCTACAACTTCGTGGAGGGTTCGGACAGCTTCGGCCACCTCTCGGCAGGCCTGTTCTTCATCGCCTTTGTGGCGCAACCGGACAAGAACTTCATCCCGATCCAGATGAAGCTCTCCCGCAATGACAAGATGAACGAGTACGTTCGGTATGAATCCAGCGCCATTTTCGCCTGCCCGCGAGGGCTCAGCGAAGGCGAGGATTGGGGCAGCCAGCTGTTCGGCTAGCTGCCACGACGCTGGGAGTGCTAGAAGTTCAGCACGAAGGCGTTATCTGCCTGCAGCTGCTTCTTGATCTCATCCAGCACGTCGGCCGGGATTTCCCGGTCCACGCGGAGGACCAGGGTGGCGGATTCCTCGCCCGTGTTCGGGGAGAGAGCTGCCGCATCGATGTTGATGCCCGCCAGGCCCAGGGCGGTGCCGACCTTGCCCAGTGCACCCGGCTGATCGGGGTAGACCAGGAAGAGGTTGGTGCCTTCGGCGCGCAGGTCCAGGCCGCGGTCATTGATGCGCACGATCTTGTCCACGCGCTCCAAGCCGGTCAGCGCACCGGCGACGGTGGCCACGTGTCCATCGGCGCCTACGACCTGCACCTCCAGCACGGAGCGGTGGCTCACAGACTCGTCTTGGGTGGCGACCTGCAGTTCCACGCCGCGCTCGTCCGCGATCTGCGGCGCGTTGACGAAGGTCACCTGCTCCTCGATCACGCCGGAGAACACGCCGCGCAGGGCGGCGAGGCCGAGGGCATCCACGGATTCCGTGGACAGCTCGCCGCGGGCGGTGACGTTCACCGCGGCGGGCGCAGAAGCCAGCAGGGAGGCACCCACGCGGCCCAAGTTCGTGGCCAGGTTGAGCCACAGCGCAACCTCTTCGCTCACGCGGCCGCCAGACACGTTCACCGCGTCCGGCACGAAGTCCCCGGCCAGGGCGCGCAGCACGGAGGCCGCCACGTCCGTGCCGGCGCGGTCCTGCGCTTCCACGGTGGAGGCACCCAGGTGCGGGGTGACCACTACTTCTTCCAGCCCGAACAGCGGAGAGTCCGTGCAGGGCTCGGAGTCATACACATCGAAGCCGGCACCGCGGATGTGCCCGGATTTGATGGCCTCTGCCAGGGCGGCCTCGTCTACCAGGCCACCGCGGGCAGCGTTGATGATGATCTGCCCCTTCTTCGCCTTGCTCAGCAGCTCGGCGTTGAACATGCCCGCTGTTTCCTTGGTCTTGGGCAGGTGGATGGTCACGAAGTCCGCCCGCGCCATGAGCTCCTCCAGCTCCACGAGCTCCACGCCCATCTGAGCCGCGCGGGCAGGGTTGGCGTAAGGATCGTAGGCGATGATCTCCGTCTCAAACGCCGCCAGGCGCTGGGCGAACAGCTGGCCGATGTGGCCGAAGCCCACGATGCCGACAGTCTTGCCCAGGATTTCCACGCCCTTGAACGCGGAGCGCTTCCACTCGCCATCGCGCAGCGTCTTGTCCGCTGCGGGAATCTGGCGCGCGGTGGACAGCAGCAGGCTGATGGCGTGCTCGCAGGCGGAGTGGATGTTGGAGGTTGGGGCGTTGGCCACCATCACGCCGCGGGCGGTGGCGGCGTCAATGTCAACGTTGTCCAAGCCCACGCCGGCGCGGCCGACGATCTGCAGCTTGGGCGCGGCTTCGAGGACCTCTGCATCCACGGTGGTGGCGGAGCGCACCAGCAAGGCATCCGCATCCTTGACTGCCTCTAGCAGCTCGGGGCGGTTCGGGCCATCGACCCAGCGGACTTCTACGGAATCTCCCAGTGCGTCAACGGTGGACTGGGCTAGCTTATCGGCGATGAGGACTACCGGACGGGTGTTGCTCACGTTGTTCTCCTGAACTGGAAAATGCTGCTTGATCCCCACTGGAACGACCGCGCCAGTGAGCTCAAGGACCACGCCTTCCCAAGTGTGGCGTGCGACGCATTACAGCATATCTCTTGCCTCCTCATCGCGGATCACCGCCTCCCCCAATTTACGCATGATTGCATAACCATCGATCCCCACTCCGATGAGCACAACCTCCGTTCCCGGCGTTTGACCTGCATCTTTCCATGAAGCGACGGGCCTAATGCGCAGGTCAGGGCCCGCCTGGTGCCATAGTTGCACGTAGGGCAGCTGATCGGCGATCCAACAATAGCCCTTGGACCGAACTAGACCACTCGTACTACGCAACACCTCCACGAGCCGCCCGCGCTCAAATGGACGGTCGCTGCGGAACACCACCGAGGAGATGCCGTACTCCTCCGTCTCCGGCGTGTGCGGATTCGCCAGCTCGTCCAGGTACCCCTCGTACGCACGCGCAGTGGCCTCGCTGTATCGGTAGACGCCGAGCACGTGGGTCGTTGCGGCCTCCTCGCCAGTCGCGGTGACCACTTTGCCATTCTTCATGGGGGCGACGGCCGCACGCGGATTCATCTTCCGCACCAGACGGTCTACTGCGTTGTATTGTTCCTCCGTGACCATATCGGCCTTGGTGATGTAGATAAGATCCGCAAATTCCACCTGGTCAACCAGCAGATCGGCGATCGTCCTGTTGTCTCCTTCGATGGGGCTCGCGGTGGCGTCGCCCAAAAAAGTTTTTGTACCCATGTATCCCATGAAGGTGGCCGCATCGACGAGAGTGACCATCGCATCGATGGGCGCGATATCAGCGAGGCGGGTGCCGTCCCCGAATTCCCATTCGAAGGTAGCGGCGACGGGCATGGGCTCGGAGATGCCGGTGGATTCGATGAGGATGTGATCAAAGTTCCCGCTGCGGGCGAGCTCGCCAACTGAGTCGATGAGATCCTCGCGGAGGGTGCAGCAGATGCAGCCGTTGGTGAGCTCAACGAACCGATCCTCGCCGCGGGTGAGGTGGCCTTCGCCGGCGATGAGGGCGGCATCGATGTTGACCTCGGAGAAATCGTTGACGATGACGGCAATTTTCAGGCCGTGGCGGTTGGCCAAGATGTCGTTGAGGAGGGTGGTTTTGCCGGAGCCGAGGAACCCGGAAAGGACTGTGACGGGAGTGCGAGTTGTAGACATGTTGCTAGCCTAGCAGGTATTGAACATTGTTTTCTTTAGTGGCTTGGCGACTTGTTCCGTGGCGAGCCGCACTACGATGTAGCCATGACGAACCACGGCACCTCACGTGACAACTCCCCGCCCCTCATTTGGTTGGCCCTGGCCGTTTATACTGCCGTGATGGTGTCCCTGGTAATGCTTAAGTCCTTTTATCGCATCGGCTACCTGTGGGATCCGGCGAATCAGAGGCGGCGCGGGGTGTCGCTGCAGCCGCTGGCGGAGCTGGGTGGGGGCACGTGGTTTGGCCCGTTGTTCAGTTACGGTGGGAACGTGGCGTTTTTCGTGCCCTTCGGCGTGCTGGTCTATGTGTTGTTGTGGAACCAGAGGCGGTGGGGCGAACGGGTCAGGGGTGAGCGGAGCAGGTTGATCGTGGTCAACACGCTGATCGGCATGGCTACAAGCGTGGCAATGGAGGCCGCACAATACGTTTTCGCTTTGGGCCACACAGATATCGATGACTTGTTGTTCAACACGCTCGGAGCGGCGGTGGGGGCTGGGTTTGCTGCACTGTGTGGGCCGAGGTGGCACAAGGTGTGGGTGTGGCTGGCTTTGGCGGTTGGTGTGGTGTTTGCCGTGCTGGTCGGATTAGGTGAAAGGCTAGGCGATCCGGATAAAGTAGTGGACGTCTAATCGTTCGATTTCCATGGTGCCGCTGACGGGGTGTTGTCCGGACGGGTTTCTAGGGTAAAGATCGAACCTGTTACTCCCCCGTAAGGAACACACATGACCCACGGCTCCTCCCCCGCCTCCCCATCGACCTCGGCTTCTGCTCCACGCAATCGCGGCACCATCATTGGCATCGCAGTTGGCGTGGTGCTGCTCGTGATGTTTGTTTCTGGAATCGTGCTCGCGTTGACCACGACCCAGGCAGGGATCACCGCCAGCGAGAACGCCGCGGATAGCACTGTTAACGCTGCAAGTACTGCAGGCACCACAAGCACTGCGGCGGCTCCTTCCGCAACCACGAAGAAGCCGAAGCCCACCACCGGTGCAGAACCGGACAATGTTCCGGCCATCCCGGCGGCGGCGCCGACGGAAACGGTGACGTCCGCCGTTCTCGTTCCGGAATCCGGAACGAACTCCGGCTCCAGGCGATCGGGCGATGCCCGTTCCAACCCGGCGGAGCGGGAACGGAGCAATGCCCTGCGCAAGGCCCAGGACTACCTGGCATATTCCGGCTTCTCCAAGTCCGGCCTCTACGAGCAGCTGCTGTACGAACAGTACCCGGCAGAAGCCACGCAGTACGCCGTGGACAACGTGGGCGCTGACTGGAATGCTGAGGCCCTTGAAAAGGCGCACTCATACTTGGACTTCACCGCATTTTCGGATGCTGACCTGTACGACCAGCTGATATACGAGGGCTTCACGCCCGATCAGGCCGGGTACGCAATCGCGAACCTGTAGCGGTTCCGGATTCCGGAACGAAAAAGCCCCCGCCGAAGCGAGGGCTTAATCAGGCTAGCGCTGGCAGCCTAGGCGGTCGCGTCCAGCGGGTTCTTGACCCAGCTCATGAGGTCGCGCAACTTGGAGCCGGTCTTTTCGATCTCGTGCTCCGCGTAGGAGGCGCGCAGGTCCTCCAGCTCCTTGTTGCCGCCCTCAACGTTGGCCACGAGGCGCTTGGTGAAGGTGCCATCCTGAATGTCGGACAGGATCTCCTTCATGCGCTCCTTGGTGCCGGCGTCAATGACGCGCGGGCCGGAGAGGTAACCGCCGAACTCTGCCGTGTCAGACACGGAGTAGTTCATGTTGGCGATGCCGCCCTCGAACATGAGGTCCACGATGAGCTTGAGCTCGTGGAGGCACTCGAAGTACGCCATCTCCGGCTCGTAGCCAGCTTCAACAAGGACCTCGAAACCGGTCTTCACCAGCTCCTCGGTGCCGCCACACAGCACGGCCTGCTCACCGAAGAGGTCGGTCACGGTCTCAGCCTCGAAGGTGGTGGGGATCACACCGGCGCGTGCGCCGCCGATAGCTGCGGCGTAGCTCAAGGCCAAATCCTTGCCTTCACCCTTAGGGTCCTGCTCGATCGCGATCAGGCAGGGCACACCCTTGCCATCGACGAACTGGCGGCGCACCAGGTGGCCTGGACCCTTCGGGGCAACCATGCCGATGGTGACGTTCTCGGCCGGCTTGATGAGGCCGAAGTGGATGTTCAGGCCGTGGCCGAAGAACAGGGCATCGCCGTCCTTGAGGTTTGGTGCGATGTCGTTATCGAAGATCGTTGCCTGGGAGGTATCGGGAGCCAGCAGCATGATGACGTCTGCCCACTCGGAAGCCTCCGCGTTATTCATGACCTTGAAGCCGGCCTCTTCGGCCTTGGCGCGGGACTTGGATCCTTCACGCAGGCCGATAACCACATCCACGCCGGACTCGCGCAAGTTCTGGGCGTGCGCGTGGCCCTGGGAACCGTAACCAATCACGGCCACCTTGCGCCCCTGAATGATGGAGAGGTCTGCGTCTGCATCGTACAAAACATCAATTGCCATGATGATCTTCCTTTCGTTGGCTATCTACCATTTATAGCAGTAGAAGTTCCATGATGTGGGACAAACTGCCCACGCTGTGAAATTTTCGGGGATGAGCTTGTGTTTGCAGTCTTAAAGCTTGCTCGGGCACATAGCCTTCGGCCCACGGCTAATGGCCGTCAGCGAGGACTCCACCAGCTCGCGGATGCCAAACGGCTCCAGCACATCCAACAGTGCCTGCAGCTTGGATGGAGTGCCGGTGCACTCGATGATCAGCGAATCCGGACCAACATCCACCACATGCGCCCGGAACAGCTTGGCGGATTCCACAACCTGGGTGCGGTTGGAGTTATCCGCGGACACCTTCACCATCATCAGCCCGCGGGAGACAATCGCATCCGGGTCATGCCGTGACACCTTGATCACGGGGATGAGCTTGTTGAGCTGCTTGGTGATCTGCTCAATAGTCTTGTCCTCGGCCTCAACCACGATGGTGATGCGATTGACGCCCTCCACCTCCGTGCGGCCGGAGCTGATGGAGATGATGTTGAAGGCGCGGCGGGTGAACATCCCGGAAATGCGGGACATGATTCCGTCGACGTCTTCACACAGCACAGACAGGGTTTGGATCTCAGCCATTAGTTTTGCTCTCCCTCTTTGGTGACCTCGTGGATATCCGCGGGGGTTTCGGCAGCGGAAGAATCCTCATCGAACAGCGGACGAAGGTTTCGGGCGTACTGGATTTCCTCATTGGAGGTGCCGGCGGCCACCATCGGCCACACCTGCGCATCCTCGCCCACGATGAAGTCAATCACCACGGGGCGGTCATTAATCTCCTGCGCCTTGCGGATGGTGGGCTCCACGTCCTCCTTCTTCGTCACGCGGAACGCGGCGCAACCCATGGATTCCGCCAGCATCAGGAAGTCCGGCAGGTACTCCTCCTTCGGCTTCAGGTTGGTGTGGGAGTAGCGCTGCTCATAAAACAGCGTCTGCCACTGGCGCACCATGCCCAGGTTGCCGTTGTTGATCAGCGCAACCTTGATGGGGAAATCCTCCACCGCGCAAGTCACCAGCTCCTGGTTGGTCATCTGGAAGCAACCGTCGCCGTCGATGGCCCACACTTCCTTGTCCGGCTGGCCCGCCTTAGCGCCCATGGCCGCGGGCACGGAATAGCCCATCGTGCCCAAGCCGCCGGAGTTCAGCCACGTGCGCGGCTTCTCGTAGTCTACGAACTGCGCGGCCCACATTTGGTGCTGCCCCACGCCGGCAGCGTAGATCGCGTCAGGGCCAGCCACGCGGGACAGGGTCTCAATGACATACTGCGGCGCCAGCTTGTCATTCGGCTGCTCCTCGTACCCGCGCGGGAAGTCTTCCTTGAGCTTGTCCAAGTAATGCAGCCAGCCCGTCGTGGCCGGCTTCTTCAGATCCAGGGCCACCATGGCATCCTGCAGAGCCTGCAGGACCTCGCGGGCATCGCCCACGATCGGCACGTCGGCATCGCGGATCTTGCCGATCTCCGCGGGGTCGATGTCCGCGTGGATCACCTTCGCGTCAGGGGCAAAGCTCTCCACATGTCCCGTCACGCGGTCATCGAAGCGCGCGCCAATCGTGATCAGCAGGTCAGAGCGCTGCAGTGCCGCCACGGCCGGCACAGAGCCGTGCATACCAGGCATGCCCATGTACAGCGGGTGGCTCGCCGGGAAGGCACCCAGCGCCATCAAGGTAGTGACAACGGGAATGTCATTGGCTTCCGCGAATCGCTTCAGCTCCTCAGACGCATCCGCCTTGATCACACCACCGCCGATGTACAGTGCAGGCCGCTTGGCCTCACTCACCATCCGCACGGCCTCTTCGATCTGGCGGGAGTGCGGGATGGTCACCGGGCGGTAGCCCGGCAGCTCGTAGGCGGGCGGCCACACGAAGTCCATCTCCATGTTCTGCACATCCTTCGGAATATCCACCAGCACCGCCCCAGGGCGGCCGGTGGAGGCCACGTGGAAGGCTTCGGCGATCGCCGCTGGGATCTCCTCCGGGCGGGTCACCATGAAGTTGTGCTTGGTGATCGGCATCGTCACGCCGCGGATATCCGCCTCCTGGAAGGCGTCCGTACCCAGCAGCCCCTTGCCCACCTGGCCGGTGATGGCCACGATGGGCACGGAGTCCATGTTGGCATCAGCAATCGGGGTCACCAGGTTTGTGGCACCCGGGCCGGAGGTGGCAATGCACACGCCCACCCGCCCCGTCACCTGCGCGTAACCGGTGGCTGCGTGCCCCGCCCCCTGCTCGTGGCGCACCAACACGTGGTTGAGCTTCGTGGAGTCATACAGCGCCTCATACAGCGGCAGCACCGCCCCACCGGGGAGGCCGAACACCACGTCGGCGCCAAGCTCCTCCAGGGAGCGAACCACGGCCTGGGCGCCGTTAATTCGTTCTGGCCGCGCGCTGCGGCTCTGTTGCGCCAACGTGGCTGGGCTGGGTTGCGAGCGTGAAGTGTTCGTCACGATTATCCTTCGCTCCTTGCGTGGGGTGGATGTGTCTTCATGAAACTCCCTTTTAACCGCCAAGCGCCCCCGAGTGACCGGCCTGCTGGACGGTTTCGGGGGCGCCTGACTTCGAGCTACCGAGGGTGCTAGTGGCGCCCCTCAGATACGATCACTCGAATAATTAGGTTGAAGTTCATGGCACATACGCTAGCCAGATCACGCCGCCAAGTCAACCCGCCTGACCACACATTTCCCAACAGTTGGTCAACATATCCCACAGACTGGGCAAGCGTACCGCCGTCGCCCTTACAATAAATACCCCCGCAAGCTGCACAAACATTGATATAAGCACACAGCCATCCCACGTCACCGCCGCTCCCCCCACACACCCCCACCGGCTCCCAGAAAGCTATCAGGATTCGGCGCTAAAGTGGCTGGCTATGGATGTAAGTTTTTTCCTCTTTAGATTGTGGGAATGGATAGTCGACCACGGCATTCCGCTGGTCGCGCTGCTGCTGCTGGCCATTTTGGTGCCGCGCATCGGCAGGCTGGCGGTGCGCATCATCGCCAATCGCTTCAATGAGGGCGAGGAAGCCACGAAGGCGCGCCTGGCGCTGGTCGGAGCGCTCGTCTACGTGCTCCAGGCCATCGCGTTTTTCATCATCATCATGCTCGCGCTGACCAACATGGGCGTGCCCGCCATGGGTGCGGCACTGCCAGCCACGGTGGTCTCCGCCGCCGTGGGCTTCGGCGCGCAGAACGTCATCGGTGACTTTCTGGCGGGGTTCTTCATCATCTCCGAGCGCCAGTTCGGCGTGGGTGACTTCGTCAGCTTTGACGGCACCAGCGGTGACATCGAAGGCACCGTGGTGGCCCTGACCCTCCGCGCCACGAAGATCCGCACCCCCTCCGGCGAGGTCGTGATGATCCCCAACGGGTCCGCCGGCGTGATCACGAACTTCTCCCAAGACTGGTCCCGCGCCGTGGTGGACTTGGGCATCCCGCTGGAGGCCGGCGAGTCCATGGATGACCTGCTCACCCGCGTGCGCTCCACCGCCCAAGAAGCGATCACGGATGAGGCCATCGCCGGGGACGTGACCGGTGACGTGGAGATCCTGCCCGCGACCAAGCTGGTGGCCCCCACCGTCGCAGGCCAGTCCTGGCAGGTGAACTTCCGCACGATGGTGGTCGTGAACCCGGCCCGGCAGTGGGCCGTGGAGCGCGTGATCCGGTCCGCTTTGCTCAATGCTTTCTGGGATCGCTATGACACGCCTCATGGTTTTGGGGGCGACGTCCCCGCGCCGCAGCCGCCCAAGCCCCAGAAGGCCGCACCCGCATCTGTGGCCGACGAGGTGAAGGACGAGGAGCAGGCCACTAAGGACGCTGAGTCACGAACCAAGGTCATTGATGCGGTGCCGGATAAGGACGATGGCCCGGGGGCGCCTTCGGAGGTCGTCGCCCCTGTGGATACCACAGACGAACTCACGGACGACGATGAAGACACCGGCATTTGGCGCACGGAGGTCTATGACTCCCGTGTGAAGAACATGATGAGCTTCGGCGGGCGTGTGCGGCCTTCTACCACGGGGCTGATCGCCGCGCTGATCATCACTGGCGGGCTCGCCTTGGCCTCCAGCAACCCGGAGGGCGGGGACGCCGGCTGGCTCTCCCCCGACTACTGGCGGGATCGGGAGCCGACGCAACAGGTTGAGGAGCAGGAGCCCCCGGAATCGACCACTGAGCCGACCTACGAGCAGCCTGCGACGGACACCCAAAGCCCCCAGACCACGGGCCAGCAGTCCACCCAGCAGCCACAATCAACCCCGACCCAGCAGCCGCAGCAAACCCAAACGCAGCAGCCGCAGCAAACGGGCACCGGGGAGACGCAGGCCCCGGCGGCGGACGCGACCGATGCGGGACCTACGGGCAATTAGAGTGCGCTCGGTTACACCTGATTAAATAGCAATCATGAGTTCCAAGGCCAGCGATAGCCAGACCAGCGACCAAACCTCCGCAGTGACTCTGCGCCCCAGCCGGGAGCACATCTTGGGCGGAATCATCATGTTCCTCATCTGCCTGATGTTCACCGGTTACAAGGTTGCCTGGTTCTTCTGGGTGCCGCTGGTCCCACTCTTTTTCATCCTGTGGACGCTCCGGGTTCGCACCCTCGTTGGCCCCAGGGGCATCGAGGCGAAGTATTTCTTCCGCCGTTCCCGGTCCGTGCCGTGGGATGATTTCAAGTCCATCCGCTTCAACAAGGGCGGGCGGGCTTTCGCCGCAGCCAACGATGACACCCAGTTTTGGCTCCCCGGCGTGACTTTCAACTCCCTGGTCACGTTGAACAAAGCTAGTCAGGGGCGGATCCCGGACCCGGTGACCCCGGGCCGGGCAGCTGCACAAGACAAGGTTCAGGTTGTTCATAAGGATGGCTATGCCGTGCTGATGGACAAGGACGAATACGCCGATTACGAGGCCCAGCGCCGGCGCGAAGCTGGTGACTCTGCTCAAGAGCCTGGCGAACACTAGAGAGAGCTGACTACATCACCATGACTGCAACAAACGAGATCCCATTGCGTTCCTCCGTGACCACCCAAGGCCGCAACGCGGCGGGTGCGCGTGCCCTGTGGCGCGCCACGGGCATGACGGACAGTGACTTCGACAAGCCGATCATCGCGATTGCGAACTCCTACACCCAGTTCGTGCCAGGACACGTCCATCTGAAGGACGTTGGCGAGATCGTGGCCGATGCGATCCGCGAGGCCGGCGGTGTTCCGCGTGAGTTCAACACCATCGCGGTCGATGACGGCATCGCTATGGGCCACGCCGGCATGCTCTACTCCCTCCCCAGCCGCGAGGTCATCTCTGATGCGGTGGAGTACATGGTCAACGGCCATGCCGCCGACGCGCTGGTGTGCATTTCCAACTGTGACAAGATCACGCCGGGCATGCTCAATGCGGCGATGCGCCTGAACATTCCTGTGGTCTTCGTCTCCGGCGGCCCGATGGAGGCTGGTAAGGCAGTTGTGGTCGACGGCGTCGCCCAAGCCCCCACTGACTTGATCACCGCCATTTCCGCGTCTGCGTCCGAGGCCGTGAATGCGCAATCTTTGCTGAAGGTTGAGCAGGCAGCGTGCCCCACCTGTGGTTCCTGCTCCGGCATGTTCACCGCGAACTCCATGAACTGCCTCACTGAGGCTCTGGGCTTGTCCCTGCCGGGCAACGGGTCCACCTTGGCCACGCACGCGGCGCGGCGGGACCTCTTCACGAAGGCCGGCACCACGATCGTGGACCTGTGTAAGCGCTACTACGGGGAGGGCGATGATTCCGTGTTGCCACGGTCCATCGCCACCAAGGAGGCGTTTGAGAACGCCATGGCCTTGGACATGGCCATGGGAGGTTCCACGAACACGGTGCTGCATATTCTCGCTGCTGCCCAGGAGGGGCAGGTCGACTTCGGCCTGCACGATATTGACGAGCTCTCCAAGAATGTGCCGTGCCTGTCCAAGGTCTCCCCCAACTCGGATTACCACATGGAAGACGTGCACCGTGGCGGTGGTATCCCCGCTATCCTGGGCGAGCTCTACCGTGGCGGGAAGCTCAACGAGGGCGTGCATTCGGTCCATTCCGCCACGTTGAAGGAGTGGCTGCTGGCGTGGGATATCCGGTCCGGCGAGGCCAGCGATGAGGCTATCGAACTCTTCCATGCGGCTCCCGGTGGAGTGCGCACCACCGAGCCGTTCAGCACGGATAACCGCTGGTCCAGCCTGGACACGGACGCCCAAGGTGGCGTGATCCGGGACATCGAACATGCCTACACCGCGGACGGTGGCCTGGTGATCCTGCGCGGCAACCTCGCCGAAAATGGCGCTGTAATTAAGTCCGCCGGCATCGATGAAGACCTGTGGCATTTCGAGGGCACGGCGCTGGTTGTGGAATCCCAGGAAGACGCGGTGCGCGTGATCCTGGATAAGAAGGTGCAGCCGGGCAACGTGATCGTGGTGCGGTATGAAGGGCCTTCCGGCGGTCCGGGGATGCAGGAGATGCTGCACCCCACCGCGTTCTTGAAGGGCTCCGGGCTGGGCAAGAAGTGCGCGCTCATCACGGATGGCCGCTTCTCCGGGGGATCCTCCGGAATCTCCGTGGGGCACATTTCCCCAGAGGCCGCCCACGGCGGCACGATTGGCCTGGTGCGCGATGGGGATCCCATCACCATCGACGTCCACAACCGCCGCCTCACCCTCGACATCCCGGATGAGGAACTGGCTGAGCGCCGCGCGGAGATGGAAGCCAGCGAGCGTCCGTGGAAGCCCACCACCCGCCAGCGCAAGGTCACCAAGGCCCTGCGCGCGTACGCCGCCATGGCGACCAGCGCGGATAAGGGCGCGGTCCGCCAGGTGGACTACGAGCTCTAGTGCAGCCCCACCGCCGCGGCGGCGTGGATGTGGTCGCTTAAGCTGTCTAGCTGCCGGGAGTCCACTTTCCACCGCTGCCAGTACAGCTGCACGTCCAGCTGCGCGTCCTTCAGCTGCACCAGCCGCCCCGCCTCGATGAGCGGGGCGGCTGAGCTTTGTGGCACCATTCCCCACCCCATCCCAGCGACCATCGCCAGGGTCAGGGACTCGTAGGCAGGAATGTGGGTTTCCCTCCTGTCCGGCGAGGGGGTGAACGCGCCGAATTGTTGCTCGAGGAAGGTCTGTTCCATGTGATCCTTGGATCCGAACCGGGCTGCAGGCAGCGTCTCCCACTGGTAGACCCCCGCCTTCAGTTGGCGGGCGAGGTGCGGGCTGGCCACCGGCACGTAGCGGTGCAGCCCTAAGTATTCACTCTGGCACCCCGGGACCGCCGCAGACTCCGTGGTCACGGCGGCCATGCAGTCTCCGCGCCGGAGCAGTTGCAGGGAATGGCCTTCGTCTTCGACCCTGATGTGCAAGTCCACCCGCGTCCCCACGGCTGGGAAGATCTCCTGAAACCATGTGCCCAGGGAGTCCGCGTTCACGGCCACGCTCAGCGCCACTGCGCTCGCCTCCTCCAACTGCGTGGCGGTTTCCCTCTCCAGCAGTTGCATGCGCCTGGCCATCTGCACCAGCACTTCCCCCGCCGGTGTGGCGGCGGGTGGGGTGGCCCTGCGGATGAGGATCCGCCCTGCCTCTGACTCCAATGTTTTGACGCGTTGGCTGACCGCACTGGGGCTGATTCCCAGGGCGTGGGCGGCGGCGTCGAAGGAACCATGATCAACGATGGCGAGCAGGGTGTCTAGGTGGCGAAGCTGACAAAGTCTCATGAAGCTATTCTAAACCAGCTGTAGTTTTATTAGATTGCCTTCATCTGGGCGCGGGAATAGTGTCTGTGCTCATGGATAATCTGCACTTGGCGATTCAAGGGTTTGTGCTGTGGCTCTCGCTGATGGTGGCGATTGGCCCGCAGAATGCCCTCGTCATTAAGCAGGGGCTGCGCCGCCACGCGCTCGGCGCCGTACTGGCGGTCGTGATGATCAGCGATGTCATCCTCGTCGCCCTCGGCATCTTCGGCGTGGGTGCCGTGGTGGACCGCGCCCCCTGGCTACTGACAGGCCTGAAGTGGGCGGGCGTGGTCTACCTGGTGTGGTTCGCCACCACGTGTTTCCGCGATGCCCGCAATCCTTCCAGCCTGCCCACGGATGTGCAGCCCACGCCCATCACTTTCACCGCACCCGAATCCGGCGGCGTGGCACTGAAGACGCGCCCGGTGCTCACGAAGGCTTCGGTGCGGCCGGTAGTCATCGCCGCGATTGCCATGAGCTGGCTCAATCCCGGCGCCTACGTGGACGCGGTGATGCTGGGCAGCCTCGCTAACCAATACGGCGATCAAGCATTGGCCCTGGGCGCCGGCGCACTCGTTGCCACCCTGGTGTGGTTCCCTGTGCTTGGCTTTGGTGCACGCGCCTTGTCTCGCCCCCTATCACGCCCACGCGTATGGGCCGGCATCAACGTTGTCATTGGCATCATGATCTTGGCCATTGTCGCCAAAATTGCGTTCACCATGTAACCGCTTACGGTTGCGGGTCTTTCGCACATTCCTCTGCTCGAAGGTCTCCCTCGCCAGCGGCCCGCTAGCCACCGTTGTCACGGTATGCCCATCCCCGTGCGATGTCCAGACCGCTGTACCGTCCGGGTACAGCGTCCCGTCCCACTGCCCCGCCGTCTTCTGCCGGTGGTGCTTCGGGCACAGCAGATGCAGATTTGCGACCGTTGTTGGCCCGCCCTCTCCGCTGTGGTCATAGCGTTGCACGTGATCTAGCTGGCAGCGATGTGGCGGCTGCTCACACCCCGGCGCCCATCCCTTCCTATCACTGCGGCCTTGATTGCTTCCGTGGGCTGGTATCCCTGCGCTTTGGCGAAACCAGGTGCGGCAAGGTGTGTAACCTGTTCCATCCACTTGTCCCCGGCCGCCTGGCCAGCCATCCGCCTTCCGCGAAGATGTCCTGCGTTGGGTCAGCGGTGTTCTTGTAGAGGTTGAGGGTCACGTTCACCTTCGCCTGTCCGCAGATCAGCCGCAGCATCGCCTCGACCAGCGTGCATTGATGTTTCCTTGCAGCAGCGCGGACGATCTTTTCAACCATGACCCCTTCCATGTGGGGCATGTCTAGGACCGCCACCGTCCGCTTATCTTGGCGGGTATCGATCTTGAGTGTGGCCTTCGCCTCTGTAACGCCCTCTTTGGTTCTCACCTCGTCTGGATCCAGAGGTGCCGCATCCGGCTGAATGGCTTCCACAATCTTCTTCACCCGCCGGTGGGCAGTGCGCACGCTCATCATGTGCTGCTGCGGTCGGGTGGGCTGGAGCGCCGCGATGACCTGGGCTTCCACCTCTGCCCTGTTGCCCTCGGACACGCACGCCAGGTCATCCATGACCGTGCTGATGTGCCGCAATGTGAACCACCCAGTGGCAAAGAATTCCGCCAATGCGGGATAAAGCCCAAGGTAATAGCCGGTTTCCGTCCAGTTTGGCACTACATATTCCGGTAGCCCCATGCGCACAGCTAGTCTGCTGCATTCATCGTCAATTTTGTTTTGTGGCGACGGCGCCACGGAGCGCAGCAGCTCGTATTGCACCCGGTTGCACCTCACTGTGCGCACCGATAGCTCGTCATCTGGATCCGCAATGCGCCAGCACGGGGGCTGTCGCAAAGGCTTTGTAGAGTTGGTGGAACTCATTCCCCCATCCCCTCCTCGTAAAATTTGAGTCTTTTGTATCGTCTTTAACGTCCCACGGTCATCAACTACTCATCCAATTAATTCTTCTCTTCGGTGCTGTCAACCCTAAACCCCAGTTGGACACCCCCATTTATAGTGAGTAATCGAACTTGCGTTCTGACTTCTAAGCTCCACAAAAAAGCACCTCCCGCAGGAGGCGCTAGATCCCCTAGCATGTCCGCGGGCTAATTGAAGGGGTTCCTGCCGCCAACGCCGAGCCACAGGCCAACCAAGCCGGCAATGGCCACCAGCGCGAAGATCCACGCACTCACCAGCGGTCGGCGGTTCCACCCGCGGCCGCGGTCTAGCGAGATCCCGCCCGGCCCGGTGAAGATCAGCGCCATGGCCATCACCGCCATCAGGCCCCAGGTCTGCACGTAGGGGCTAAGGCCGTAGGGCCAGAGGGAGCCCTGGTGGTTATCCAGGTTGTGGACTGCCATGAACCCGGCGACCACGGCCGCCAATGCAGCGCCGAAAGGCGTCAAGAGACCGAGAATCAGTAAGCCACCCGCCACAATCTGAGCCGCGGGGATCGCCACGGCAAGGATGTCAGAGGCCGTGTAGGCATTCAGCTGCTGCTGAAGCACGTCAATGCCGGGATCACCCGCGAAGGAAAACAGCGTCTGAACACCGCGAACAACCAACAACCCACCAAGCACCAGGCGCAGAAGTAGCAGGCCAAAGCTCAGCGTGCCGCGGGGGTCCGGCGCGGTGTTTTCTTCGAGCCCCTCGGCAGCGGGCTCGGTCGCCACAGGCGCCTCCACCGGCGCGGGATGCGCTGGCTGCGCGGCCGGCACTGGTTGAGCTGGCTGCACCGGCTCTTCAATCTCCGGCTGCACGGCGTCCTGCTCAGAATCGAAGCTCAATCGCTCCTCCCGGAAAGCCGGGTCCTCCCGATGGCCCACCGGCTCACCAGCACCAGCACCAGCAGCACCAGCAGGCTCCACCGGCTCCGGCCGCCGCGGCGTAATCTTCTGCGGCCGCGCCCGCCCCAGCGCAGCGTAAATGTCCCGCTTGCCGTCGCTGGGCTCCTCGCCGGGTTTCTCACCGGACCCCTCCGGCTTCGGCCCCGAGTACTCAGGCACGTCCAGTTCGTTGTCATCAAAGAGTTCGTCGTTGGAGTTCACACCATCCACACTAAGGGCAGTCACGTGACCTGCAGCGCAAGCAGCCCGGCATGTCACCATGCTAGGGTAGATGACACATCAACTACTCGGGCGCCCCTGATACGCTGAGAGTAGCCGTCGCCCCCAAAAAGGAGAAAACATGGCATACGTCGCATCCGGTGAATTTAACCGGGACATGAACTACATCGATGACCGCGTCACCCGCGATTCCGAGACCTGGCCCGTGCACGCCGGCAAGTACCGCCTCATCGCCGCCCGCGCCTGCCCCTGGGCTCACCGCGCCGTGATTACCCGCCGCCTCCTCGGCCTGGAAGGCGCCATCAGCCAGGGGCTAACCGGCCCTACCCACGACTGGCAATCCTGGACCTTCGACCTCTACGAGGACTCGGTGGACCCCGTCCTCGGCATCGGCAAGCTCCGCGATGCCTACATGCACCGCTTCCCGGACTACCCGAAGGGCATCACCGTCCCCGCCCTGGTGGACGTGGAATCCAAGGCCGTGGTGACCAATGACTTCCGCATGCTCGTCCAGGACTTCGCCACCGAGTGGACCGAGCACCACCGCGAAGGCGCGCCGGACCTGTACCCCGCACACCAACGCGAAGACATCGACGCGCTCGCCAAGCACATCTTCACGTACGTCAACAACGGCGTGTACCGCGCGGGCTTCGCCGGCACGCAAGAGGCCTACGAGGAAGCGTTCAACGGACTATTCAGCGTGCTCGACGAGCTAGAGGAGCGCCTAGCGAACCGCCGCTATCTCCTTGGGGATTCGATCACCTTTGCCGACGTGTTCCTCTACCCCACCCTCATCCGCTTCGACATGGTCTACCACAACCACTTCAAGTGCAACCGCAACAAGATCACGGAGATGCCCAACCTATGGGGCTACCTGCGTGACCTCTTCCAAACCCCTGGCTTCGGCGACACCACCAATTTCCAGCAGATCAAGGACCACTACTACTTGGTCCACCAGGACATCAACCCCACCGGCGTGGTGCCGGTCGGGCCGGACCCGGCGATCTTCCGCACCGAGCACGGCCGCGAACGGTTGGGTGGTTCTCCATTTGGCGACGGCACCGCGCCAGGGCCCATACCTCAGATTGATACAGTCCCGGGCGATGAGCGGCTCTAGTTTCTAGGGCTTCTAGTGTTGGTGCCCTAGCCCAGCTTCTTGGCGATGAGCTGGTTGACCTGCGCGGGGTCAGCCTTGCCGCGGGTGGCCTTCATCACGGCACCCACGATGGCGCCGGTGACCTTGGTGTTGCCGGCCTTGTACTTCTCCACGATGTCCGGGTTAGCAGCGAGGGCCTCGTCCACGGCCTGCTCAATGGCGCCGTCATCGCGAACGACCTCCAGACCCCGGGCAGAAACGACCTCGTCCACGTCCCCTTCCCCAGCCAGCACGCCATCGACTGCCTGGCGGGCCAGCTTGTTGGTGAGCTTGCCCTCCGCGACAAGCTCGGTGACGCGGGCGACCTGGCGCGGGGTGATGTTCAACCCCTCAAGATCCGTGCCCTCCTGGTTGGCCTTCTGCGCAAGGTAGGCAACCCACCAGCTGCGAGCCTCGGCGGGTTTCGCGCCGGCTTCCACGGTCTCCACGATGAGGTCCAGCGCGCCGGCGTTCACAAGGTCGCGCATCTCTTCATCCTTGATGCCCCACTCCTCCTGGATACGGGCGCGGCGGATCCACGGCATCTCTGGCAGGGTGGCGCGGATCTCTTCGACCCACTCCGCGGGCGCCAGCACCGGCGGCAGGTCCGGATCATTGAAGTAGCGGTAGTCCGCCATGGTCTCCTTGGGGCGGCCCTTGGAGGTGGTGCCATCGGTCTCTTGGTAGTGGCGAGTCTCCTGGATGATCTCCACGCCATTGTCCAGGCAGGCGGCTTGGCGCTGCATCTCAAAGCGCACGGCCTGCTCCACGGACTTCAGGGAGTTGATGTTCTTCGTTTCCGTGCGGGTGCCGTATTCCGTGGTGCCCTTCTTGCGCAGGGAGACGTTGGAGTCCACGCGCATGGAGCCCTGATCCATGCGGGCATCGGATACGCCGAGCGCCTTGACCAGGTCACGCAGGGCGGATACGTAAGCCTTGGCAACCTCCGGCGCGCGCTCCCCCGCGCCCTCGATGGGCTTGGTGACGATCTCGATGAGCGGCACGCCCGCACGGTTGCAGTCCACCAGGGAGCTGGTGGCGCCGTGGATGCGGCCCGTTGCGCCGCCGATGTGGGTCAGCTTGCCCGTGTCTTCCTCCATGTGTGCGCGCTCGATCTCCACGCGCCACTCGGTGCCATCTTCCAGCACGACGTCCAGGTAGCCATCGTGAGCGATGGGCTCATCGTACTGGCTGATCTGGTAGTTCTTCGGCTGGTCCGGGTAGAAGTAGTTCTTCCGGGCGAAGCGGGAGTACGGTGCGATCTCACAGTTTAGCGCCAGGCCAATCTTGATGGCCCATTCCACACCCTGCTTATTCACCACCGGCAGCGCGCCCGGCAGGCCCAGGCTGCACGGGTCCACATGGGAGTTCGGCTCCGCACCGAAATGGGCGGAGGACGTGGAGAACATCTTGGTCTTCGTGGCCAGCTCCACGTGCACCTCCATGCCCATCACCGGATCATAGGTCTCCAGCACGTCATCGAAATCCATCACGTCATCTGAGTAGTCATACACAGGGGCAGTCATGCGCCCCATACTAGTACGCCCGGAAATGTAGGCTGGCACCCAGTCAATGATTTTCTAGGAGCCCCTTTTGTCCACACCAGAACTCACGCCCGTCACCGTTGCCCCAGAGCTCATGCGCGGCCCACTGCTCAACGTTCTGATGACCAGCGCAGACATAGACCTGGAGGCCGCCGCAAATGTGTTGCGGCACGCTCTCGGCGACAGGCTCGGTGAGATCCACCTAGATGAAGGGCTTCTTCGTGTTGAGATCGATGGCAACCACCTGGCCCACATCATGCTCGTGGATTTCCCGCCGAAGGACCCGGCCGAGACCTACCGCATCCACCCGGTGCAATCCGGAGAGCTGGACCTGGACACCATTACGGGCCAAGTCCTTGTGACTCTCCTCCCCAGTGATCCGATGCTGCACCAGGGCCGCCAGGCGCGCGAACCGCGCATGGTGAGCCTGACCCTCCACGCCCAGGTCACCGCGGCCTTGGCCTCCCTCAAAGACGTGGTCGCGGTACACAACACCATGTCAGACGTGACCATCGGGCCGGGAATCTTCGTGGAAGCCGTGAGCCAAGGCGATCTCACGATGGCTCTGTGTTCCGTGTGGCTGCAGCAAACCCCCACCGGCATTAACGCCTGCACCTTTGGTCTCACCAACGCGGGGCACCCAGAGCTGGTGGTTGACAACTCGCAGATGGACCCCACCGCGCTGTATTACAAGCTGCTTGATATCACCAACCACATCCTCTACGGCACCACGTTCAAGGAGGGGGACACCTTCGCTTTTGCGGAGGGCGAGGACCCCCTCGCCATTGCTGCGGGCAGCCACCCCATTGCGGATTTCCCAGCCCTCACGCTGGAGCTCTAGCCCCTACCCAAACAGGGACTTCGCGGTGTTATACCGCTTCTCGGGAACTTCCTTGAGTGTGCCCACGGCCTCGTCAAAGCTGATGAGGTTGATGTCATCGCCCTGCAACGCCACCACGGTGCCGAAGTCCCCACGGATCGCCGCCTTCGTGGCGTGCACCGCGTAGCGGGTGGCCAGGACCCGGTCAAAGGCGGTGGGCGTGCCGCCACGCTGGATGTGGCCCAGCACCGTGGAGCGCACGTCCGTGTCCAGGCGGTTCTCAATTTCCTTGGCGATGATCCCGCTGATGTCCTGGAACTTCTCGTGGCCGAACTGGTCCACCTCGCGCTCCGCCATGTCCAGGGTGCCCTCCTTCGGCAGCGCCCCTTCGGCCACCACGATGATCCCGTACGTCTCCCCCAGCTGGAATCGGCGCGCCATCCGGCGGCACACGTCCTCAATATCGAAGGGCTGCTCCGGGATGAGGATCTCATGTGCGCCACCGGCCATGCCCGCATGCAGTGCGATCCAGCCCACGTGCCGGCCCATCACTTCCACGATCATCACGCGGTTGTGGGACTCTGCGGTGGTGTGCAGGCGGTCAATGGCATCGGTCGCCACGGCCACCGCAGTATCGAAGCCGAAGGTGTAGTCCGTGCCGTTGACGTCATTGTCAATCGTCTTCGGAACACCGACCACCGGCACGCCGTGCTCGTGCAGGAACTGGGCACCCTTCAGCGTGCCCTCGCCGCCGATCGGAATCAGCGCGTCAATCCCCGCATCCTCCAGGTTGGCCTTGACCTGATCAATCCCGGCCTTGAACTGGTCCGGGTGCAACCGGCCAGTGCCGAGGATCGTGCCACCCCGCCGCAGGATCCGGTCAATGTGGTCATCGTCATACAGCTGGACCCGCCGATCCTCCAGCAGGCCTTCCCAACCATCTTCAAAGCCGACCACGGTGTGGCCTTGCCCCGCGGCAGTGCGCACAATTCCGCGGATCACCGCGTTGAGTCCCGGACAATCTCCACCACTGGTCAAGGTCGCAATTCGCATGCTCCCTAGCCTAGTGTTCCGCCACATCCCGCGCCATATACGCGCCCCACAGCCCCACCAACAGCAGACCTGCCGCAGGCAGCAGGGAAAACCCAAACACCGCCGCATCCGGGCTGACCGTGGTGCCTAGCACTGCCCCCACCACGGCCGTGCCCAACACGGATCCGGTCTGTCGGGTGGTGTTGTACATCCCGGACCCTGCACCGGCGTGCTGAACCGGCAGGTCCCGCAAGGTCACCGTGGAGTTTGGCGCCCACACAAACGGGCTCGCCAAACCCAGCACGACCATCACAGCGGTCACCCACCACGCCGAGAACCCTGGCTGCATCACCCCCACGAGCCCCAGCACCCCCACAGCCATTCCCGCGAAACCGATCATCGCCAGCGGGCGCGGAGACATATTGTCCGTCAGCCGCCCCACCACGGGCGCCAGCGCACCACCCAGCACCGCCATCGGCATCACCCGCAGCGCCGACTCCAACGCCGCGAGCCCGTGGATCTGCTGAAGGTACAGCATCACCGGCACCATCAGCGCCGTGATGGTGAAACCCATCGCGAATATGGACACGTTCCCAAATGAGAAGCTTCTGCGTCCAAACAGGGACAGTGGAATCACAGGATCTTTGCCGATGGCATGGACGGCGCGTTGGCGTCGCACAAAAACAAACCCACCGGCCACGGCAACGGGCAGCAGCCACCACAGCCCCTCCTGCACCGCCACGATCAGCACGGTCATGGTGAGCATGCTCAGCATGATGGATCGGCCGTCGATCGGCCTGGGCGCCGGATCGAAGCGCGGCACCCACCGCGCGACGAGCAGCATCGAAAGAATCCCGAACGGAACATTGATGAAGAAGATCCACTGCCAGCTCGCCACGCCCATGATCAGGCCCCCTAGCAGCGGCCCGGCAATGTTCGCTATGCCCGCCACGGCACCCCACGCCCCCAGCGCGGACCCGCGCTTCTCCCGCGGAAAAACGCGGTTGATCACGCTCATCGTCTGCGGCACCAGCAGCGCTGCCCCGAGCCCCTGCACCGCCCTCGCCGCAATGAGCCAGCCGATGCTCGGCGCCAGCCCGCACGCCAGCGAGGCGGCCGTGAACACCGCCATTCCCGCCAGGTAAATGTTCCGCGGCCCCCACCTGTCCCCCATCCGGCCGGTCACCAGCAACGGCACGGCGAAGAAAAGCAGGTACACGGAGTTGACCCACAGTACCTGGCTATAGCTAGCATGCAGCTCGCTTTGCAGCGCGGGCATCGCCACGGCCACGATGGTCTGATCCAGCAGGATCATGAAAAAGCCCACACAGAGCGCGCCGAGGGTGCGCCAGGCTTGCGGGAGCGGCAGGGTGTCTGGCTGGGTGACTGGCTGGGTGACTGGCTGGGTTTGCGACTGGTTCACAGTGCCTCGCGGATGGCAGGCAGGCTGGCGCGGAATTCCGGCATGAGCGGCAAATGCTCCAGGTCAGCGACGGGCCACCACTCCAGCTCCAGGGACTCCGCCGTGGGGTTGAGCTCCAAGGCGTGGGTGCACGTGGCGATGACGGTGGTGTAAGTCCACTCCGTGATGTCCAGGTTGTTGAACTCCCACCAGAATTGCTTGCCGAGCCCAAACACGCCGCGGCTACCGTGCTCCGGGTGGATGACGGGGTGCTCCATGAGCGCCTGGTGCGGGTCGCCGTTTCTGGCGATGATCTCCTCGATCTCGGCGAAAAGCGGCAGGTCTGCTTCCGTCACGGGGCGGCGGGAGCGGGTTTCTGCAACGGGTTCGCGCGCAGTGACCAGCTCTTTTTCTATTTTTATGTGCGACGCCGCCACGCCGGTCTCCTCCCATGTCTCACGCACGGCGGCTTGCGCAGGCGTTTCGCCTAAGTCGATGGCTCCGCCGGGTAGAGCCCAGGTGCCGCCGCGGTTCGTCCAGGCGGCGCGGTGTTGCATGAGCACGTCCCCGGCGGGTGTGATGAGGAACATACCCGCCGCCCCGAGGGGACCCCACCGGCGGGAGCCATCAGGTGAGATTGCCCATCCATCTCCGGTGAACATCTCCATGGGGGCCTCCTAGGTGTGTGTTGTGTGCTGCCGTGGCCGGCTGGAGCGGGTTGCTGCTGTGGCTGTACTATAGCTAGCCGCGGCCGGCTTCGAATGCGGCGCCGACACGGTAAAGCTTGTCATCGCCGTGTGCCGGGCCCATGATCTGCAGGCCGGTGGGCAGGCCATCCACCATGCCACCTGGCACGGACATGCCGCACACGCCGGCGAGGTTCAGCGGCAGAGTGAACAGGTCAAACAGGTACATGGCCAGCGGATCGTTAACCTTTTCGCCCAGCTTGAAGGCCGTGGTGGGGGTGGTGGGAGCCACGATGGCATCCACCTGCTCATAGGCCTTGGCGAAGTCCTGCGCGATGAGGTTACGCACGCGCTGTGCTTGCAGGTAGTAGGCGTCGTAGTAGCCCACCGACAAGGCGTAGGTGCCCAGCATGATGCGGCGCTTCACCTCAGGGCCGAAGCCCTCCTCGCGGGTGATGCTCATGACCTCGTCGGCGGAGTGGGTGCCATCGTCGCCGCGGCGCTGGCCGTAGCGCATGCCGTCGAAGCGGGCGAGGTTGGAGGACACCTCACAGGGCAGGATGAGGTAGTAGGCGTTCATGGCGTGGTCGAAGTTCGGGCAGTCGACTTCCACCAGCTCGGCGCCCTGGCTCTGGAGCTGCTCCAGGTTGGCCTCGTAGGCAGCCAGCACGCCGTCCTGCAGAGCATCGTTGTGCTGGAACTGCTTGACCACGCCGAGCTTCATGCCGGTCAGATCGCCGCTGGCACCGGCCTTGGCGGCCTCCACCACGGGGGCGATGGGGCGAGTCGAGGAGGTGGAATCGTGCGAGTCGTGGCCCGCAATGACCTCGTGCAGCAGCGCGGTGTCCAACACCGTACGGGCGGTCGGGCCGCCCTGGTCCAGGGAGGATGCGCAGGCCACCAGGCCGTAGCGGGAAACGGTGCCGTACGTCGGCTTCACGCCCACGGTGTTGGTCAGCGCGGCGGGCTGACGGATGGAACCACCCGTGTCCGTGCCGATCGCCAGCGGCGCCATGCCAGAGGCCAGCGCGGCCGAGGAGCCACCGCCAGATCCGCCCGGGGTGCGCTCCAGGTCCCAGGGGTTCTTGGTGGGGCCGTACGCGGAGTTTTCGGTGGACGAGCCCATGGCGAACTCATCCATGTTGGTCTTGCCCAAGATCGGGATGCCGGCGGCGCGCAGGCGCAGCGTCACGGTGGCATCGTAGGGGCTCATGTAGCCCTCCAGCATCTTGGAGGCGCAGGTGGTGGGCGCATCGGTGGTGGTGAACACGTCCTTGAGCGCCAGGGGCACGCCCGCCAGCGGTGAGGTCGGCTGTTCGCCGTTGGCCAATGCGTTGTCCACATTCACG
>DXFZ01000027.1 GCA_019114175.1 Candidatus Corynebacterium gallistercoris
GCCGCCGGTCAGCTCCTTGACCAGATCCGTCACGGCGATCATGCGGGTGGAGCCACCCACCAGCACCACGTGGTCAATATCGCCCACGGAGATTTCCGCGTCCTTCAGCACTGCCTGGAATGGGGCCTTGGTGCGGTCCAGCAGATCCTGGGTGATCTTCTGGAACTCGGTGCGGGTCAGGGTCTCGTCCAGGAACAGTGGGTTCCGGTCCTCGTCCACGGTGATGTACGGCAGGTTAATGGAGGCCTGCTGGGAGCTGGATAGCTCAATCTTGGCCTTCTCCGCTGCCTCGCGGAGGCGCTGCAGAGCCATCTTGTCCTTGCGCAGGTCCACTCCGTGGGAGGACTTGAACTTGTCTGCCAGCCAGTCCACGATGCGCTGATCCCAGTCATCGCCACCCAGCTCGTTGTCGCCGGCGGTGGCGCGAACCTCAACCACACCGTCGCCGATTTCCAGCAGGGAGACGTCAAAGGTGCCGCCACCGAGGTCGTAGACCAGGATGGTCTGTTCCTTGTCGCCCTTCTCCAGGCCGTATGCCAGCGCAGCCGCGGTCGGCTCGTTGACGATACGCAGCACGTTCAGGCCGGCGATCTGGCCTGCGTCCTTGGTTGCCTGACGCTGTGCGTCATTGAAGTATGCGGGCACGGTGATCACTGCATCGGTCACGTCCTCACCCAGGTATGCCTCAGCGTCTCGCTTCAGCTTCTGCAGGATGCGGGCGGAGATTTCCGGTGCGGTGTATTCCTTGCCGTCAATGTCTACGTTCCAGTCCGTGCCGATGTGGCGCTTGACGGAACGGATGGTGCGGTCCACGTTGGCCACAGCCTGGTTCTTGGCGGACTGGCCAACCAGCACCTCGCCGTTCTTGGCGAATGCCACGATGGATGGGGTGGTGCGTGCACCCTCAGAGTTGGCGATAACGGTGGCATCGCCACCCTCCAGCACGGAGACCACAGAGTTCGTGGTTCCTAGGTCAATGCCTACTGCGCGTCCCATTGTGAATGTTCCTCCTGTTTATTCGAAATCTTTGAGCCGGCCTGACTCAACTCTTCGTTAGCTACAGTGACCAGTATGCGCTTTTTTCACACCGCGTCAAGCTGACTTGAGTTTAACCTGCTCAACTTGCTTACACTCCATCCAACTCCCCGCAGCACAAAGTTGTTCCCAACTCGCTCAACTTTTTTCAAAATTTTTTTGGCAGCGACGCCACCCCGCGCCCCATCGCCTTCCCACCAACCCAGGGCCTGGCACCTTCGGCGCTGGCCGCTAAGCTATGAAGCCATGAGTCTGTCCATGCGGTTGCTCGCAGTGAAACGGTCCGCCAGCCCCTTCAGCTATGACAAGGATTCCCTTGACACACCTGTGCCCGCTGAGCCGCCGCACGCCCTCCGGCAGCACTTCGCGGTGAGTACGCGCAGGGTTGGCGTCGCCCCCAAAAACTCCACCGTGTACTCCGTGGCCCCCATGCGCTTCGCCCACGAGGGCGACCCAGCAACCGCCTCCGCACTGGAAGAACTACCGCCCGCGCAAGCAGCCACGAAAGCCGTGCTCTACCTGCACCCCGGCGGCTTCGTGAAGTCCATCCAGGCGCCCCACTGGGACTTCATCGGCTACCTGGCGGAGGCGGATCTGCGGGTGGACGCGTTGCTGTACCCCACGCTGCCGGAAGCGACGCTGCCGGAGGCGCTGGCCGTGGTGCACGAGGCACTGGCGGAGCTGATTGAGGACCACGGGGCGGAGAACGTGACGATGATCGCCGATAGCGCAGGCGGGGCCTTGGGGCTCAGCGTGGCACTGCAGGAACCGGACCTAGCGCCACACCGCATCATCGTCAATGCCCCGTGGCTGGATTTCACGCTAAGCAACCCGCTGGTCACGGAGTACGAGAAGAAGGATCCTATGCTGCGGGCGGAGGCGCTGCGGGCAGTGGCGCGGGACTTCGTGCCGGAGCCCGAGGGCTCAAGCGTGCTGGCCACGGCGGATGATGCTTTGTCAGCGCTGACGCAAGCCGGCGTGAAGTGCGATATCTACTGCGGCTCGAAGGACCTTTCCCTCCCCGACGCGCAGGCGCTGGCGCAGCGGTGGAACGCCGCGACGCTGCATGAGACCCCCGGCGCGATCCATATGTTCCACCTCACCAACACCCCGGAAGGCAAGCAGGCGCGGGCGCAGCAGCGGCACATCGCCGCGAAAGCCTAGCGCTACCGCGGCTGCTACCTAGCCTGAGGTGGCGGTGGCGCTGGCGCTGCTGCTAGCGCTCGGGGAGCTGGTGGCGCTGGTCTTCTTCTCTGGCACCAGTTTCACAAGGTCATCCACGAATCCCGATTCCTCCAGCAGCCACTCCACTGCCAGCGGGGAGGTCCCCATCGCGTTAGCCCGCTTCTTGGAGGTCTCCGCCATCATGGCTCCTGCCTTCACAGCTGGGATCTTGCTCAGCTCCTTGTCCTCCTTGATCTTCTTCACCACGTCCTTGTCCTCCGCCCAGGTGTAGAGCAAGTCAGACTTCAAAGACTCAGCCTTGGAGGGCTGCACAGCGGTGAAGAAGGACCCGTCCGGAAACTCCAGGTCCCGCACGGAATTGGGCACGGTGAATCCCATGTGCTGGAACAGGGCTGACCTGGCATCCTTCGGGGAATACACGCCGATCTTCTGCTCCCCAGATGGGCTCAAGGAGGTCACAGCCAAGGATCTACCGGCCAGCTGCTTATTGTCCTTGGTCACCTTCTCCAGCTTGGCCTTGAGGCCCGCCACCAGCTTCTTAGCGTCATCCTCACGCCCGATGGCCTGTCCCACCATAACCGTGGCTTCCTCCCAGCTGCTCTTCCAATTCTCCCCACCCTTGCGGAAGGCACACACCGGTGCGATCTCGCTGAGGGCCTCATAATCTTCCTCGCTCATAATGCCCAGGACGTTGATGATGAGGTCTGGTTGCTGCTCACGAATTTGTTGGAAGTTAATGCCCTCTTCCTCATCAAAGAGGTACGGCTGCGGTGCCTGCAGCTGGTCCACCTTGTCCGCAAACCAGTCATTCAGCCGCGCCTGGTTTCCACCCCACATCACCGGGCCCATGGCTGCAGGAATGACGTCAAAGGCGGCGAGTACCTCCGCATTGGCCCAGCCCACGGTGACGATCCGCTGCGGCTCTTCACTAATGGTGGTGCGCCCGAATGCGTGCTCCACCGTGCGCGGGAAAGAGCCTTCCGGCGCACCCGTGCCCGGCCGTGGGGTCCTCACCGGCGGCGCGGAGTCCTCCCCCACCGTGCAGGCAGCCAGCACTCCACCAGCCAAGGCGGCAGCGCTCAGCTGCAGGAAACGCTTCCGGGAGATAGCGGCCATGGGTTCGTCAGGGCTCCTTCACGGACAACGGTGAAAACTTCACCACACGGGGACTGGACTAACAGGCCAACTTTAACCGCGTAAGCTCACAAATCCCAGCCCGCACGCTGGGCACATGCGCGCACTAAAGCAGGTTGGCTACAGTGGAGTATCTGCCACAACCCCCAGCAAGGCTTTTACTTTTCATGACTGACAACAACGCCCCTCAGGACAACGACAGCCCAGAAAACCCAGACCACCAGACCACCGAGGTCACAGAAGCCGCAGAGGCCACGGGCTGGCGCAAGGCCTTCACCATCATGCCCTTGTGGGCCTGGATCCTGACGATCGGCCTTATCCTCGCCATCCTCGTTGGCGTCACTTCCCTGGCCATGATGCACAACACGGAGACGGCGGGCACCGGCGGCGTGGGCAGCGCCACCCAGGTCACCCCCTCCTATCCCGCCGCCACCACGGAGGGCAAATACGATGACCAGGACAGGGCACTGCGCCCCCAGCGTGGTTCGGGTTATTCCGGGGGTTCCAGCGGGTCCGGCAGCTCCAGCGGGTCCGGCAGTTCCGGCAACACCAACTCTGGCTCTGGTGGAAACCAATCCACCACGGATTCCACCTCTGAGCAGCAGCACAGCCCTTCCTCCCCCGTTCAACCTGGCTCATCCAACCAGCCACAGCAGCCTCCGCAGCAACCCACTGCGCCAAGCCGCCCAGGTAACGGCAACGGCGGCAACGGGAACGGCAATGGTGGCGGAAGCTCTCAGCCACCGGCTCAGCCGACCAGCCAGCCCCAGCAGCCCACCGCCGCGCCGGAGCAACCAGCCCAGCCCACCGGTGAAGGCAACGGAAACTAGTTCAACCCCTGCTGTAGGGGAGGAAGCGGGGGCGCGGGGGCGTCGCATATAAGAATAAATGGCACAATGGGGAGAATGAGTACCCCCAAGCGACCCAGTGAACTGCGCGCGTTGGACCAGTCCACCAAGCTCAAGAACGTGCTGTATGAAATCCGCGGCCCCGTGAACACGGAGGCGGAGCGGATGGAGGCGGACGGTCACCGCATCCTCAAGCTCAACACCGGCAACCCGGCCGTGTTCGGCTTCGAGGCCCCGGACGTGATCATGCGGGATATGATTGCCGCGCTGCCGACCGCGCAGGGGTATTCCACATCCAAGGGGATCATCAGCGCGCGCCGCGCCGTGGTGAGCCGCTACGAAGTCATTCCAGGGTTCCCCGCGTTTGACGTGGAAGATGTGTTCCTCGGAAACGGTGTCTCCGAGCTCATCACCATGACGATGCAGGCGCTGCTGGATGATGGCGATGAGGTGCTGATCCCCAGCCCCGATTACCCACTGTGGACCGCCAGCACGTCACTCGCCGGCGGGAAGCCGGTGCATTACCTCTGTGATGAGGAAAATGACTGGATGCCGGACATCGAGGACATCCGCTCCAAGATCACGGAACGTACCAAGGCGATTGTGGTCATTAACCCGAACAACCCCACGGGCGCGGTGTATTCACGGGAGATTCTGCAGCAAATCGTTGATGTGGCCAGGGAGCACTCGCTGTTGATCCTGGCCGACGAGATCTATGACAAGATCTTGTATGACGGTGCCAAGCACATCAACATCGCCAGCCTAGCCCCCGACCTTCTCACGATCACCTATAACGGTCTGTCTAAGGCATACCGCGTGGCGGGATACCGCGCAGGCTGGATGGTCATCACGGGGCCGAAGGGCCATGCCGAGGGATTCCTGGAAGGCCTCAACGTTCTTGCTGGGACGAGGTTGTGCCCCAACGTGCCGGCTCAGCACGGCATTCAGGTTGCCTTGGGCGGCAGGCAGTCCATCGATGACCTAGTGCTTCCAGGCGGTCGGCTCCTTGAGCAACGCAACACCGCCTGGGAGAAACTCAACGAAATCCCAGGCGTGAGCTGCGTAAAGCCCATGGGCGCTCTCTATGCCTTCCCGCGGCTGGATCCCAACGTGCACGAGATCCACGATGATGAGCAGTTCATGTTTGATCTGCTGCGCGCGGAGAAGATCCACCTTGTCCAGGGCACCGGCTTCAACTGGCCTTCCCCGGATCACTTCCGAGTGGTTACTCTTCCGTGGGCCAGGGATCTGGCAAATGCCATCGAGCGGTTGGGCAACTTCCTGTCCAGTTACAAGCAATAGCTAGAGCCAGTAGTGTCAGGCAGTAGCTACCCCCGCCCGAGGGCGAGGTATCGCCAACCAGCGCGCTCCCAGTCTCCCCTATCAAGGCAGTTCCGCCCATCGATCACCACCGGCGCCGCCACGGGTCCTCGTGCCGCCTCCGGATCGAGTTCTTGGAACTGCTTCCACTCCGTGGCGACGATGACGAGTTCCGTGCCTTCCAACGCCTCCTCCACGGTCCCGGCGTAGGTCAAGGTCGGGAACAGCTTTGATGCGTTGTCCATCGCTTCTGGGTCGAACACTGTCACGGCAGCGCCTGCCAGGTTCAGCGATCCCGCCACATTCAGCGCTGGGGAATCCCTCACGTCATCACTGTTCGGCTTGAATGCCGCGCCCAGCACCGTAATGTTGCGCCCGATCACGTTGCCACCCAGCGCCTCCTTGGCTATTTCCACCAGCTTCTCCCGCCGCCGCATGTTGATAGCATCCACCTCGCGGAGAAACGTCAGCGCCTGATCAGCTCCCAATTCACCGGCGCGAGCCATGAAGGCGCGGATATCTTTCGGCAGGCACCCGCCACCGAAGCCCAGCCCAGCCCCGAGGAACTTCCGCCCGATGCGCTCGTCCAGCCCGATCGCATCGGCCAGCGCGGTCACATCTCCCCCTGCGGCCTCGCATACCTCGCTCACTGCGTTGATGAAGGAGATCTTGGTGGCCAGGAATGCGTTGGCGCTGACTTTCACCAGCTCGGCGGTGGGCAAGTCCATCACGAGGAGTGGTGTTTCGGCTTCTAGCGCGCTGGCGTAAATCTCCCGCACCGTTTCCACCGCGGCATTGTCTTCACTGCCATCGTCCACGCCCAGCACGATCCGATCTGGCCGCAGCGTGTCCGCCACCGCGTGTCCTTCGCGCAGGAACTCTGGATTCCACACCACGGTGATGTTGTCTTCTCTTTTTTCGGCGATGCCACCCCGCCGCTCCCCCACCACACCATCAGCGAGGGTCTGCAGCCTGTGCGCAGTTCCCACCGGCACCGTGGACTTTCCGATGACTAGGTGCTCACCGCTGACGAGCCCCGCCAAGTCCCGCACCACGGCTTCCACGTAGGTGGTGTCTGCCGCATAGGAGCCCTTGCGCTGCGGCGTGCCCACGCCCACGAAGTGCACCGTGGCGAACTCTGCAGCTTCAGCATAGTCGGTGGTAAACCGCAGCCGCCCGTTCTCTAGGTTGCGCTGCAGAATCTCCGGCAACCCCGGTTCATAAAAAGGAACCTTGCCCTCTTGCAATGCGGCGATCTTGGCGTGATCCACATCCACGCCCAAGACCTCATGCCCCAGCTCCGCCATGCAGGCGGCGTGCGTTGCTCCCAAGTACCCGGTACCAAAGACTGTCATTCGCATAAGGATTGAATCTAATGAGCGAAGGTGAACGGGAGGTTTCAGCCAGGGGAACTCTTAACTGCCTAAGGCTCTAGCCCGCGAGCCCCTTCTCCTTAAGCCAATCCGTGGCGATGACCGCTGGCTCTGCCTTTTCCTCACCGCTGTTGCGCTGATTCATGGCCTTAAGATCTTCCGTGGTAAGTGCCTTCTGCAGTTCCACCAGTGCATCCTTGGCTTCCTGGCTGAGTCCATCAAAAGTTTCCGTGCGCAGCAGCGGGATCACATGCTGGCTCAATACCAACCGTTTCGTATCTTCCAGCTCCACCACGTCCACCTCATTGCCGCCGCGGTCCAGCACAGGGGATGTGGTGTAGATGTCTGCCACGTCTACGCTGCCGTCCTTCAGCGCACCCACGGTCAGCGGGCCACCGCCATCGCTGATGGCGGTGAACTCGATCTTGTCTGCGGGAACACCATAAACCTCGTCCAGGCCCTTCGGGCCATAGGGACGGGTCTCTAGTTCCGGGTTACCAGCCAGGGTGATCGTCTGACTCTCTGCCAGGCGCGCCAGATCCTCCAACGTGCGCAGATCGTGCTCCTCTGCAAAGGTGGCGCTGACCCGGTAGGAGTCCTTGGACTCCGCCGGCGCGGCCTCGCCCGCCTCCACGCCCTCCGGCAACACGTCTGCCAGCACGTTCTCCACGTCCTCGGCAGTCGCGCCGGCAGTCAGTTGCGCCTCCTGGGGCTGACCCGTGGCATAGAACTGCGCGGCGTTCCCGCTGTACTCCGGCACAATGTCAATGTCCCCCGCCTCCAAGGCGGCCAGATACACATCCCGGGCTCCGATGCCACCCTGGAACTCAACCTGCACCCCGTGCTCCTTGAGCACCTGGGCGTACAGCTGCCCCAGGATCTCGCTTTCCGGGAAGTTTGCCGCGCCCACGGTCACCGCGCCAGCGTCCCCGCCACTACTCAGCGGATCCTCCCCACCCCCGCACGCAGCCAGGGTAAATACCAGCGCCATAGCGCCAGCAGCGGTAGTGGAAATCTTGACTGTCTTACTCATGGAGAGTCCTGACCTAACGTAGGGAGCGGGTAGTTGGTGCCACCAGCCTACTGATCAAAACCAAAGCAAGTTCGAAGCACAATACCAGCCCGATCACCACCACAGCCCCCGCCAGCACCTGCGGGTAATCCCGGGTGGCAAGGCCGTCAATGAGGTACCGACCCAAGCCACCTGTGCCCAAGTACGCGCAAATGGTGGCCGTGGAAATCACCTGCAGCAGTGCGGAACGGATCCCGTCCATCATCTGCGGAACCGCTAGAGGGACTTCCACCTTCCACAGCACCTGAGCCGGGGAGAACCCCAACGCAGTGGAAGAAGTGCGAATGGCTGGCGTGATGGCGTCGACCCCAGAATAAGTACCAGCGAGAATAGGGGGAACGGCCAAGATCACCAGCACCACCACACTCGGCAGCACCGCGTTCGCCACTCCACCGGGAATGACCAGCGCCAAGGCAGTGAGCAGGCCCAGGGAAGGGATCGCTCGCAACGCCCCGGAGGTGCCCACGATGAGTGCGCGACCACGGCCCGTGTGGCCGATGAGCAACCCCAGTGGCACCGCAATCACCACGGCAATGAGCAGAGCCACCAGGCTCAGCTGCACATGCTCCACGATCCGAGCGGCAAAGCCCGTGGGGCCGGACCACGCCGCGGGGTCAGTGAGCATCGACCACGTCTCCTGCAGCATCTACCCCACCGCCTTGCCCGTGCGGGGAACGCTAACGCGCGCCACGGTCACCAGCAGAAGATCCACCACGGCGGCCAACACCACAATCCCGGCGATGCCCACCAGGATCTGCGTGGGAAAGCTGCGCTGGAAACCCGCGGTCAGGAGGTCGCCCAGGTTGCTCACTCCGATGAGCGTACCCACCGAAATCAGGGAAATCGTGGACGCCGCAACCACACGCATGCCCGCCACAATGCCCGGCGCGGCCAGCGGCAAATCCACGGAGAAGAACTGGCCCAGCCGGGAATAGCCCACGGCCTCGGCGGCCAGGCGCGCGGCGGGATCCGCGGAATCGAACGCTTCGGCTGCCACGCGCACCTGCAGCGCCAGGCCATAAATGACCAGCGCAATGATGACGTTCAGCGGGCTCAACACGGAAGTGCCCAGGATGACCGGGAGGATGACGAACAGTGCCAAGGAGGGCACGCCGTAGAGGATCCCGGAGGTCACGATCACCGCGGAGCGGGCCGGGCGCCAGCGGCGGGAGTACCCCGCCCGGTGGGCGCCGTAGCCGACGGGGATGGAGAGGATGAACACCGCCAGCAGGACCGGGATGGTCAGCTTGATGTGCTGCAGAGTTAGGTCCAGGATGAGCTGGCGATTCGTGGAAATCCAGGAGGTATCGATCATCCCGGCCATCAGCGCTCCACCTGGCTGGTGGCGCTGGCGTGGTGAGTGGGGCTGGCCTGGTCCAGCACCCCCACGATACTCCCGCGGGAATCCACCACCAGCTCCTTCTCCCCGCGCCGCTCCACCCGCAGACCGCGGGCGGAGGCATCCAAAAAGTCCCGGACAAATTCATCCGCAGGGTGCGTGGCCAGCTGCTCCGGCGTGCCCTGCTGGGCGATCTTCCCACCCTGGCGGAGCAGCACAATGTGATCGGCCAGGGTCATGGCCTCGGAGACATCGTGGGTGACCAGCACCACCGTCTTACGCAGGCGTTGCTGCAGGTCAAGCATGAGATCCTGCAGGCCACGGCGCACGATGGGATCCACCGCGCCGAAGGGCTCATCCATGAGCAAAATGTCCGGGTCGGCAGCCAGCGCCCGGGCCACGCCCGCGCGCTGCTGCTGACCCCCGGAAAGCTGGGCCGGGTGCCGGTCCAGCAGCTCCGCATCCAGCCCCACCATGTCAGCCGCCTCCGCCGCCGCGGCAGCCGCCTCTTTCTTCCCCGCCCCGTTGAGCCGCAGCACCGTGGCGATGTTCTGCGCCACGGTGCGGTGCGGCAGCAGCCCCGCCTCCTGCAGCACGTAGCCGATAGAGCGCCGCAACTGCACCGCGTTGGCCTGGCGCACGTCCTCGCCCCGCACGCGCACAGTGCCAGAGGTTGGCTCCACCATGCGGTTCATCGTGCGCAGGAGTGTGGTCTTGCCGCACCCAGAAGAACCCAGCAGCACCGTGGTGGTGCCCGGCGCGATCTCCAAAGAAAAGCTATCCACTGCGGGAGAGGTTGCCCCCGGGTAATGCACCGTCACATCTGAGAGGGCAATCGCGCTGGAATTGGGTTGGGAGGGGGCGGGCGTGGTGGCGTCGCCAAAAGAAAAAGACAAAAGTTAATCCTGAAAATTCAGATAAGCCTTGGAAGGCGTGGGGCCGCGCTGGCCCTGGTACTTGCTGCCCAGAGCGCCGGTGCCATAAGGGGACTCCGCGGGGCTCGTCATGCGGAACAGCGCCAGCTGGCCGACCTTCATGCCCGGGTACAGCGCGATCGGCAGGTTTGCCGTGTTGGAGAGCTCCAGGGTGATGTGCCCGGAGAAGCCCGGATCAATGAACCCGGCCGTGGAGTGCGTCAGCAACCCCAACCTGCCGAGGGAGGACTTGCCCTCCAGACGCCCGGCCAGGTGCGCGGGGATGGTGAACTTTTCCAGCGTGGCACCCAGCACGAACTCCCCCGGGTGTAGGATGAACGCCTCCTCGTCCGGGCATTCCACCAGCGTGGTGAGCTCCTCCTGCGGCAGCTTCGGGTCAATGTGCGTGTACTTGGAATTGTTGAACACGCGGAAGAGCCCGTCCAGGCGCACATCGATGCTGGAGGGCTGCACCATCGCATCATCGTGCGGTTCAATTGCTAGCTCGCCGGCATCGAGGGCGGCGCGGATATCGCGGTCTGAAAGAAGCACGTGATCAAGTTTAACGGTTTGGCTGTGTGCGCGGGCACAGGCCTTTATCTTTGGGTGCATGAACCATCAGCCAACCACCGCCGAGGCGCACCCGCGGGCCTTTACGTGGAAGTACGCCGTGGCGTACATGGGCTCCTGCGTGGCCTGGTCCGCGCCCAGTCAGCTGCTGCTGGGGATTCAGCTGGTGCATCTGCGGCCAGACGATAAGGAGAACGCGCTTTCGCTGTTGATGATGTCCGGTGGCGCGGCGATGGTGCTGACCAGCCTGGTCACGGGGTGGCTCTCCGATGCGGGCGGGCGGCGGTGGGCTGGCTCCGGGGTGGTGCGGCGGTTCGGCACGCGGCTGCCGTGGGCTCTGGCTGGCGCGCTGCTGTGCGCGGTGTGCCTGGTGGCGCTGGCAGTTGCCCCCAGCTTTTGGCTGCTGCTGCTGTTGTGGTGCGCCTTCCAGGTGTTCATGGCGTTTGTGACGAACAACCTGCTCACCGTGATGGCCGACGTGGTGCCGCGGCCGCGGTACGGTGCCGTGTCCGGAGCCTTGGGCGTGGCCTATACGGTGGGGATGGTGGCGGGCACGGCCGTGGCTTCGCTGCTGCCGGTGGGCGCGGCGTACGTGCTGGTTGCGGTGGTTTCTGTGGGGTTGGTGTGGCAGTTTGGTTTCGGTTCTTCTTCTGTGGGCGACGCCACCCTACCTCCACCCTCCCCTCCCCAGGATGCTGGGGCGGTTGCCGCGGAAGGCGGGCCGAAGGTGTCGTATGCGAGCTACTGGCTGGTCTTCGCCTCCCGCTTCGTCATTCACCTGGCCAACTACACCAGCCTGTTCTACCTCTTCTACTACCTGCGGGATCACATCGGTGCGGCGAACCCGGAGGGCGGGGTGCTGATCCTGACGGTGACCTACGCGGCGTTTACCGTGGCGGCGGCGTACGTGGCCGGGGTGTGGTCAGACAAGGTGGGGCGCAGGAAGGTCTTCGTGATCGCGGCAGCGCTGGGCATTGCGGGGGCGACGGCCCTCATGACCGTGGCCGGGTCCATGGGCGTGGTCGTGGCGGCCGCGTGCGTGCTGGGTGTGGCGTGGGGTGTGTTTGCCTCTGTGGACCAGGCGATGATCAATGAAGCACTGCCTTCCGAGACGCACCGCGACAGGGACGTGAGCATCATGACGCTCACCGTGGGGATCAGCAACATGCTGGCCGGCGGGCTGGCCGCTGTGGCGCTGAACTACCTGGGCGGATACCCGGGGCTGTACCTGGTCTGCGGCGGGATCTGCGTGGTGGGGGCGCTGTTGGTGGTGCCGGTGCGGACCTCGCGCTAGGGGTGATTCGAGCAGCGCGCGGGGGGTTGTTCGAGAAGCGCGTAAGGGGGTGCTATAGTGTCCCCTGTGAATGTGAAGTTCTCACCGGCCATCTGGGCGGTGGAGGCAGCTTCCTCACGTATGCCGATGTAGTTCAATGGTAGAACTCCTGCTTCCCAAGCAGGCGGCGCGGGTTCGATTCCCGTCATCGGCTCAGTTCAGCACTGCGGGGGTTCAGTGGATGCCGGTTTGTCTCGTGTGCCTGAAATTGTTCGTTATTCATGTTGTCCTTTCTCTTGTGGAGTAGCGCACCGGATTTCCAGGGTGGCGTTACCAGTACCTACAAGGGTTTTGAGCCGTTCGATGTCTGAGGAGCTGACCTTTCCTAGTCGAGTGTATTCCCAGTGGTTTGTGCCGGCCATGAACACGATGGAATGCGATTGGTAGAGCAAAGCGTCGCCTTCTGTCGCTGTCAGGCTGTGGTCATCACTGACTAACTGTTGTCCGAGTTCTCCGACAAGCTCGAATCCTCCGTACTCGGAGAGGTCCACGCGGACTGTTTCCTGTGCGCACAGTGTCGCGAGCTGAGAAACACTGAGATTGTCCTCCCACGTTAACGAAAGAGGATAGTCATCGATGACAGCTTCCAGCACTGTCGCCTCCGTTGGGTGTGTAATTGATTGTGATGGTGTAGCGGCGGGTCTCTCGGGGTAAGGTGTGGGAGCGCTAGAACAGCCCCACAAGCCCGCCACCAGGAGCAGCGTTGCGCTAACGGCTAAAGCTTTGAGTGAAGAACTCATTGATCTTTCCGAATGGGATGATGTCAGTCTGGTCGTAGAGATCCGTATGGAAGGCACCCGGGATGATCAGCAGCTCTTTGTTTTCGCCGCGTAGGTCCCCAAAGGCGGTTTCGCTGAAGTAGCGCGAGTGTGCTTTCTCCCCATGGATCAAGAGGACTGGGGCTTCGATCTCCTCGGTGAACTGGAGGAACTTCGCGTTCAGGAAGGAAAGTGCTGAGGTGGCGTTCCAGCCATCGGTGGAGTTCACGGAGCGCGGGTGGTAGCCGCGAGGCGTCTTGTAGTAGGCGTGGTAGGCCTTAACGAACTGGGGTGCATCTTCGGGGAAAGGGGTCGATTACACCACATGCGCGGGCGATGTGTCCGGAGGTGAGGTCGTCGAGACGTTGTTAGGCGAGCTGGGCACGCTGGGTTTGGCGGTCCTTAACTGTTGCCGAGTCGTTGTATGAAGCGTCCTGGGTTTCGTTCCGGGGTTAGGACGCAACGGACGCTACGCCTCGATTGTGAGTATAGGTCGCTTCGACCTCCACGGGAGTAAGGTAGCCCAGAGCCTCATGCAACCAGGCGGTGTTCCACCAGGACACCCACCCCATCATGGCCAACCCCATCGCCTCGACGGACTCCCAGACCCACTTGGAATAGATCAGCTCACCCTCTTATAGAGCCCCAGTGATCGTCTCAGCCAGGGCATTATCGTAGGAATCCCCGACCATGCCCACCAAGGCGGGCACCCCCACGGTGATCAACGCATCCGAATACGCCAGGCTGACATACTGAGACTGAAGTGTCCCAGGTTTTGTTCCGTTTGAGTAGATGGGAAAATTTGGAACATGCCAAGGAAATTTGACCAGGATGCGAAGGACCGTGTGGTCCGTCTTGTGGAAGACCGCATCTTGGCGGAAAATATGT
>DXFZ01000028.1 GCA_019114175.1 Candidatus Corynebacterium gallistercoris
TTCCAGCGAAGACGAGGTAGACGAAGGCAGCTTCGTCTGGGACGAGGACGAATCCGCAGCCCTGCGCCAGGCGCGTAAGGACGCGGAACTCACGGCGTCCGCGGATTCCGTGCGCGCGTACCTCAAGCAGATCGGTAAGGTCGCCCTGCTGAACGCTGATCAGGAGGTTTCCCTGGCCAAGCGAATCGAGGCAGGCTTGTACGCGCAGTACCGCATGGAGGAGATTAAGAATTCTGGGGAGAAGCTCTCCCCCATGAACCGCCGCGATCTGCGCGAAATTGAGCGCGACGGGCGCCGAGCGAAGAACCACCTGCTGGAGGCCAACCTGCGCCTCGTCGTGTCCCTTGCCAAGCGCTACACCGGCCGCGGCATGGCGTTCCTGGACCTCATCCAGGAAGGCAACCTGGGTCTGATCCGCGCGGTGGAGAAGTTTGACTACGTCAAGGGCTACAAGTTCTCTACCTACGCGACGTGGTGGATCCGCCAGGCCATTACCCGCGCCATGGCAGACCAGGCCCGCACCATCCGCATCCCGGTGCACATGGTGGAGGTCATCAACAAGCTCGGCCGCATCCAGCGCGAGCTGCTCCAGGACCTGGGCCGCGAGCCCACCCCGGAGGAGCTGGCGCGGGAGATGGACATCACCGTGGACAAGGTGCTGGAGATCCAGCAGTACGCGCGTGAGCCGATCTCCCTGGACCAAACCATTGGTGATGAGGGTGACTCCCAGCTGGGTGACTTCATCGAGGACTCCGAAGCCGTGGTTGCTGTGGATGCTGTGTCCTTCACTCTGCTGCAGGATCAGCTCCAAGATGTGCTGCACACCCTGTCTGAGCGTGAGGCCGGTGTGGTGAAGCTGCGCTTCGGCCTGACTGACGGTATGCCGAGGACTTTAGACGAAATTGGTCAAGTCTACGGCGTCACCCGGGAGCGCATCCGCCAGATCGAGTCCAAGACGATGTCCAAGCTGCGCCACCCCTCCCGCTCCCAGGTGCTGCGGGATTACTTGGACTGATTGTCCTCCACGCACTGCGTGAATTCTTCGCCACGCAGGTCTTCACACCCAGCAACCGCGCTCAGGCCGGCCTGGGTGAAGAAGATGGAGATTCCCATGGCCAGGATGGCCAACACGAGCCCACCAGCTGCGTAGCTGCGCTGGGTTCCTTTTTTTGTGGCGACGGCCAACGCCGCCAGCCCCACCGCGATGCCCACGAGGGAGACGATAATCCCGATAATCGGCATCACAGCTGCGGGGATGCACAAAATACCCACGATCAGCGCCGCCAAGCTGAATCCGGAGACCTTTCGGGGCGTGATCACCCGGCGAGCCTCCTCGCGGGCCTGAGCTTTATCGAGATCTGTGTAGTCGCGTTCTGGCATGGTGTGCCTCTTCTATACCCTTTCCTTCGCGGCAATAGTTCACCGGGATTTACCAATCACGTAGGTAGGCTATTCTATCCCGCAGTTGCTGTGCGGTACACAATGCTGTGGGCGGGCCTCCGCAGTTGCGGCGGGCATCGTTGTGGATAGCGCCGTGGGGCTTACCCGTGCGGGCGGACTTCATGGCCACGAGCGCGTTGAGTTCCTTGCGGAGGGCGGGGAGCTCTTCGCTGGCGACTCGCTTGTTGCGGGCATCGGCCGCACTGCCTTCTTCGGCCTGGGCCAGCTTTTCTTTGCGGGCTTTTTCCTGCTGCTCTTCCGCCGCACGCGCCTCCACTTGCTCTGCTTGGCGCTGGCGCAGCAGGGTACGCATCTGATCCGCGTCCAGGAGGCCGGGCAGGCCCAGGTAGGCCTGTTCCTCTTCTGAGTTGGCTACGCGCGTGCCGTACGTGGATCCGTCATAGATGAGGCTTTCCAGCTCGGCTTCTGCGCCTACGGATTCATAGCCCTTGTCCTCGCCGGGCTCGTTCTGCTCCCTATTTGCCTCGGTGAGAAGCTGATCATCCCACCCTTCGTTGGGGCGGTCGGGTTTTCCGAGGACGTGGTTGCGCTGCTTTTCCATCTTGGATGCCAGTTCGAGCAACACCGGGACGGAGGGGAGGAACACAGAGGCCGATTCGCCGGGGCGCCGGGAGCGCACGAAGCGCCCGATGGCTTGGGCAAAAAACAGCGGAGTGGAGGCGGAGGTTGCGTAGACTCCCACGGCTAGGCGCGGCACGTCCACACCTTCGGAGACCATGCGCACGGCCACCATCCACTCATCGGTGCTGGCGCTGAATTCCTTGATCCTCTCGGACGCACCCGCCTCATCGGACAACACCACGGTGACCGGGGTGGAGCTGATCTTGCCCAGCATCGTGGCATAGGCCCTCGCCGTGGTCTTATCAGTGGCGATCACGAGACCACCGGCATCTGGGGTGACCTCCCGCAACTGCTGCAGGCGGGTGTGGGCGGCCTGCAGCACGGCGGGGATCCAGTCCCCCTTGGGGTCCAGGGCGGTGCGCCACGCACGTGCCGTTTGCTCCGCGTTCAGCGGTTCACCAAGGCGCGCCTCAAACTCTTCGCCGGCGGAGTTGCGCCAGCGGGCCTGGCCGGAATAGGCCAGGAAGACCACGGGGCGGACGACCCCGTCCTTGAGCGCTTCCCCATAACCGTAGGTGTAGTCAGCGCTCGATTGGAGGGCACCGGGGCTATCAGGTGCCTCTTCATAACGTACGAAAGGAATCTGCGAGTCATCGGAACGAAATGGCGTACCCGTCAGCGCCAACCGGCGGGTGCTGTGTGCATACGCCAAACGCACCCCGTCACCCCAGCTTTTTGCATCGCCGGCGTGGTGAATCTCATCGAGGATCACCAGGGTCTTCTTGGCGGTGGCGACCTGATAATGCTTAGTGGGTTTCATGCCCACCTGGGCATAGGTCACGCACACACCGTCATAGGAGTTGTTGAACGGCGAGGAATTGCTGAACGCCGCGTCCAAGGCCATCCCCTGCTTTGCTGCGGAGTTGGACCACTGCACCTTGAGATGTTCGGTGGGCACCACGATGACCAGCCGTTCCACCACGCGGCTATCGAGCAGCATCCTGGCAATAGTGAGGGCGAAGGTAGTTTTACCCGCCCCGGGGGTTGCCACGGCCAGGAAGTCTTGCGGCGCTTCCGTGATGTACTTGTTGAGGGCCTCCTGCTGCCATTGGCGGAGGTGCTTCATCACTTCTTCCGCAGACCCTTATAGATCGCTTCACAGTCTGGGCAGACTGGAGAGCCCGGCTTGGCCTGCTTGCGCACGGGGAAGGTTTCCCCGCACAGGGCTACTACCAGCTTCCCCATCACGGCAGATTCCACGATCTGATCCTTCTTCACATAGTGGAAGAACTTCGGTGCATCATCATCCGTGGTGTCATCTATGCGGACATCGGGGCGCTCAATGGTTGTCGTGCTTGGGTTGCTCACGATTACCCATCATGCACCCGTTGCGGACTGTTTTCCACTTCCCCACTCCATGAGGACTACCGTGGGAGTCATGGCTCTTGGCAAGAAGCGTGATGCGCAGCTCATTACAGACGCTCGTCGCTCCCCGCTGGAAAATTGGCACCACCGGCGCAGGGTCTACACGGTGTTGCAGATCGCCCGGCTGCCGATCTTGGCCGCCAGCGGCCTGTTGATGTGGTGGACCAACAACGTGGCGTTGAGCGTAGGGGTGGCCTTGATCAGCCTGCCTCTGCCGTGGGTAGCTGTTCTTCTTGCCAATGAATCCGGTGAGGCGGATAAGGAAACCAGGAAAGTGTACAAACCTGGGGTGGTCCGTGAGCAGCGCAGGCAGTACGCCGCTGAACTGGAGCGCCAGCGCCAGGCTGCTGTGGGGCCACCCTCGCATGATCCGGCACAACTTCCGCCCCGCCCGAATGCCGAGGGCCATGCCGGTGTGGTGGACTATGATCCACATGATTCAGAACAGCCCTAACGACCAGCCAACAAATCTGAAGGACCTTTGAGCCGCACGATGACATTCGCCCCCGCCCTTTCTTCCCTGTTGGACACACTCCGCAGCCACGGTTACTCCTCCGAAGCGGCCGCCCAAGCCCTCGGCCCAAACGGGCTGGCGGCAGCGCATAGCGGCAATCCCGCCGGTGCCCTTTTCGCACTGGCTAGGAGCACCTCGCCCCATGCAACCTTGGTGTCGGCGGTCTATCTCCGCCAGCCGCAACCGCGTGCCTGGTGGGAGGAGCTGTGCGGCCAGCAGCTGATGGACGAGTTGTCATCGGTGGGTGTGTTGAATACCCGGGCCGATGGTTCTTTAGTGCTCGAGATAGATGTGCGCCCACTGCATGTCCCGTTCCACGGCGCTGAGGACGTCCTCATTTCCTCTGACCCTGATGCCAGCGTTGAGATCCATCAGCCCGGGCCGCATCACGTCCCCGGTGTGGGCCACGCGCCGCTGTCTTTGCTGAGCAGCGTGCCGCCCTTGCCTTCGGGATCACCCTGCTCAGTGTTGGATTTGGGTACCGGTTCCGGCGCGTTGAGCCTGGTGCTCGCGGCCAATTATCCGCACGCCGAGATCACGGGCACGGACATCCACGCCCGGGCGCTCGAATTCGCGCGGGCCAATGACCTGGGTAGCCGAGTCGAGTGGCTAGAGGGAAGCTGGTTCGAGCCGGTCGCGGGCCGGACGTTTGACCGCATTATTTCCAATCCCCCGTTCGTCATCGGTCCGGCCGTGGACGTCACCGAGGAGGGACACATCTACCGGGATTCCGGCCTTGCCTTGGACGCCGCCTCCCGCCTCGTGGTGGAGGGAGCTGCCGAGCACCTCAACGAGGGTGGCCGCGCTCATATTCTGGTGGGCTGGGCCATCACCGACGCGTCCGCCCCACCTGCGCCCGTGCAATGGATTGCGGATACCGGCATTCGGGCGCTGTTGGTCCACCGCGATCAGGTGGATGTGTTCACCTATGTCCACACATGGTTGGAGGATGAGTCCATCGATCCCCGCAGTGAACAAGGCCGCCAGCGCACCACCGCCTGGCTGGAGTTTTTCGCCGACCATGGGGTGACCCACATCGGCCTGGGATATATGCACATGGAGCGTTCGCGCGATCTCCAGGGTGAGCCCTCGGAGGTACACGTGGAGCTTCTCGACCAGCCTCTGCCGCCGGATACTCACTTGGGCGCAGAGGTGGATGAGTGGTTCCGCCGCATGGCTTGGCTGGCCCGGTTGGATGCCCCCGCGGCCGTGCTGGATCACCAGTTCGCGGTGCGTCCCGGTGTCGCCGTGGATCAGGTTTTTGTGGGCGACGCCGCCACGGGTCAAGGTTTCTTACCCTATTCCCGGTCTCTCAGCCGGACCGAAGGGCCGTGTTATAAGCATGACATCGATGGCCACGTTCAGGCCATCGTGGCCGGTCTGCATCCCGAGGGGCTCACCATGCGGGATGTGGTGGAACTCTATGCCACCGTGCAGGGCATCGATGAACAAGAATGCGCCGAGGCCTGCATCCCCATTGCCGTGGATCTCGTTCGTCACGGCATTATTCTTCCGTTGGAGGTTTTGGAATGAAAGCAGTTGTGAGCACCGTGAGCCACGCCCGGGTCAGCGTGGATGGCAGCACCGTGGGAGAAGTGCACGGCCCCGCGCTGCTGGTCTTGCTAGGCGTGGGCACCGATGACGCGCCCGATGCCTGGGAACTTTTGGCCCGCAAGGTTGCCGACTTGCGGTTGTTCCCTGCCCCGAATGAAGGCTGGGAGGGCCGCAGGGATCTCTCTGCGGAGGAAGTTGGTGCCAGCGTGTTGCTCGTCAGCCAATTCACGCTCATGGGCGAGACGAAGAAGGGGCGGAGGCCTTCATGGGCTCAGGCTGCTCCCGGCCCGGAGGCCGCGGTAGTTATAGAAAAGGTGGTTGATAGGCTCCGTCAACGGGGGCTCCATGTGGAGACCGGTGAATTCGGCGCGATGATGGCCGTCGAGTCAGTCAACGAAGGCCCCTTTACTGTCCTCGTTGAAGCCTAGGAATCCCCAGGTCACACCGCCACTTGATTCCTAAGCCGGGAGACCGCCTCGGGAGGGGTGTTGCCCGGGGGAACAAAAAATTGGAATGGCGGGGAACAATATTTAATATTCGCCCGTTGAACGCAATAGACTACAACGTAAAACTTCCCACCCCCAGGAAGGCGCGAAAGAGATGAGCAGCTCCATGTTCGATGATGAAGCCACGACCGATGCCACTGCAGCCGGCTCAGGTGGTGAGGACAAGAACGAGGATAAGGGTCGCCGCCGCGGCAACAATGAGAACCCCTCGGCGGACTTGGTGCGCGTGTACCTCAACGGGATCGGCAAGACTGCCCTGCTGAATGCCGATGATGAGGTGGAGCTCTCTCAGCGCATTGAGGTGGGGCTGTACGCGGAGCACCTTTTGAAGACGTCTGACTCACTTACTCGCGCCAAGAAGCGCGATCTGAAGATCTTGGCCCGTGAGGGCAAGGCAGCGCGTTCCCACCTGCTGGAGGCCAACCTACGCCTCGTAGTGAGTCTGGCTAAGCGCTACACCGGCCGCGGTATGCCGCTGCTCGACCTCATTCAAGAGGGCAACTTGGGGCTAATTAGGGCGATGGAGAAGTTCGATTACACCAAGGGCTTCAAGTTCTCCACTTACGCCACGTGGTGGATCCGCCAGGCAATTACTCGCGGCATGGCTGACCAGTCACGCACCATCCGTCTGCCCGTGCACCTCGTGGAGCAGGTCAACAAGCTGTCTCGGATTAAGCGGGAGATGTACCAGCAGCTGGGGCGTGAGGCTACGAATGAAGAGTTGGCGGAAGAGTCCGGCATCGAGGAATCCAAGATTGAAATGCTGCTGAAGCAGTCCCGGGATCCGGTGAGCTTGGATATGCCCGTCGGCTCAGATGAGGAGGCCCCCTTGGGTGACTTCATCGAAGACTCGGAAGCCGCGGACGCCGAGTCCGCCGTCGTGGCATCCTTGCGGCACTCCGATGTGCGCGCCGTGTTGGGCACGTTGGAGGAGCGCGAGCAGGATGTCATTAAGCTTCGCTATGGCCTTGATGATGGTATGCCCCGCACGCTTGACCAGATCGGGAAGCGTTTTGGCTTGTCCAGGGAGAGGGTCCGTCAGATAGAGCGCGAGGTCATGGCTAAGCTTCGCGAGGGCGACCGAGCAGATAAATTGCGGGAGTATGCCGTCTAGGGGTGATATACACCCGAAAACGTGTACAGTTAAGCCTTAGATTCACAGATTATTAGAAAGGGCGTTACGCAGGTGAGGGATCTCGTCGACACAACAGAGATGTATCTTCGTACAATCTACGAGCTGGAAGAGGAGGGCATCACGCCTCTTCGCGCTCGTATTGCTGAGCGCTTGGACCAGTCCGGCCCTACGGTCAGCCAGACTGTTTCCCGCATGGAGCGCGATGGGCTGCTGACCGTAGCCCGGGACCGCTCCCTCAAGCTCAGCGCTGAAGGCCGGGATCGCGCCACGGCCGTGATGCGTAAGCACCGGTTGGCAGAGCGTCTGCTGACCGACGTTCTCGGTCTCCCCTGGGAAAAGGTCCACGATGAGGCCTGCCGCTGGGAGCACGTCATGGGCGATGAGGTTGAGCAGCGCCTGGTTGGGGTACTGGAGAACTACTCCACCTCCCCGTTCGGCAACCCCATCCCGGGCCTGAGCGAACTGATGGAAACTGCCGATGAGTCCAACCGCACGAAGCTGGAGAAGGCTGTTGACGAGCAGTCTAAGTTCTCCCGGTCCCGCGCCGTGGACGTGGACTCTCTGGACCCCATTCAGGTCAAGCTCCTCAGCATCAACGAGATTGTGCAGGTCGAGCACAAGGTTATGACCAAGCTGTCCGCGTTGGGCATGAACCCGGGCTCCATCGTCACTCTCGAGACCACCGATAACGGTCTCACCTTTAGCAATGACAATGGCAGCATTGAACTTCACGATGAGCTCTGCCACGCCATCCGCGTTGAGCCTGTGGAGGACTAACTGTCGTGAGTGGGCTGCAGCAGGGCGCTCACGTTGTCGTCACCGGCGGTGCCGGCTATGTCGGCAGCGTGTGTGCCACCGTTCTGCTTGAGCGTGGTTTTGACGTCACCGTGGTGGATGACCTCTCCACGGGCAACGAGTACGCCGTCCCGGCTGGTGCCCGCTTCATCCACGGTGATATCCGTGACGTCATCGATGATGTCCTCGCCGAATCCCCTGTTTCGGCGGTGTTCCATTTTGCTGCGCGTTCACTTGTGGGTGAGTCGGTAGTAGACCCGGCGAAGTACTGGGATCACAACGTCATCACCAGCTTCCAGCTGCTGGAGGCCATGCGGCGCCACGGCGTGAACAACCTCGTCTTTTCCTCCACTGCAGCCACTTACGGCGAGCCGGATGAAACCCCCATCACGGAGGACATGCCGACCCGCCCCACTAACCCCTACGGGGCCTCCAAACTGGCGATTGATCACATGATTACCTCCTACGCCACGGCATATGGGATCGGAGCCACAAGCCTTCGTTACTTCAATGTGGCCGGGGCGTACGGCAGCGTTGGGGAAAATCACAAGGTGGAGACCCACCTGATTCCACTCATCCTCCAGGTCGCACTCGGCCAGCGGGAGCACATCAACATCTTCGGCACGGACTACCCCACGGCCGATGGCACTGCGGTTCGGGACTACATTCACATCGTTGACTTGGCGGACGCCCACGCCCTGGCGGCCGGCAGCAACTCCCCGGGTGAGCATAGGATCTACAATTTGGGCAGTGGCGATGGCTTCAGCGTCAAGGAAGTGATCGAGGCTTGCCGGCGCGTGACCGGCCACCCCATCCCCGCAGAGCTTGCTCCCCGCCGCGCTGGAGATCCAGCCGTACTCATTGCCTCCTCCGCTCGGGCCACCGAACAACTTGGGTGGCGGCCCGAACGCTCCACCATCGACCGCATTGTGGCCGATGCATGGGCGTTCACCAAGGAGCTTGGCGAGCGGGCACATTCAGCACAGCGTTGATGAAGTCCCAATCCAGCCGGTCGATCACCTCATCAAATTGGGTCCGATAGTTGTCCCAGATCCCGGCCGGAAGCTCATCGAGGAAACCCATGGCCGGATCCTCCGGGAACTCCAAGCTCCGCTTCGACTCCCGGAATCCCTGCGCAACACCGAAGGCCATGAAGTCTCGGTGGCGGGAGACGAAGCGCCGCTCCTCTGGCCCCTTGGCTGTCAATTCCTCCGCAATGTCAAAGTCCTCCCGGATGGCATTGAGCACTTCAAAGGAATGGCTAAAAATGAGGTTAATCAACACCTTGACATGGCCGTTGATGTGCGATTCTGCCGCCCCTTCCGCCATGAGGGCCGTCTCCAAATCCATCCGTAGGCCCCTGTCCTGCGGAAGGATGTCCTCGCCATCGAGCTCGCACACTCCCGCCATGCACAATTCCTCTAATACGCGGTTGAGGGTGTGAAAGGCCAGTGTTCCTTCATCATTTGCCGCAAGCACCAGAGAAAGGATGAACATCAGCCTCCGGCGCATGGGGCCGCTATTCGTCCTCACAGCAGTAGCGAGGATCTCCCTGGCTATCGCTGAGGGCGATCCGCAGGTCGCAGCAGCCATGATCGTGTGACCGTAGGTGTCGGCGCACAAAATATTGACCACATCCAAAAAATCTGTGTCTTCCAGCGCATCCTCGATTCTCTGCTCACCGGCGTCGATAGCCTGGATTCGCTTCAGCACGCCAATGACGGTCGCGGCACTGGCCTGCATGCTGTGCGGTAGTTCTTCCTGGCAGTCCAGCACTTCTGACAGCGGGGCCACGGGGTCCAGCCAGGCATCGAGTTCCTCTCGGGAGCCCATCGGCTGGGAACGGTGAACAGCGCGAAGATCAGCCACGGCGTTATCCTTCACATCTCCGACTAGCCCCATCTCGCCGCTGGTCATCTCCTCCCACCGGGCGCCCGTGGTGACCTCATCCACGAGGAACGTCCCGTTGATTGCCATTCCCTCCCTGAGGAAGAGTCCCACGTAGGTCGTGGCGAAATCACGAGCGAGGGAACGATCCTCGGACACGACCAGCACGATCACCTCGGGATCCTGCTCGGAGGCCAAGTTGTGCAGCATCGTCTCCGCCGCGTCAGCAGCAGCATGGTGGTCTAGGTCCGTTCTGATGAGTGGGCCGAGCTGGCGGCGTGCGGCCGTCGCCCCCAAGGGACGATGCAACCCCAGCAAGAGCAACGATTCCCGCGGCGGGAAGCCCAGCAGCGCCGGAAGCACGGAAATGAGGCGGCCGGGATCGCTGCCGAGATGGACAGGCTGAGTTGGGATTGGTGGAATATCTGGATCGAAGTCGCGGTTGATACCGCTTGTAGAAGACGTAGTCATAGCCCACATCATGGCCTGCCAGCCCGACCACACCGGCCGATCACGCGGCGAGATGGGCTGCCGCTGTGGAAAACTCCGCCGCTGTGGATAACCCGCAAAAATTCCGGTGGTAAATCCCCGCTAAAGGCGGGTTGAACTGCAGCAACACGCGTTGTAACTGATAGGCTATGCCAACGATGTTTCGTCCACAAGGGAGCGCGAGACGATGCTAAATAATTTTGATTCATCTTCCCACGAAGATCGACCGGACAACCGGATGTACGAGCTGGAATACCCCGCGCCGGCGGGCCTCGGCCGCGCGGACACTGCAGAAGCCCACCACAGCATCAACGGTGAATCCGACGTGCGAATGCCCCTGGTCATTGCGTTGCAAGGGTACGCGGACGCTGGCCAGGCCGTGGCCCAGGCGAGCACGCACCTCATCGAAGCCCTGGAGCACCACTCCGTGGCTTCCTTCAACGTGGATGAGCTGCTGGATTACCGCTCCCGGCGCCCGGGAGTCACCATCGATAACTCCAAGGTGGTTGGCCGGGAAAACTTGGGGCTCGAGCTACACCTACTCAAGGACGTGGAAGATCAGCCTTTCCTCATGCTGAGCGGACCGGAGCCAGACTTGAAGTGGAAGGCGTTTAGCGAAGCGGTCGTGGAGCTCAGCCAGCGCACCCACGTGGACCGCGTGATTAGCCTCTACGCGGCACCGATGACCGTGCCGCATACGCGCCCGATGGTGGTATCGGCCCACTCCACCAACCCGGAGCTCATCGAGGACTATCACTCCTGGCCCAACAGGATGATGATCCCCGGAGCCGCCGCCCTGGAGACCGAGTTGCAGCTGGGTAAGGCCGGGTTCGAGACCGTGGGCTTTACCGCGCACGTCCCGCACTACATTGCGGCGAGCGACTATCCGGAGGCCACACACGCGTTGCTCAAGGCCGTGGCCGATAGCGCCGACCGTCAGCTGCCGCTGCGCGCCCTTGAATCCGACATGGCACGCATCCAGCAACAGCTCGCCGAACAGGTAGAGGAATCTCAGGAAATCGCCACCGTGGTGGCGGCGCTTGAGGGGCAGTATGACGCGGAAGTAGAACGGCTGCGCCGCGCGAAGGACAACAACCTGCTCCAGCCAGGCCAGGATGTTCCCACAGGTGAGGAGCTGGGCGCGGAGTTTGAGGCATTCTTGCAGCAAGCTGCCCAGCGCGATGACGACGAAGATGACGAATAGCAGGAGTGTGTAACGGGTGAGCATTGCCGCGGATCTAGCGCAACTACTTCCGGACATCGATGAGGTTCCAGAATCATTGGTTGACGATGCCATTCTGGAATCTTTCCTGGGATGGGCGCGGGACCGTGGCATCTCCCTCTACCCTGCCCAGGAAGAAGCAGCGACGGCACTGGTGGCGCAAGACAACGTCATCTTGGCTACGCCAACTGGTTCCGGCAAATCCATGGTGGCCATTGCCGCCCACTTCATCGCGATGGCGCGGAGCCAGCGCAGCTTCTATACGGCGCCCATCAAGGCACTGGTGAATGAGAAGTTCTTCGCGCTCTGCGAGACCTTCGGGCCGGAAAATGTTGGCATGATGACCGGCGATGCCACGGTCAACGGCGGGGCTCCCATCATTTGTGCCACGGCGGAAATCGTGGCCAACATTGCCCTGCGCGATGGTGCTAAGGCCGCCATTGACCAAGTGGTGATGGATGAATTCCATTACTATTCTGACCCCGACCGGGGTTGGGCCTGGCAGGTACCACTGCTCGAGCTCCCGCAGGCCCAATTCCTGCTCATGAGCGCCACCTTGGGTGATACCACCTGGTTGGACAATGACCTCACTAAGCGCACGGGGCGCACCACTACCCTGGTGGCCGGCAGCACCCGCCCCGTCCCGCTGGACTTCCACTACGTCTACACTCCCGTCCACGAAACCGTGGAGGATCTGCTGCATGAAGGAAAAGCCCCCATCTACGTGGTGCACTTCAGCCAGCGGGAAGCGGTGGAACGCGCCCAAGCCCTCACGAGCATCAAGTTGGTGACCGGTGACCAGAAGGACCGGATTGCCAAGGCCATTGGCGATTTCCGCTTCACGTCGGCCTTCGGCAAGGTACTTTCCCGCCTGCTGCGCCAGGGAATCGGCATTCACCACGCCGGCATGCTCCCTAAGTACCGCCGCCTGGTGGAAAGGCTGTCCCAGGAGGGTCTGCTGAAGGTGATCTGCGGGACTGACACCTTGGGTGTGGGCATCAACGTGCCCATCCGCACGGTGCTGATGACTGGACTTGCCAAGTATGACGGTGTCAAGAGCCGCATACTCAAGTCCAGGGAGTTCCATCAGATCGCCGGCCGGGCTGGCCGCGCAGGATATGACACGGAAGGGACGGTGGTCATCCAAGCTCCTGAGCATGAGATCGAGAACTACCGCCTGCGGCAGCGGGCGGGGTCTGACCCGAAGAAGCTGAAGAAGCTGCGCAAAAAGTCCGCACCGGAGGGGCAGGTGACGTGGAGCGAATCGACCTTTGACAGGCTCATCACCGCAGAACCGGAAGAGCTGGTCAGCCAGTTCCAGATGAGCAACTCCATGTTGCTCAATGTTGTGGCGCGGAAGCAGTGGACGTATGAGGCCCTCAGGCACCTTCTCCGCACCAACCATGACACGCGCTCCAAGCAGAACAAGACGATTCTGCGGACGATCGAACTCTACCGTGGCCTGATTAACGCGGGTGTCGTGGAGGAGTTCCGTTCCAAGACTCCCAGCGGCAAGGATGCCCGCCTCACCCAGGACTTGCAGCGGGATTTCGCGCTGAACCAGCCGCTATCCCCTTTCGCATTGGCTGCCTTGGAGCTGCTCGACCCAGAATCAGATACGTACACCCTGGACATCATCTCCACATTCGAGGCCGTGTTGGAGGATCCCCGCCAGATACTTTTGGCGCAACAAAAGGCCGAACGCGGCGAGGAGATCGCGGCGCTGAAGGCTGAAGGGGTGGACTACACCGAGCGCATGGCGATCGTGGAAGAGATCACCTGGCCGATGCCATTGGCAGAGGAGCTCGAGGCCGCGTATGAGACCTTTGCCGAAGGTAATCCCTGGGCACGCGATTTCCGGATCAGCCCCAAGTCCGTGGTGCGGGACATGATCGAAAAGGCGATGACCTTTTCGGACCTCATCGCCACCTACTCCCTGGGGCGGTCCGAGGGCGTGGTGCTGCGCTACCTCACTGACGCATGGCGTACGTTGGAGCACTCCGTGCCTGAATCCTATAGAACGGAGGAACTGGCGGACATCCTCGTGTGGCTAGGTGAGCTCATCCGCCAGGTAGACTCCTCCCTCATCGACGAATGGACGCTGATGGGCGATCCTGACGCACCGCTGAGCGAGGAGCAGGTGGCCGAGCACGCCTACGGAGTGGATAACCCCAATGCGCTCTCAGCCAATCCCCGCGCCTTGAAGCGCATGGTCCGCAACCACTTCTTCCGCCACGTGGAGCTGTTCGCCCTGGAGAAGGAGCAGGAATTGGAGGAGATGGATGCCTACTTGGACTCCCCACCTGATTGGCCGGCGGCCATGGATGACTATTTTGATGAATACGCAGACCTTGGGCTCGATGCATCGGCACGTTCCTCCCACATGATCATCATTACCCCAGGCACCGGTGATGACGCTGGCTCCTGGTTTGTCCGCCAGATCTTCGACGATCCAGAGGGTGATCATGGTTGGGCGCTGGTCGGCACCGTTGACCTCGCGGCCACCGATGATGCCGGTGAAGTGCGGCTGTCCTCCCTGGAGGTTGTGCAGGGTTAAACACGGCCGAGCCGCGCATCTGGCCACGGCTAGGCCCCACTACATCCGGGATTCCAGCACGTCCCGGCTGCGTTGCTCGACCTGTTTGAACGAGGTGGCAACAATGTCGCCAAGTGCCGCGTAGTCGTCCAACCTGGTGGAGCTTGTGCGGAATGCCATGCCGATCGTGCGCCCGGCGCGGATCGCTCCCCCGGTGAAGGTTGCCAGAGCAATTCCCGGGCGCTGACATTCCACCGCCACTGCGGATAGGGGCACGAATGTGGCGCCGAGCCCGGCTGCCACCAATTGGATCACCGTGGACAGGCTTGCCGCCCTAGTGACCGAGTAGCGGGGGTCGTTGGTCATGTCGACGTGGCGGCAAAGATCGAGGACTTGGTCTCGCAGGCAGTGGCCGTCGTCAAGGAGCAGCATGTCCACCTCCGCGATGTCATCGACGGAGAGATCACGCCTTCCTGCGAGCGGGTGACCCTCGGGCACCACGAGCACGAATTCCTCGGTGAACAACTCCACGGTGTGCAGGCCGCCGCCCTCGCCGGGGAGGCCGGTGATGGCCACGTCAATTTTCCCTTGGCGCAGGCCCTCCACGAGGTGTGGGGTTTTCTCCTCCACGATCCGTGGGGAAAGTTCAGGGGCGATGTCCGGCACTGCCTGGAGGAAGTCGGGCAGCAGGTAGGGGGCGACCGTGGGGATCATGCCGATGGCGAGGGTGCCAACCAGGCCCCCGCCGGCGCCTCGCGCGTGGGATACGAAGTGCTCGAGGCTATCGAGGGTGGATTGGGCGAAGGGAAGAAGGCTGTGCCCCACTGGGGTGATGATGACCTTCCGTGTGGAGCGCTCGATGAGTTGCACCCCTAGGCCTGCCTCCAAGGCGGAGAGCGCTTGAGACAGGGATGGTTGAGAGATACCGAGCTGTGAAGCAGCCGTGCCAAAGTGCCCGTGCTCCGCGATGGTGACAAACGTGCGAAGCTGGGAAATTGTTGGGCGATATTCTCTATTAACCACGGGTGTCACCTTACCTTAGGTTTATCCTCTTACCTGCACCACAGCGCGCCCTTCGAAGGGACTGGTGTTGCCGAACAGCGCGCGCGAGTCCCCGCGGAGGCGCACGGTGTAATCCCCCGGCGGCATCCCGCTGGTGTCCCAGTGCACGGTTGTGGTTGTGGTGCCGAAGTGGTTGGAGAAGGTGATGAGGGTGGTCTCGCTGGAGTCGTCGGCCACCACCTCGCCGCCCTGGTTGGCAATGGTGATGTAGCCTTCGCCGTGGCGCAGGTTGTTGTTGGGGTTGGCGCCCACGAATTGGATGGCCACGTTCTCCCCCGTCGCTATGGAGCCTGGTGCCGCGAGGACGTCGCCGAAGCGCCGTGCTGGCGGTGGGATGTCAACCCAGGTGTTGCCACCCGGCGCGGTGGGAATGAGGCCGGTGAGGTCGCCAGCTGGCGCGCCGGGGCTGATGGGTGCGCCGTTGTGGAGTGCGGTGGCGAGGCGCTGGAATTGGTCTTGGAATGCGGGGAGTTGGTATTTGCCGAAGATCGTCGCCCCTCCTTCGTAGTTTTGGGCTTCGTATTCTTCTGGGGTGGTGATGTAGTGCCCGTAGGAGTTTGTGTATCCCTGGACGATGACGTGGTCGAGGGGCACGTCCATGGCCTCTGCTACTGTGCGCCGCAGGCGGAGTCCGGATGTGACGGTGGGTTCGAAGCCTAGGCTGACGAGGACAAGGTTGCCGATGCGGTTGATGTGGAAGGGGTGGACGCGTTGGATCATGCCGGGGATGTATCCCATGGGCAGGAGAACTTCTTTGGGTGCATGGATCGCCAGGACGTCTGGGGGCACAACCACGTTGCCGATGGCTCCGATGATGGGGTTGCCGCCGCGCTCGCCTTCGTTGAGCCCTAGTTCTGGTACTCCCCCGCCATCTTCTTGGCTTGACGCGGCGAAGGCGGCGCCGAGGATCGCTGGTCCTAGGCGGTGTGTCTGTCCGTCCGGGGTGTGGGTGGGGCTGGCGGTGAGCGTGGCGCAGTCAATCCAGGCGTAGCGGCCGTCGATGGTGCTGGTCGTGGTTGGTTGTTCATTGTTTGGTTGCGACGCCGCCGCCATCATCCGTTCCCCCAGAATTCGTGCGGAATCTTGCTCGTCTTTGCCGGGGCCGCTTCCTGGGGTGAGCCCGTGGTTGGGGGTGATGTCCCCGGGTGTGGCGTTGGCGAATGCTGCCACGTAGCCGGCGGTGGCTGGGTTGCGGTGGTTGACTCCGCGGTCGTGTTCCATCCGCCATGCTGCGTAGCCCTTGTTGTCTCCGGAGATGTGTCGGTAGTCGGGGCCGAATGTTGTGGGGTGGATGGAATACCAGTTGATCAGGCCCACTTCTTCGCCACCGCGGTGAACGTGGAGGGTGACGCTGCGGGGGTCTACGCCTCCGGGGAGGTGGTCTTTGTCTTCTTGGGGGTTGCGGTCAAAGGATTGCCTGGAGCGGTTGCGGCCTGCGTCGGTGACGGTTGTGTGGGTGATGGTGACCTCCGAGGGCTGCAGGTCGTCGTGGGCACGGAGGATGGCCTGGACAGTGCCTTCGACGGTCGCCTCAAAGGTCTTGGGGCGGAATCCGCCGTGGGTGAGGTCCACCATGAGGTGCTGGGAGGTGCCACCTGGGGCTACGTGGGTGTGGGTGGCGTGGAGCAGCACGTTGTGTTCTCCGTAGCGTCCCCCGAGGCGCTGCTGGAGGCGCCGGAGAACTTCGAGGTGGATGGATTGGAACATCAGGCCCACGTCGAGGGTGACGTGGACGAGGGTGTTGTCCGGGTGTGCGCCGTCTTGGAAGATGAAGGCCCGCGCGTATTGCCGGCGTTGGATGCCCACGGTGGTTTGCTCCCCTACGGCGTAGCCGAACATGCCAGCACCCCAGGGTTCGCCGGTGATGTCTGCCATGCCGCGGCCGACGTTCATCGGCGCGCTGGTGGTGTTGTTTGTGGGCGACGCCCCCGCCGGCATCCCCGCTGAGGTCCATAGGACGGTGCTGGACGCGGCAGCGGAAGCCGCCAAGAAGGTCCGCCTGGTCATCGTTCGGTCAGTCAAGGAAACTCTCCCCTTGCGTGTCAGTGAGTTGGCTCCACGTAATATTTTGCTTTGAAACAACATCTTGAAGCATAACTGTTTGCCGGGGTGCGGGAGGCGGTTTTGGATGGATTCTTCTTCTGAGGTTGTTAGACTTGATCGAGTGACTAAGAACCGCTCCCGCGTGCGCACCATCGCGCCGATGACGTACCCCGTCCTACCAGTTTCCGCCCGCAGGCAGGACATCATGGAGGCGATCGAGGGCAATCAGGTGGTCATCATCGCGGGCGAGACCGGTTCGGGTAAGACCACCCAGATCCCCAAGATGTGCCTGGATCTTGGGCGGGGGCGCCGCCGGTTGATCGGCCACACCCAGCCGCGCAGAATCGCGGCCAGGAGCGTGGCGGAGCGTATCGCAGAGGAGACGGGCGCTCCCGTGGGGGATCCGACCGCAGTGGTGGGTTATAAGATCCGCTTCGATGACACGATGAGCCCCACCGCGGCCGTCAAACTCATGACCGATGGTGTGCTGCTCAACGAGATTCAGCGGGATCGGCTGCTGAAGGCCTATGACACGATCATCGTGGATGAGGCTCATGAGCGCAGTTTGAACATCGATTTCTTGCTGGGGTATCTCAAGAACCTGTTGCCGAAGCGGCCGGACCTCAAGGTCATCATCACCTCGGCAACGATCGACCCGGAGAGCTTCGCGGAGCACTTTGCCGATGAACAGGGAAACCCCGCGCCCATCATCGAGGTGAGTGGCCGGACGTACCCGGTGGAGATCCGCTATCGCCCCCTCACACACGAAAACACCGACCCTGTCACCGGCGACATTCACCGCACGGAGACGGACCCGTTGGTGGGCCTCACCGCTGCCTGCAAGGAACTCATGGCTGAGGGTAGTGGCGACATCTTGTGCTTTTTCTCCGGTGAGCGTGAGATCAGGGACGCCGCCGATGCGCTGAGCACCGAGTTCGGTTCCGGCAAGGTAGATGTTCTCCCCCTGTTCGGCAGGTTGTCGAACGCGGAACAGCACCGCGTTTTCCACCCCACCGGTCGGCGCCGCATCGTGTTGGCCACCAACATTGCTGAAACCTCGCTGACGGTCCCGGGCATCCACTACGTCATTGACACCGGCTATGCCCGCATCTCCCGGTACTCGAACCGCACCAAGGTCCAGCGCCTTCCCGTGGAAGAGATTAGTCAGGCGAGCGCGAAGCAGCGCTCAGGGCGCTCGGGCCGCGTGGCAGACGGCATTGCCATCCGCCTGTACTCGGAGGAGAATTTCGACGCACGCCCCGAGTTCACCGACCCCGAGATTCTGCGGACGCACCTGGCCAGCGTGATCCTGTCCATGACGGCGCTTGGCCTGGGAGATATTGAGAAGTTCCCGTTCCTCCAGGCTCCGGATAACAAGGCTATCCGCGATGGCGTGATGCTCCTGCAGGAGTTGGGCGCGCTGACTCACGATAAGCAGGCGGATCTGACTCCCATCGGCCGGGATCTGGCCCGTATCCCCACTGATCCCAGGCTCGCCCGCATGCTTGCTGCCGGGCATGCCAATAATGTGGTGGAACAGATGGCGGTGATTGTTGCTGCGCTGTCTATTCAAGATGTGCGCGAGCGGCCCATGGACAAGCAGGCGCAGGCTGACCAGGCACACGCGCGTTTTAAGGCAAACTCGGACTTCATCAGCGTGCTCATGTTGTGGAACTATCTGCAACAGCAGCGGCAGGAATTGAGCGGTAATCAGTTCCGCAAATTGTGTACGCAGGAATTTATCCACTACATGCGAGTGCGGGAGTGGATGGACCTGGTGCGCCAATTGCTCAGTGTCATTCAAGACCTGCAGTGGAAGGTGCCCAACATCCCGCATGTTCGGCAGCTGCAGTTCGACCCTGCGGAGCTCAACGAAGACGCGGTCCACCAGTCGGTGCTCACCGGATTGCTGACGCATGTGGGCATGAAAGAGGGCACGGGCAGGGAGTTTCAGGGCACCCGCAACACGCGATTCGTCATTCACCCCTCGAGCTTCCTGTCCAAGAAGCCGCCGCAGTGGGTGATGGCTGCGGAGCTCGTGGAAACGAGCCAAGTGTTCGCGCGCACGGTAGCCCCAGTCAATCCAGAGTGGATTGAGCACGTTGCCCCGCACCTTGTGAAATACACCTATTCTGAGCCGGTGTGGTCGGCGAAGCGTGGGGCTGGCGTCGCTAAAGAAAAAGTGATGATGCTCGGCCTCACCATCGTGGCCGACCGCACGGTCAATGCTTCCAAAGTGGACCGTGGGCTTGCCCGCGAGATGTTTATCCGCCACGCATTGGTGGAGGGCGACTGGCGGACGCGGCATAAGTTCTTCCACCGCAACCAGGAGGTCGTGGCCGAGGCTGAACAATTGGAAGACAAAGCGCGGCGGCGGGACATCGTAGTTGATGACCAAGTGCTGTTTGACTTCTATGACGCACGAATTCCGGACAAGGTTGTGTCCTCCCGCCACTTCGATTCCTGGTGGAAAAAGGAAAAGCACAAGCGGCCCCACCTCCTGGACTTCTCCCTCGATGCGCTCATTGACAGCACGGAGGCTGCCGCTGCGGCCGATGAGTTCCCGGATTCATGGACTCAAGGCACGCTCGAATTTGAACTGAGCTATGTTTTCAGCCCTGGTGACCCCGATGACGGGATTACCATGCGGGTGCCCTTGCCGCTGTTGGCCAACGTGGAATCCACAACTACGCAGTGGTTGGTTGCGGGTATGCGCCATGAGCTTGCGGTGGCGTTGATCAGGACCCTGCCTAAGCCACTGCGCACAACCGTGGTTCCCGCGACTGATTTCGCTGCGAAGGCCGTGGAGCAGATGGTGCCCTATGACGGCGCCTTCGACCAGTCCTTGGCGGACGCCTTGCGCAAGCTCGGCGGAAGCGGCATCAATGCCACCGACTTCGATTGGACGCGGATCCCCCAACACCTGCGCATGCAATTCGCCGCGGTTGACCGGCGGGGCAAGGTGGTCGATAAGGATCGAGACTTAGGCGCGCTCCAGGAGCGACTTGCCGGGCAGGTCACCCAAGCCATTGCACAGGCGACTGCCCGAAGTGCGCGAAAGCAATCGAACGCACCCACCCCGGCAGATGGTGCCGTGCACCGGAAGGGAAAGAAGGCAAAGCAGGCGGCCTCGTCAGGCGGCGCTGGGCTGGGCAGCGTGCTGACCCGCGCGGAGAAGTGGGAGGCTGATGGCATCGGGCGCATCCCGGATACGGTCAACTCTGTCATCGATGGCCAGGAGGTGGCGACGTTCCCTGCGCTGGTGCGCGAAGGCGATCAGATGGTGCTGAAAGCCTTCCCCACCCGGCAGGCTGCGGATGCACAGCAGTTCACCACGGTATTGGACATGCTCATCAGAGCGGTCACCGCCCATCCCAACCAGATGACGAAGGGCTTGGGCCTGCGCCAGCGCGTGGCTATTGACAACTTCCCTGGTGGCCCCGAGGCATTGGTGAAGGACTGCACGGTGACGGTGTGCAAGCAGCTGCTCATGGCCAAGGGGCCTGTCATTAAGGATCCGCAAGAGTGTGAGGCCTTGGTGAAGAAGGCCCGCTCGTCTGGGTCGTCATTGGTGCGGCAGCACGTGGTTGCCCTTGCTCCAGCTATTCTTGCCGTGGCTGACATGCGGGAAGAATTGAAGAATTGGAGCGGGGAGCCGATCCAGGACATGGTTCGGCAGCTCGATTTTTATGTGGCCGATCACGCCATTGCCCGCCATGGTGTGGAACACCTTCGGCATGTGCCGCGATATGTCGCTGCGATGCAGGCACGGTTGGACCTGATGGGCACAGATCCTGATAAGGAAGAGTACCTTGACTGGCAGGTGCGGGAGGCGCTCAAGGCCTTTGAGCGCAAGCGCCAGCAGTTGCCCTCCACCCGCCAAGCCTCGCCGGCGCTGAAGAAGGTGCGGTGGATGATCGAGGAATTCAGGGTCAGCCTTTTTGCCCAGCATCTCGGTACGGCCCATTCGGTGTCTTTGCAGCGCATCAATAAGCAGCTGGCAAAGATTAGCTAACTACTGAGAAGTGCCGCGGTGGGCGTGATGGGCATGGTGGGCGCGGAGCGACTCGATTTCTTGCTCAAAGTCCTCCGCGCAGTTGAAGGACTTGTACACGCTCGCGAAGCGGAGGTAGGCCACTTCGTCGAGGTTGCGTAGCGGATCGAGGATCGCAAGACCGATGTCATTAGCTTGAACGAGGGAACCGTGGGCAGCGCGGACGGCCTGCTCCACCTCATGGGCAAGCCGCTTGAGAGCATCATCGGAGACATCTCTACCCTGGCATGCCCGGCGTACTCCTTTGATGACCTTGTCTCTGCTGAACTCCTCTGTCACTCCGTTGCGCTTAGTCACAAGGAGCACAGAGCGTTCCACGGTGGTGAAGCGCGTGTGGCAGCTGGAGCATTCGCGCCTCCGGCGGATTGCGATTCCCATTTCAATGGTGCGGGAGTCCACCACACGTGAGTTCGATGAGCTACAGGACGGGCATAACACGCTTGCTAGTGTAGCCGCAGAGTCGCGTGTGGGTTTAGTTCCCGCCATCCTTCGCAGGGCTCTGGACTTGCTGAACGATTGCGGTCGAATCAGTGTGCCCGTCCCCATCCGCCACGGCAGGGGCCAAGCCGATGAGAATAGCTGCTAGCCCCAACAGGGTCATCGCCCCGCCCGGGGAATGAACAACCTGGGAAATCGTTGATTGCCAGCGAGCCACGCGCGACGCACGTGCAGAATAGAACGTAGATTCCGCTGGCCCCACCTTGCGCGCCATGCGTGGCGCGTAGTGTTCATCGGGTGCGAATGCCCGGCCGTCACCGAATGTGTTCGAAACGCTTCCAGTTGGCAGGTCATTCCACTGCGGCTTGCGCACTCGTGGCGCCGAAGAGCTGGGGCGAACGGAACGAGTGACGGACTGCGCTGCGGCAGACTGACGGGGAGAAGTAATGGTGACGTGGGACATGGATCCACTCCTAACAATGTTGGGATGTTGTGCTTGTTTTCAAGGGGCACGCAGCCTGTGAGCCGGCGTGCAGCCTTGTGGTGTTACTGTGCCAGCCGCAGGAGACAACGTACCGTTGCAACTGACAAGGTTTAGTAGTTGTGTTCGATTGTTTCAATATGACAGAATTTAGCAGGCTTGTTCGAACTTGTCTAGCGGTCGAGCAACTTTTTTCGAACACGTGCCCAGATCTGTCCAGATTGTGAGGTAGAGTGTTGGTCGTGGGGTAAGAACAAAGTGCACACGTGGTTTGCACTACAGCGTGCACGCCCCATGAGCGAAGGAGAACCTGGAAGGTAGAACTGCCATGAGCACCACTAATGACGAACACGACACGGAAATTCCTCAGGACGCTGCAAGTTCCGCACCGAAGCGTCGGCCGGGACGGCCCAAGAAGTCAGAACAGGAAAAGGCTGCCGATCGGGCGGCCAAGGCGGGGAAGAAGAGCAGGCTTTCAGACCGGCAGCGCCGAATCCTCGAGGTTATTCAAGACTCCACTGTGCTGCGGGGCTATCCCCCGAGCATCCGCGAGATTGGTGATGCCGTGGGGCTACACTCCACGTCCAGCGTTTCCTATCACCTCAACCAGTTAGAAGCGAAGGGCTTCTTGCGCCGGGAAGAAAAGCGACCCCGCGCGGTGGACGTTCGCTCGTACACCGGCAGCGAGGAAGACCAGTCTGCTCGTCGCAAGCCGGGCCGCCAGCCCAAGAAGAAGCCGGCACAGGAACTCCCTGATGGCGCGAACATGCCGCCGGCTACGTATGTCCCCGTCGTTGGCCAGATCGCCGCAGGTAACCCCATCCTGGCAGAGGAAAACGTGGAGGCTCATTTCCCCCTGCCCTCCGAGCTCGTGGGCAACGGTGAGTTGTTCCTGTTACAGGTTGTCGGCGAATCTATGCGGGACGCCGGAATTCTCAACGGCGATTGGGTTGTCGTCCGTTCCCAGTCCGTGGCGGAATTTGGGGACTTTGTTGCCGCAATGATTGACGGTGAGGCAACCGTGAAGGAATTCCAAAAGGATGCCCAGGGCCTGTGGTTGCTGCCGCACAATGAATTCTTTGAGCCCATCCCGGCTGAGCAGGCACAGATCCTCGGCAAGGTTGCTGCAGTATTGCGTAAGGTCTAAGCCCGCCGCACCATCTCCGTCCCACACACTGCCCCATGTACCCCCGCATGGGGCAGTTTTCACTACCAGCACCACACCATGGTGAGCGGACACGCCCGATTTCACGGTAAACTATGCCAGTTAATTCAGGAATTTCTGTGCACCCGCACACAAATTCTCAGCACGCACTTTGTACAGGCCCCGCAGATGATCCCGCGGGGCTGGAACACGCCACCAAGCGGTGGCGGGGAAGGAACTGGCCACGTGAATTCTGCTGAACGTCGTAGGCAAATCGCCTCATTGGCGGCTGTCCAAGGCAGGGTCACGGTGGTTGAACTGGCGGAGCGCTTCGGCGTCACCGCCGAAACGATCCGGCGTGACCTGGCGGTGCTGGATGATCAAGGAGATCTCTACCGCATCCACGGCGGCGCAGTCCCAGCCCAGAATTTCCGGACGGACTTCACCACCCTGGAGACTCGGTCCAAAGCATCCCTGGCAGCCAAGCAATCGATAGCCCAGGCCGCGTTGCAAGTCCTTCCCCCCGATGGCTCAACGGTATTTTTCGATGCCGGCACCACCACCGGCATGTTGGCGCACGCCATCGCCGCCTCCAATGAATCGGCCGATCCCGACCAGCGTGCTCCCAAGCTCAACATTGTGACCAATTCCTTGACGATTGCCACCACCCTGGCAGATTCACCCCGCTGCGACGTTCGCCTGATCGGCGGGCATGTGCGCCCACTGTCCCAGGCCGTCGTGGGTGACATTGCCACTCGCAGCCTGGGCGTTCTCCACGCGGACGTCGCCTTCATCGGAACCAACGCCCTCACCATGGATCACGGTTTATCTACCCCGGATGCCCAGGAGGGTGCCATCAAGCGTGCAATGGTGTCCAACGCTGACCACGTCGTGGCCCTATGTGACTCCACCAAGTTCGGTCTTGATTACCTGGTGAGCTTCGCAGACATCGATGATCTCGCGTACGTCGTCACCGATGCCCAGGCCCCCGTGGCCTATATCCAGGCCCTCGAGGAGGCCTCGATCACAGTAGTGAAGGCCACCCCTAGGCCTTCGGCCCCTTTTAGCGCTTCGCCTTGAGGTCGTGCTGCCCCTCGCCCACCGTCCGGTACAGCCAGTTCAAGATGGGGTATCCCACGAGAATGCCCACGGAGCCCCAGGCAATACCTTCCAGAGCGAAGGAACCGACATTTAGGGTGAGGTTGCCGATGCCCGCGATGATCGCCACAGACGCGGCCGTGAGGTTGACCGGGTTCGTCAGCTGAACGTTGTTGTCCTGCCAGATGCGCACACCCAGCAGTCCGATCATGCCGTAGAGCACCATCGTGGCACCGCCTAGCACGCCCACGGGGATGGTGAGAATGACCGCGCCGAACTTGGGAACGAAGGCTAGACCGATGGCCGTCACAGCCGCCACCCAGTACGCCGCGGAGGAATACACCTTCGTCGCTGCCATCACGCCGATATTCTCCGCGTAGGTGGTGGTGCCGGAACCACCAAAGCTACCGGCCAGCATCGTGGAGGCACCATCAGCAATCAACGCTGGACCCGCCAGGTCGTCCAGGTTACGCTGCGTCATCGTGGCCACGGCCTTGACGTGGCCCACGTTCTCTGCCACCAGCACCACCACCACTGGCAACGTGATCACGATGGCGGAAAGCTGAAACTCCGGTGTGTGGAAGGTTGGCAGCCCAAACCAGGCGGCTTCCCCGATGGCCTGCGTGGCCCCCTCGGCCAGCCCACCTGTCAGGGCGGCGAAAGCCCAACCGATGATGACGCCCAGCAGAATACCCAGGCGCGCGATCATCCCACGGCAGGCCACCGTGATCACCACGACGGCAACCAGGGTAACGAATGCGATGAGGGGCTGTTCCTGGAAATTTGCCGTGGCTGTCGGCGCAAGATTGAGACCGATGAGGGCGACAATCGCGCCGGTCACAGCCGGGGGCATGACCGCGTCCAACACAGCTCGCCCGGCCCAGGAGACCAGCACGCCCACGATAATCAGCAACGCACCGGCACAGATAATCCCACCCAGCTGAGCTGCCATGCCCTGCCCCTGGGTTGCCGCCAAGGGGGCGAGGAAGGCGAAGGAGCTGCCCAAGTAGGAGGGCAGGCGGTTGCGGGTCACCAGCAGGAAGATGATGGTGCCCACGCCGGAAAATAGCAGCGTGGTGTTGACCGGGAAACCGGTTATTGTGGGTACCAGGAGTGTGGCACCGAACATGGCGATGACATGTTGCATGCCGATCCCAATTGTCCGTGGCCAACTGAGGCGCTGCTCCGGCGCCACTACCTCGCCGGGATTGATGCTGCGGCCATCGCCGTGCAGCTCCCAGCCAAAATACTGCCCTTGCGGGGAATTCCTCTGCGTCGTCACCGCCTAAGCATAACGGCGAAAACTAGATTTCAAATTCCTTCAGTTCTGCGGCAATGGCGGCGGGTACCCTCACCTCAATGACCGTCCCATTTTCGTCATAGTCCTCTACAACCACGGTGCCGAGCTCATGCAGGCGCGCTACCAGGTCTCCGCGGTCAAAGGGCAAGCGCAAGCGCACCTGGGTATCCAGTGTGTTGAGGAATACCTCAATCTTCGCCTCCAGCTCCTTGATGCCTTCCCCAGTCTGAGTAGACACAAACACTGCCCCGTCCACCGTGGCGCGCAGCTCCGCCAAAACCAGAGGGTCCGCCTTGTCAATCTTATTGACCACCAGGATCTCGGGCGGGGCCGGCTGGCCGGTTTCCTCCACGATCTCGCCGATGACCTTATTCACCGCCGCAATCTGCTCCCGCGGGAACGGATCCGAACCATCGACCACGTGGAGCACAACATCAGCCGCGAGAACCTCTTCCAACGTGGACCGGAATGCCTCCACCAGCTGCGTCGGCAGGTGACGGACAAACCCCACCGTGTCGGAGAACAACACGGCACGTCCGTCTGCCAGGTGGGCGCGCCGAGACGTGGGGTCCAACGTCGCAAACAAAGCATCCTCAACCAGCACACCCGCGCCGGTCAGTGCATTGATCAAACTGGACTTGCCTGCGTTGGTGTATCCGGCGATGGCAACCTGCGGAATGGCGGCCTCATCGCGGCGCACGCGCTTAATCTCGCGAGAGGTCTTCATGGCCGCGATCTCCTTGCGCAGCTTCGCCATATCCGAGCGCAGGCGGCGGCGGTCAGCCTCAATCTTCGTCTCACCAGGGCCACGCAGACCCACACCACCATTGGACCCCGCCCGGCCACCTGCCTGGCGGGACAGTGCCCCACCCCAGCCACGCACGCGCGTGATCAGGTACTCCATCTGGGCCAGCGCCACCTGAGCTTTACCCTCCTTGGACTTGGCGTGCTGCGCGAAGATGTCCAGGATGAGCATCGTCCGGTCAATAACCTTGACATCCAGCGCCTTCTCCAGCGCGATCATCTGTCCGGGGCTGAGCTCACCATCGCAGATGACGGTGTCTGCGCCGGATTCCATGATGATGGACTTCAACTCTTCTACCTTGCCGCGGCCGATGTAGGTTCCGGCATCGGGCTTATCCCGGCGCTGGTACAGCGTCTCCACGATGTCCGAGCCAGCGGTTTCCGCCAACGCGGCCAGCTCTTCCAGCTGAGCTTCGATTTGCGCCACCGTGCCGGAAGTCCACACCCCCACGAGCACAACCTTTTCGAGGCGGAGCTTTCGGTACTCCACGTCATAGCCATCGGATTGTTCATCCGTGTAGGTGCTGACTCCCCTAGTCAGCCGCCGCAAGCTGGAGCGGGCTTCTAGATCAAGTTCGCCCACTGTGGGGCGAATATCAAATTCTTGTGAAAATTCAGTCATTACCCCTTCTTTTTTACACCCTCACCTGCCTAAAAAGCTACTTCCTATTCGCTTCACACCACCGCTGGTGGTATTGGTGGTAGCCATGATTGCTGAATTAGCCAGCCTTGGACTGGATTTTCCGCGGTGGCAGGATGCTCTCGAGGCCGCCCACGCTAGCGGTGCCTTGCAGGTCTCCGGTGAGGTCCGCGATGGCCAGGTGTTGCAGTACGATGACCCCTCTGGCGCGCGGCTCATCATCTTGGCCGTGGAGCCTTATGGTGCCTTTGCCGGGCTGTACGGTGGCATTTCTGCCACGGGGCACATCTCGATGGTCAACGATGTGGTCGGTGTGATCGATGTGGTGGCGGATTCTCCCGAGCTGCAGACTTCCGGCCAGTCCGCTCCTGTGGTTGCCTCTGTCACCGCTAGTGTGGCTCAAGGTCCTTCTATGGCCGACGCCGCCACGCTGGAGTACCAACAGCTTCAGATCGCGGCTCTCGGTGTGGATGTCGCAACGTTTGATAGCCCGGCCGCCTTCGCTTCAGCCGGTGGTGGCGAGCTGGGCGTTGTGGAGTCCGCGGGGATGGCAGATTTGAACTCAGGCGCCCGCGCTCCCCACGCCGGCGCGCGCATCGCTGTGGAGGCCACGGACGTGGTCAAGCGCACGAACGCGTTGACGGGACAGGACTTCTGGCTGGCAACCGTCCAGCAGCCATTCGAGTTCACCGTGGCCCTACCGGCCTCCGCGATCGCCGCCCCTCCTGCCCCGGGTCACCCACTCATCGTGTCGGGCACCGTGCACATGACCGCCACCGCTGTTGAAGCCGCAGGATGCAGTCCCGGCGGATGCGGGAGCGGCGCCTGCGGCTGCGGTGGCCACTAAACCAACACCTTAATCACCCAGTAGGGGCGTCTCGCCCCGCGCGACCACCGCGCTGGGGCCGCGCAGCGTAGACCCATCCTCCGCGATGCTCACCGTGACAACACCGCCGGGGATCTGTACTTCCACCGTTCCGGTTTCCTCCCCGGCATCGGCCAGCGCCGCCACAGCTGCCGCGACCGTCCCGGTCCCGCACGAGCGGGTCTCCCCGACTCCCCGCTCGTGGACCCGCATGTGCACGCGCCCGCCGTCAAGCGGGGTAACAACCTCCAGGTTGACCCCGTGCGGGAAGAATTCCTCATCCCAGCGCACAGGCTGTTCAACCGGCAGCTCGGCCAACGCGGCTGCGCTCAGCCCTGGAATCACGGCCGCCAGGTGCGGGTTGCCCATGTTCACAGCCAGCCCGGCCAGCGGCGTGTCCCCCACCTTTGCCGTGGAGAGCCCTTCCACCACCGGAGCGCCCATGTGGACAGTTACATCAGCGGTTGTAGCCTCCGCGGAGTGCACCACAACCTTTTTGCGCCCCGCACGTGTGCCGATGTGAAACTCCCCGGCTTCCTCCAACCCTTCGGTAACCAGCACGTGGGCGAAGACACGCACGCCGTTGCCGCACATCTCTGCGGTGCTGCCATCGGCGTTGTAGTAGTCCATGAACCACTCGTCGCCCTGCACACCCGCTGGAAGTGCCCCCAGCACTCCCGCGTCAACCAGCGCTTGTCCCGTGGCCACGCGGATCAGGCCATCAGCGCCGATCCCGGCCCTCCGGTTTGTTGCTTTCTTTATCTGCGACGGCGCCACCGCCACCCTCACATCCGGATCAACAACGATGATGAAGTCATTCTCGGTGCCGTGGCCTTTGATGAATTCTGTCATGACGTTCATCCTAGCCCCGCGGCGTTGAGCACCTCACCGACGACATCGGCGCTTGCCGCATCCACCCATGTGATCCGTGGGTCCCTGCGGAACCAGCTGCGCTGACGCCGCGCATAGCGCCTCGTGCCCGTCACCGTCCGCTCCCGAGCCTCTTCCAGTGAATACTCACCGTCCAGGTAATCCAGAACCTGGGCATAACCGATCGCTTGCCCCGCAGTTGAGTTCCGCACCAAGCCGTGGCTCTCACGCAACCGTTCCACTTCCCCCACGAGCCCCTGGTCAAACATGTGCTGCACGCGCTGTTCAATCCTAGGGCTCAACCATTCCGCCGGAGCGTGCAGGCCGACGATCGTCATGCCCCAGCGCGCCGGACCATCCTTCGGCGGCTGGGAGGCAGCGAAGGGCTGGCCGGTGAGCTCTATGACTTCCAGCGCTCGGACGGTCCGCCGCGGGTCGTTGTCCTCGATGATGCTCGCCGCCTGCGGATCCACCTCCGCTAGGTGATCATGAAGCGCGCGGACGCCCACCCGGTGCAGTTCAGTCTCCCACTTGGCGCGGACGGCCGGATCGGTTGGAGGGAAATCCCACTGGTCCACGAGTGCCTGAACATACATCATGGATCCACCCACGATGACAGGTTGGATGCTCTCACTCATGAGGCCTTCAATGCACTCAACTGCTCTGGCCCGGTATTCCGCCACGCTGGCGGGCTTGGTCACCTCCCAGATGTCGAGGAGGTGGTGCGGAATCCCCTCACGCTCAACCGGTGACAGCTTGGCCGTACCAATGTCCATTCCCCGGTACAGCTGCATGGAATCGATGTTGACGATGTGCCCGGACGTGGCGTGCGCCAGTGCCAGGGACGCAGCAGACTTACCGGAGGCGGTGGGGCCAACGATGGCAATGGGTGTGGGAGAGCCCGGGGCGGAAGACATGCCCATAGTTTATGCGCTGGGATACCCGCCACAACCGAGACCCGGGGCGCTAAGATTGTATGGATACGTGAAGCACTAGCGACTTTTCAGGAGCTTTGAAGAAAACCATGAGCACCCCCACACCGAAGCCCGGCCCACGACCTGGAACAACCGCGAGCCCCGCGGCCAAGATTCCCCACAATGATCCGGCTCGCCACGGTCGTGTGGACGCCGACGGCACAGCGTGGGTGTACACCCGGGACGGGGAACGCCAAATAGGCCAGTTCCACGCCGGGTCACCTGAAGAGGGCTTGCAGCATTTCGGGGCAAAGTATGTTGCCCTCTCTACCGAAATTGCGGTGCTTGAGGCACGGCTACGGACGCACCCCCATGAGACTGCGAGGATTGAAGCTGATGCAGCGGCGCTGCACAGCAGTGTTCCGCACGCGGCGGTGATCGGTGATCTGGAGGCCCTCAGCGACCGCCTGGAGCGTTTGCGCGCGCACTGCGGCGAGGTTGCCGAGGATCAACGCCGCGCGGCGGCAGAACACGCTGCCCAGGCGGAGAAGAAGAAGCGGGACCTGGCGGCGGAGGCGGAAAAGCTGGGCGCCGAATCCACTGACTGGAAGAAGACCGGTGATCGGTTCCGGCAGATGGTCGATGAGTGGAGGAACCTCAAGGGGGTGCCGAAGACAACGGACGATGAGCTCTATACTATCTTTTCTGCAGGTAGAAAGGCCTTTAACGAGCGGCGGCAAGCACACTTTGATGATCTGGACCGCCAGCGCGCCGCGGCGAGGGTTCGCAAGGAAGCGCTCATTGAGAAGGCCGAATCCTTGCAACACTCCACTGATTGGGCGGAGACCTCAAGGGCTTACCGTGACCTCATGCGGGAGTGGAAGGCTGCAGGCCGGGCTCCTCGGGACGTTGATGATCAGCTGTGGTCAAGGTTTAGGGCCGCACAGGACGTGTTTTTTGCTGCCAAGAAGAACCATGAGTCTGCGCTAGACGAGGAATTCGCGGCCAACGCGGAAGCCAAGCAGAAGCTCATCGATGACTACTCCCCGCTTATCGACCCTGCTGCGTATGGCCTTGACCGATCCCGCCAGAATCTCCGCGAGTTGCAGGATGCCTGGGATGCTATTGGTTTCGTCCCGCGCGATCGCAAGCAGGAGTTTGAAGACAAGATCGGGGCTTTAGAGGCTCGCGTTGCTGATGCCGCAGATGAGCAGTGGCGGAAGACTGACCCAGAGGCGCAGGCTCGCGTGGCTCAGTTCCGCAGCAAGGTGGAACAGCTCGAGGCGGATGCCCGCGCTGCGGAAGCACAAGGTAAAGCCGGTCAAGCGAAGAAGCTTGCCGAGCAGGCTGCTCAGTGGCGCGAATGGGCCGAGGCCGCGGAGCAGGCGCTAGAGAACTAGTCAGCCTGGCGCCTTTCGCGCCGCGCCTTGGCGCGAGCGCGGCGGTCGTCTTCAATCACGGCGTTTTCACGCGGTTCAATCCCGGTTCGCAGGCGCTGTTGTGCGCGAAGGGCTTCCTCGTCCCGCGAGACTTCTTCCCTCCTGGCTTTCGCCAGTGCGAGTTGTAGCGGATTGCGCTTGAAGATCACCCCGGACATGGTGATGAACAGGATGGTCAGGCCGATCAGGCACATGATGAGCCCGAAGGCAGGTCCCTCGCCGGGATCGGTGACGGGGCGGGATTGACGCATCCAGATCGCGAACACGCTATACCACCATGCAACGCCAGCGAACGCCCAGTTCACCCAGGCCACCAGCCAGGATCGCGACACAATCGTGCCGACGGTCAACAGCAGCGCTGTGACGCATAGCCACGCGTAGATGCGTTCCGGCTTCGTCGTACCGAAGGCTTCTGCGGTGGGGCTGAAAAACAGCACATCGTAACCGTGCACCTGGCCGGAGTGCGGCATAAACAAGCCAATGAGCGGGATCATCAAGCCCAGGGCCATGAATGGCAGGTGGCGGGAGTAATCCACTTGCTTGGCCGCTTGACGCTCCGCCCCCTCTAGGTCGTGGCGGTAGGCGGCGAGTTTGTCTGTGGGCTGGCTGGTATTACTCAACGCAGCATCCTCCGGTTCCGCAGCCCGTGGCCGCAGTGGTGGTTGATTCTTCTGGTTTCTTCACGGTTGGTAGGCCTAGACCCACGCCAACGGGAGCGGTCGTGGGGGTACAACCCGCAGCAGTCATGTCTCCTGCCACGGTCCGCCTGTGGGTGAGGATACCCCCATCGGCAATGAGGAAATAGGGGCTTGCGCCTGTGATCTCCACCTCTACAATATCGCCCGGGCGGATCTCACCAGTTGGGGCGAAGTGGACGAGGCGACCATCCCGGGCCCGGCCGGACATGCGCTTGGTCTGATCGTTTTTGCGGCCACCGCCGGCCTGCACCAGCAGCTCCTGAACTGTTCCGATGAGCCGTTGATTCTCCTGCTCGCTCACCCGCTCCTGAACCTCCAGCAGGCGTTCGTAACGCTCCTGCACCACGTGCTTTGGAACTTGACCTTCCATACTCGCCGCAGGGGTACCCGGGCGCGGCGAATACTGGAACGTGTATGCACTGGTAAAACGTGCTTTTTCCACGACATCGAGCGTGGCCTGGAAGTCTTCCTCGGTCTCGCCGGGGAAGCCGACAATGATGTCCGTGGTGATGGAGGCGTGCGGGATTCGTTCGCGGACCTTGTCCAGGATCCCCAAGAATTTCTTGGAGCGGTAGGAGCGGCGCATGTCCTTGAGTACCTTGTCTGAACCAGACTGCAATGGCATGTGGAGCTGCGGGCACACCACGGGGGTCTCTGCCATGGCCTCAATGACGTCATCGGTGAACTCCGCCGGGTGAGGGCTGGTAAAACGCAGCCGCTCCAAGCCTTCGATCTCCCCGCATGCGCGCAGCAACTTGGCGAAGGCTCCCCGGTCACGCTCCAGTTCCGGGTCCGAGAAATTCACGCCATAGGCGTTCACATTCTGGCCCAAGAGCGTCACTTCAGACACCCCCTGGTCCACCAGTGCCTTCACTTCAGCCAAGATCTCCCCTGGCCGGCGGTCCTGTTCCTTGCCTCGGAGCGATGGGACGATGCAGAAAGTGCACGTGTTGTTGCAGCCCACGGAGACCGAGACCCACCCTGCGTAGGCGGACTCCCGCTTGGCCGGCAGCACTGAAGGGAATTCCTCCAGAGCATCGACGATTTCCACTTCAGCCCGCTCATTGTGCGCCGATCGCTCCAAGAGGGTGGGCAGGGATCCCAAGTTGTGGGTGCCGAAGACCACGTCCACCCACGGCGCGTTATCCACCACGGTCTGCTTGTCCTTTTGCGCCATGCAACCACCGACGGCAATCTGCATACCGGGGTGATTATCCTTAATGGCCTTCATTTGGCCCAAGGTTCCGTACAGCCGCTTGTCTGCATTTTCACGGACAGCGCAGGTGTTAAACACCACGACATCGGGCGTGTTGCCTTCCTGGACGGGAACATATCCAGATTCCTCCAACAGACCAGACAGGCGCTCAGAATCGTGCACATTCATCTGGCAGCCGAAGGTGCGAACCTCGTAACTACGTGGTGTTTTGCTGGTGTCAATAGCTGTGGAAATCGTACTCGTCACAGCTACATGATCCTACCTGCCAGTCAAGGACAACACGAAAACTCGTTTCGCCGACCTGGGCATTCAAGGAAGTGACGTGGAATGCATTAATGTTCCCACTATGTCAGATAACACAGTTAAGTCTTCGATGATCTCGCTCCAGGGGGTCAACAAGCACTTCGGCGATTATCACGCGCTGCGCGATATCAACCTGGAGATCCCTGCCGGCCAGGTTGTGGTTCTTCTAGGGCCCTCCGGTTCCGGCAAGTCCACCTTGTGCCGGACGATCAATCGCCTGGAAACGATTGATGAAGGCACCATCAAGATCAACGGCGAAACGCTGCCTGAAGAGGGCAAGGACCTCGCCCGGCTCCGGGCTGAAGTTGGCATGGTGTTCCAGCAGTTCAACCTGTTCAGCCACATGACTATCCGGGACAACATCACGCTGGCCCCGATGAAGGTACGTAAGCAGTCCAAGGCGGAGGCGAAAAAGCGCGCGGAAGAACTCCTCGAGCGCGTGGGCATTGCCGCCCAAGCGGACAAGTACCCCGCCCAACTCTCCGGCGGCCAGCAGCAACGCGTGGCCATCGCCCGCGCCCTGGCCATGGATCCCAAGGTCATGCTCTTCGACGAACCCACTTCGGCACTGGACCCTGAAATGATCAACGAAGTCCTCGATGTCATGGCCGACCTGGCAGAAGGCGGCATGACGATGGTGTGCGTTACCCATGAGATGGGCTTTGCACGCAAGGCCGCTGACCGGATCCTGTTCATGTCTGAAGGCAGCATCGTGGAAGACACGGACCCAGAAAGCTTCTTCAACAACCCTGAGTCTGACCGCGCCAAGGACTTCCTCAGCAAGATTCTCGGCCACTAGGAGGACGTGGAAGCCAATGACAGCAACCAACACCCCACGCACATGGGCTAAAGCACTCACTGCGGCCGTCGCCGTCGTCGCCTCCGCAGCGGGACTTGCATCCTGCGGCACCAACGAGGCACGCAGCGTACTGGACTCCATCGAAAGTGGCGAGGTGATCCTCGGCACCAAGTTCGACCAACCTGGCCTCGGCGTACGCACACCCACGAAAGACTTCGAAGGCGTCGATACCGATGTGGCCCGCTACGTGGTGAAGTACATCTCCGAGAAGAACGGGTGGGCCGAGCCCAAGCTCAAGTGGCGCGAAACCCCTTCGGCACAACGCGAAACGCTGATCAACAACGGTGAGGTGGACATGATCACCGCCACCTACTCCATCAGCGCATCGCGCTACCGTTCTGTTGACTTCGCCGGGCCCTACCTGGTGACGCACCAGGCAATCTTGGTTCGGCAAAATGACACGATCAATGGGCTGCAGGATATGAACGCAGACACCAAGGTGTGCTCGGTCACCGGCTCCACCCCGGCCCAGAAGATCAAGAACGCCCTGCCAGAAGTCCAGCTCCAAGAGTTCGATACCTACTCCGCCTGCGTGGAGGCACTATCCCGCGGCAAGGTGGACGCCCTGTCAACGGACGCCACGATTCTCGCTGGATTCGCCGAGCAATACCCGGGGCAAATGAAGGTCGTGGAGCTCAAGAATGAAGACGGTAGCTACTGGACCGATGAGAACTACGGAATCGGTGTTGCCAAGGGGCAGCCGGAGGCCGTCGCCCAAATTAACGAAGCATTGAACGAGATGCACGATTCGGGCGAGTACGACAAGATCATCCAGAAAAACCTGGGTGACGCGATCCAACCGGGTGACAAACCAGCCATCGGCGACCTGTCATTCCTCGATAAGTAGAAGGGAGGGATCCCACCCACATGAACGCTGAACTTTGGGCCGATTTGGCCCCCGAATTGTGGCCAGCATTTTGGACCACCATCAAGCTGACCTTCTGGTCTGCGGTTGGCTCCATGATCCTCGGCACCATCCTCACCGCGATGCGCGTCTCCCCCGTGAGTATCCTGCGCACGATTGCCACCCTGTACATCAACACCACGCGCAACACGCCGCTGACGTTGATCGTGCTTTTCGCCTCCCTGGGCCTGTACGTCAACTTGGACATCACGCTTGCTCCGGAAGGCCCGACCTTTACGACCGAGAATAATTTCCGGTTGGCGGTGCTCGCGTTTATCCTCTACACCTCCTCCTTCGTGGCGGAATCCCTGCGCTCCGGCATCAACACTGTGCCCTTTGGGCAGGCCGAAGCGGCCCGATCACTGGGGCTTGGGTTCATGCAAAACTTCCGGCACATCATCTTCCCCCAGGCGCTCCGCGGCGCCATTGTTCCCCTGGGCAACACCCTCATTGCTTTGACGAAGAACACCACGATTGCCTCTGTGATTGGTGTAGCCGAAGCCTCACTGCTCATGAAGTCCAGCGTGGAAAACCATGCCGACCAGGTGTTTATCATCTTCGGCATCATTGCACTGGGATTCATCATCCTCACACTCCCCACCGGACTGCTGTTCGGTGCGGCCGGCAAGCGATTGGCGGTGAAGCGCTAATGTCCGCACGCGCAACAGTTCTTTATGACACCCCCGGCCCCAAGGGTATCCGGGCTAACCGCATCCTCACGGTGGTCACGATCGTGGTCATCGCCGCCATCGCGCTCGCGGCCGGCTCCCGGCTGCACGCCAATGGCCAGTTTGAGGCCGACAAGTGGCAGCCTTTCCTCACCTCGGAGATGTGGACGACGTATGTCCTCCCCGGCCTGTGGGGCACCATCAAGGCGGCCGTGTTCTCCATCATCCTCGCCCTCCTCATCGGCGGCGCACTTGGGTTGGGCCGGTTGGCCCACAACCGTGCGATCCGGGTGGTCTGCGGCGTGATCGTGGAGTTCTTCCGCGCCATCCCCGTGCTGCTCCTCATGATCTTCGCCTACCAAGTCTTCGCCATCTACGCATTGGTTCCCACCCAGCATTTGGCGTTCGCCGCTGTGGTCTTCGGCCTGACGATGTACAACGGGTCCGTGATCGCGGAAATCCTGCGTTCCGGCATCAAGTCTCTCCCTGCCGGGCAGGAGGAGGCGGCCATGGCACTGGGGCTTTCCCGCACACAGACCATGTTCCGGATCCTGCTGCCGCAGGCGGTGGCCTCCATGCTGCCGGCCCTGATCTCGCAGATGGTGATTGCGCTGAAGGACTCCGCACTCGGCTACCTCATTGGTTACGTGGAAGTTGTTCGCTCCTCCTTGCAGGCGGCAAGCTGGTACCGCAACTACCTGGCAGCCATGGTTGTGGTCGCGATCATCATGATTCTGCTCAACTACGCGCTCTCCAGGCTGGCTGAACGCATCGAGACGCAGCTGCGCGCGGGCCGTGCCCGCCGCAATATCGTGGCCAAGGTACCGCACCAGAAGGACGTGGGGCTGGAAACCAAGGATGAGGTTAATGTGGATTGGCATGATCCCGCGCACCGGGATCTGCGCAATACCTACGAATAGAAGCGTCTCTGAAAGGAAGTCACTATGGGACAGTTCGTTGATTCTCTGACCGGCGCGCACCGCCAGGCGGCTGCCGATGACCTCGCAGCATTTGTCGAGGTCACCGTGGAAGGCCAGTCGGGCTTGAGTGGCAAGCTAGTCAAAGGCGCATACGCAGCGGCCAAGAAGGTGGATAGTTCCATCACCTCCAAGGCAGCAGACCGCCTGTTGCCGGATATTGCTCAAGAGCTGGAGCCCTATTGGGAGCAATACCAGGGTTCCGGTGAGGGATCTTTCGGAGACTTCCTCGGCCAGCACCGCCAGGAAGTTGCGGAGAAGGTCTTGGCAACCGCTGATAAGAAGGCAGAGTCTGTTAACAATCAGGCCCTGCAGAAGGTCTACAAGCCTGTGCGTGGCAAGGTGGCCAGCATCGTTGAGGACAACGTTGGTGGGCTTGGCGACGTGCTAGAAAAGCACGTCTAACCACCAGCCTGCCTCAGCTCCGCGATCCGGAGGTCCAACGCCTCGGTTGCCGCCTGCATCACCTGCGTGGGCGGGAAACCGCGGCGAGCCCCCACCCCGGCGACACGGCGCAACAGCTTGTCATATTCTTTCCGGTCAGCCGGCACCTCGGAGATGGTGCCGGCTTTCTTGTTGACTAGCTCAACGAGAATCTCCGCCTGAGCCTGATCATCCACCTGATCGAGCGCGGTCTCAATAGTGTGGCTTGCCACCCCTTTGCGCTGTAACTCCTGGCGCAGTATGGCCACGGACTTCTTCTGATTCTGTTGCCTTTGACGGACCCACTCGCTGGCGAAAACCTCGTCATCGAGCATTCCATTGTTCCGGCAACGCTCAATCACCTGGTCCACGAAGTGGGGCTGCGCGCCGTCTTGAAGGAGACGTTGGCGGAGCTCATACTCAGACCGGGGGCGATGGTTCACCAGCCGTGCGGCTTTGGCACTGATCGGTGCCAGTGCCTCTTCCAATCGCCGGTCCACAATGGCATTGCTACCTGGCTGGTAATTCTCCAGCGCATCCTTGAGCGCCTTCAGCTTCTCCGTGGGTGGGTTCTGCCTAGGCATCCTCGTCATCATCGAAGCTCGGAGACAGATCAATCGGCTTATCCTCGGCACCGGACTGGTCCGCAGGTTCATCCTTCAGGTTGGCGTACTTGCCAACCTTAAGCTCGCGCATGATCCGGTCCTCCAGTTCGGTGGCAATGTCCGGATTATTCTTCAGGTAGTCCCGAGCCTTTTCCTTGCCCTGCCCCAGCTGATCCCCGTCATAGGTGAACCACGCGCCGGACTTCTTGATGATCCCGGCTTCCACGCCGAGGTCGATAATCGACCCCTCGCGGGAAATCCCCTCGCCATACAGAATGTCGAACTCCGCGATCTTGAACGGCGGGGAGACCTTATTCTTCACAACCTTGAGCCGGGTGCGGTTACCGACCACATCTTGGCCGTCCTTGAGCGCCTGGATCCGGCGAATATCGCAACGCACGGACGCGTAGAACTTCAGGGCCTTACCACCCGTCGTAGTCTCCGGGGACCCGAACATTACGCCGATCTTCTCACGCAGCTGGTTAATGAAGATGGCCGTGGTGCCGGTTTGGTAGAGCGCACCCGTCATCTTGCGCAGCGCCTGGCTCATGAGGCGCGCTTGGAGACCAACGTGGGAATCGCCCATGTCACCATCGATTTCCGCCTTGGGCGTCAAAGCCGCAACAGAGTCCACCACGATGAGGTCGATAGCACCGGAACGGATCAACATGTCCGAGATTTCGAGCGCCTGCTCGCCGGTATCTGGCTGGGACACCAGCAAGGCATCAGTATCCACACCTAGGGCTCGGGCGTATTCCGGATCCAATGCGTGCTCAGCGTCAATAAACGCAGCAATGCCACCTGCACGCTGAGCCTCGGCAATAGCATGCAGAGCAACGGTAGTCTTACCGGAAGACTCTGGGCCGTAGACCTCCACCACACGCCCGCGGGGGAAGCCACCAATTCCTAAGGCCACGTTGATGGCGATGTTGCCCGTGGAGATTGCTTGAATTGGAGGGCGTTTGTCGTCGCCCAGGCGCATGATGGCGCCTTTGCCAAAATCCTTCTCGATCTGGGCCATGGCCAAATCGAGGGCCTTTGACCGATCGTTTCCAGTAGCAGCTGCGCCGGTCTTCTTCTTGGGAGGCATTAGTTCCTCGTTCTCCTTTTGTGAGATTTGTACGTCTAGCGTTCTACATTGTGTGAGGCGATGTGAGACCCCGCTGTGATCACCATCCTTGTGATAGTTAGACCACGCGGAAGCCGAAAAGGTTCACTCTAAGTTTTATAGTTGCCCGAACAGACAGCTCAAACATAACTCACACTATACACGAATAGATGTTCGAATCGTTGTGCGAAACGCCGGAGCGGACTTTTAGCCGATCCAACTAGATATCCTCCCCCAACCTGCGATCCTGCGGAACCTCAAAATCATCACATAGCGCCAGCCACACTTCCCGAAGATCAGCACCCTGTTCAATTAAATCCTCGGCCGTGCCCCCTAGTCTGCTCAGCACGTGGGAGGAACCGATCCACGCACCGAAGCTATCCCCGAACTCCCCTTCTACAAGCCGATCAAACTCGGTTCTCCGCATCTACTCTCCGCGGAGCTCACGCATCCGCTGAGCAACCGCATCCTGAGACACGTTTGGCTGCGCGGATTGTCCCAAGGCCTGCTGCGCGTTCCCTTCGATGGCCTGAGGCTGAGCGCCACCAGACATCTCGGCGCGGATCTGCTCCAACCGAGAGTGCCCAGCCATCTGAATCCCGGCCTGCTCAACCTCCATCATGCGCCCTTGTACCGAGTTCTGTGCCAACTCAGACTGACCCAAGGCGTTGGCGTAACGGCGCTCAATCTTCTCCCGCACCTGATCAAGATTCGGCGTGGAGGTATTCGCCACAGCATTCATGGAGTTCAGTGAATCAGCGACCTTCTCCTGCATCTTGGCCTGCTCTAGCTGGCTCAGCAGCTTGGTCCGCTCAGCGGCCTTCTGCTGCAGCTGCATTGCGTTACGCTCCACAGCCTGCTTCGCCTGAGCAGCCTGCTGCAGGGATTGGTCGTGCAGCGCCTTGAGGTCCTCAACGGACTGCTCTGCGGTCACCAGTTGCGCTGCGAAGGCCTCTGCAGCGTTTTCATACTCGGTTGCCTTCTGTGCGTTGCCCTCTGAGCGGGCTTTTTCAGACAGCGTCAAGGCCTGCTTAGTGTTAGACTGCAGCTTCTCCACCTCTTCGAGTTGGCGGTTAAGCTTCATCTCCAGTTGACGCTGGTTTCCGATGACAGCGGCAGCCTGCTGGGACAGAGCCTGGTGCTGCTTCTGGGCCTCCTGAATCGCCTGCTCAATCTGGACCTTGGGGTCAGCCTTTTCCTCGATCTTGTTGTCAAACAACGCCATCAAGTACTTCCATGCCTTGCTAAATGGGTTAGCCATGTCGGGACACGAGCTCCTTCACACTGTCGGTTACGTATCCGCAGCGGCGGGCGCGCAGACACACAGAATTAATGATCAAAACAACGATATTCTATCAGCTTAGCTGCCGCTTAAGCTCCAGCCCGGGAGGCCATATCCGCAGCCAGCTCCGCCGCTGCAGCGTCGAGGGCCATCATCGATGCAGCTTCCAGAATGACGGAGGCAACGCTGACTCCCATCGCGTGGCACACGCTGGCGAGGAGCTCCGAGGATACTTCCTTACGCCCACGCTCCAGCTCGGAAAGGTACCCCGGGCTCACGTTCGCCAAACTGGCCAACTCACGCAAGCTAAAGCCACTCTGGCCACGGTAGTCCCGCAGGGTTGACCCCAGCGCCTCCCGCAGCAAAGGCTCCTCCGGAGGCAGCAAAGGCGCAGGCCGCTCCGCAAACTTCGGACCCGTTAATACAGTTTGTTGACTCATCACTTGTTCCAACGTACTAGCCTGACCAATTGTTCCCAGCCAGCCTACTGGTTAACCCGCTGCAGTAACCACGAAAATGCAGAACTCACCGCGGCCTCGCGAATACACCGTCTTCGGTCCACCCCGTCCCCATCGCATTTCTCGCCCAGATCTAACCTACGGACGGCATGACACGAGTCGCTCCTTAAGGCAACATACACCTCCCCCACCGGGTGGCCGTCTTGTGGATCCGGCCCAGCCACCCCGGTAAGGCCCACACCCCAATCTGCACCGCATGCACGCGCTGCACCAGCAGCCAGCTGACGAGCAACCTCGGGATCAACGGCACCGCGAGTGTCCAACAAAACTTGATCCACCCCAGCCAAGCGGGCCTTGAGGTCCGTCGCGTAGACCACCAGCCCGCCCCGGAGCACGGCAGAGGCACCCGGCACGTCCGCGAGTGCGGCCGTGCACAGTCCCGCCGTGAGGGACTCCGCGAAGGCTACAGTCTCACCCGCTGTCCGCAATGCCGCAATAACATCCCGCGCGAGCTCGCCCAACGGCTGACTGCTGTGGCTCATCAATTTAGCCGATTCTAATTAGCCGCGCGGGCATCGAGAATATACTGCACACCGGTCACCACCGTCTGCACGACCGCCAGGGCCATGACAACAGCGGCGACCCAGACCATGATCCCACCCACCGGGAGGATAAAGAGAGCCACGGCCAGAGTTTGCAACACGGTCTTCAGCTTGCCCCCGCGGGATGCCGGAACCACGTTGCCCTGCCGCGCCAAAACCAGGCGCCACACAGTAATCCCCAGTTCCCGAATAACGATGATGGCGGTGACCCACCACCACAGTTCTCCCAAAATATTCAGGCTCACCAGCGCAGTAATCATCAACGCCTTGTCCGCGATCGGATCAGCAAGCTTTCCGAAATCAGTGATGACGGAGTACTTGCGGGCGAGGAATCCGTCCAGCTGGTCGGTGAACATCAAGGCTGCGAAAGCAACCAATGCCCACCAACGATGAACAAGATCTGAGCCCCCGCTAGCCCACCCGCCCGAGGTAAGAATGAGCCACAGGAACACCGGGATCAACGCAATGCGAACACTCGTGAGGACATTCGGCAGGTTAAAGCGCCTCACGAATCGTCCAAAGCTGCTGACGCGCTGCATTCCAGGTGTGTTTTTCTGCGGCATAGGCACGCCTTTAGATTCTACTACTGTGCCCGTAGCAACTCAGCCTTCGGCTGGCTCCGCGTGCTCGGACGCATACTTCTTCTTCCCCACCGTCAGGCTCAACACGGTCGTCACCACGAGCACGCCCACGATGACAATGAGGGAAAGCTCTACCGGCACCTCAGGCACACCAACATTCTCGCCACCATTGATGAAGCCCAGGTTATTCTCGTGCAGCGCATGCAGCACCAGCTTCACGCCGATGAAGCCCAGGATCACGGCAAGGCCGTAGGACAGGTACACCAGCTTATCCAAGAGGCCATCCAGCAGGAAGTACAGCTGCCGCAGGCCCAGGAGCGCAAGGGCGTTCGTGGTAAACACAATGTACGGCTCACTCGTGATGCCGTAAATGGCTGGGATTGAATCCAGGGCAAACAAAATGTCGATGAAGCCGATCGCCAGCAATGCCACGAACAGAGGAGTGAGGATCAACTTGCCACCTTCCCGGAACCACAGGTGGTCGGAACGGTACTCATTGTGCACCGGCACAACCTTGCGGATCATCCGGACCACCAGCATGTTCTGCGGATCCGTCTCCTCCTTATCGGCGAATTCGTCCCACACCAGCTTGGCGGCGGTCCACAGCAGGAAGATACCGAACAGGTAGAACACATCGGACCAGGCCTGGATCACGGCCGCGCCCATGGCGATGAAGATACCGCGGAAGACCAGGGCCAGAGCGATGCCGATGAGCAGCACCTTCTGCTGGTACTTCCGGGGGATCTGGAAAGAAGTCATGATCAGAGCGAAGATGAACAAGTTGTCCACGCTCAGCGCCTTCTCCGTCACGTAACCGGTGAAAAACTCGATTCCGTGCTGGTGGGGATTGCCGGGCTCGCCCCAGGTGAGCCACAGGAAACCGCCAAACAAGCAAGCTAGGGCGATATAGAACAGGGACCACAGAGCCGACTCCTTCATCGTGGGCTCGTGCGGGGTCTTGACGTGACTATAAAAGTCAAAAATAAAAAATCCTGCGATCACCCCAATGGTGATGATCCACGTCAATGCGTTAACTTCCATGCGAAGCTACCTTCCGGTCTACTTAGGGACACAAACTAATGATTGACCGGAGGTCTCTCCCGCCCAGGCCACCACGCTGACGCGCGGCAACCAGGACCAGCATGACCGGGAGCCGAAGCTAGCCGTGTTGACGATCAATGCTGTGATTACGATGACGGTGGGATACTCCCCTCCAATGCCCCGCAATAATACACGAGCCATGCGGGGATGATTAAACACCGCCTAGAACGCCCCGCCAGCCGCGCTGGGGTTGGCCTGGACAATGCGAGTCTCGGGCTCGCTGGGGCCGTCGCCATCATCTTCAACCTCCTTGGGCGCCTCCGCCGGATCCGCGCCCTTGATCATCCAGAGCATGGTCTCCAGCTCTTCAGGCTTGACCAGCACCTCGCGCGCCTTGGATCCCTCAGATGGCCCCACCACTCCGCGGGTCTCCATGAGGTCCATGAGTCGCCCGGCCTTCGCAAAGCCGATGCGCAGCTTGCGCTGAAGCATGGAAGTGGAGCCGAACTGGCTCGTCACCACCAGCTCCACGGCCTGCAGCAGGTCCTCCAAGTCATTGCCGATATCCGGATCGATGTCCTTCTTCGCCTCGGCGGCCTTGTCCTCGGTCACGCCCTCGGTGTAGTTCGGCTCCGCCTGATCCTTCGCGGCCTCCACGACCGCGGAGACCTCTTCATCAGTGACGAACGCACCCTGGATGCGCTGCGGCTTGCCGGCACCCTGCGGGATGAACAGGCCATCGCCCATGCCGATGAGCTTCTCCGCACCGCCCTGGTCCAGGATCACGCGGGAGTCCGTCAGGGAGCTCGTCGCGAAGGCCAGACGAGAAGGCACGTTGGTCTTGATCAGGCCCGTGACCACGTCCACGGAAGGCCTCTGCGTCGCCAGCACCAAGTGGATACCCGCCGCGCGCGCCTTTTGCGTGATGCGCACGATGGACTCCTCAATCTCCCGCGGCGCGGTCATCATCAGGTCCGCTAGCTCGTCCACCACGCACACGATGTACGGGTACGGACGGTATTCGCGCTCGGACCCCAGCGGCGTGGTGATCTCGCCGGACTTCACCTTGCGGTTGAAATCCTTGATGTGGCGCACGCGGCTGGACTTCATATCCAAATACCGCTGCTCCATCTCCTCCACCAGCCAGTTCAGAGCCGCCGCAGCCTTCTTCGGCTGGGTGATGATCGGCGTGATCAGGTGCGGGATGCCCTCATAAGGCGTCAGCTCCACCATCTTCGGGTCCACCAGGATCAGGCGGACTTCCTCCGGCGTGGCGCGCGTGAGGAGGGAAACCAGCAGGGAGTTGACGAACGCGGACTTACCCGAGCCAGTGGAACCCGCCACCAGCAGGTGCGGCATCTTCTGCACGGAGTGCGCCACGAAGTCGCCCTCGATGTCCTTGCCCAGGCCGATGAGCATCGGATCCGGGTCCGCCTCCACGTTGGGGGCGTGGAGCACGTCACCGAGGCGCACCATCTCGCGGTCGCTGTTCGGCACCTCGATGCCCACCGCGGACTTGCCGGGGATGGGGGTGAGTAGGCGCACGTTGTCGGTCGCCGCGGCATAGGCCAGGTTGGATTGCAGGTTGGTAATCTTGGAGACCTTCACGCCGGGACCGAGTTCGACTTCGTAGCGGGTCACTGTGGGACCGCGGCTGAAGCCCGTCACGTGGGCATCCACGTTGAACTCCTCGAACACGTCGCTGATGGCCTCGATCATCCGGTCGTTGGCCTGGCTGCGTGTCTTCGGTTGCTCGCCAGGGATGAGCAGGTCGGCACTCGGCAGTGCATAGTCGCCCAGTTCATCCTGTGGCTTGGGCTCGGTGGGCGCGCCTTCGCCGGTCGCGTTCACCTTGGCTGGCGCGCTCGCCTGCGCAGCGCCGGCGCTGCGTGCCAGGATGGCCTGGCGGGTCGCCTCCCGCGGGTCGGTGGGTTGCTCGTCATCGGCATCGTCCAGCAGCTCGGCCACGTCCTCCATTGGTTGCGGTCGGGCGGACCTAGGCTTGGTCTTTTTCGGCGACGCCACCTCCGCCGCCCCTTCCTCCACTGTGGGAGTGGTGCTGGCACCAAGAATGAGGGTCGCGGTCTGGTCATCATCCTGGTGGCGAGGCTCAGCTTCATCCACCGGGTAATTGTCCATCGGGGTGGGCTGGGCTGGTTCCTCCTGGCCCCTGGAATCGAAACTGGGGCGCACCCGGGATGGCCGGCCGGAGGGTCGTGCCTGAGTTGCCTGCATATCCTGCGCGCTCTCGGAGGGGCGGTTCGCCGGGCGGGCGGTTCCACGGCGTGCGGGGCGGCCTTCTACCTGGCGCTCCAGCTCCTCGTTGACGTGGCCGTATTCATCCTCGTCGTCAACAACAGTGGAATCTGCACCGGCTGAGGTGCCCAAGCCGTAACCAAGGTAGTGCCGGACCGCCTGAGTGACCTGGCTAAACGTCATGCCAGTAAGCTGCAGCGCACCGTAGACGATGGCGACGAGCAGCAATGGCACCGCAATGTAGGGGCTGAAACCAATGGCCATGGGGCTGCCAATGAGGTGGCCGACCATACCGCTGGCCGATGCCCTGCCTTCTGATGTCTCAGGCAATCCGGCCACGATGTGCACGATGCCCAGAATGGAGACCACGATGAGCCCCGTGCCGAGCGCCAGCCGGCGCGGGGAGCGCTGGGTGGTCTCCACACCGACCATGAGAACCCAGGCGCACCCCACCAGGGCGACGGGCACGATGAGAGCGCCAGCGCCGATGACCCAGGTGAAGGCCCCGGCTACCGCACTACCGATGGTTCCACCCACGCCGAACCACAATGCACCAGCAAGGACGATCGCCAGCGCAAAAACTGCCAGCGCCGCGCCATCGCGTGACCCTCCTACCCGGACGTACCCAGGGTTCTGCGGTTCGTCGTCATCGTCAACCTCAACGGCTTCATCGTCCGGCTCCGGTGCACGGGCAGGCTTGGTGGCCTTCTTCTTGCGGATCACCTGCGTTGGAGTCTCCTTGTCATCGACATCCTGATCGTCCACAATCACTCCCACTTCGTCCGCAGCGGCGTGCGGGCGGGAATGCACGACCTTGCGCGTCAATCCACCGATGCCCCGGGCTGCTCCCCCCAGCATGGATCCCAAGGAGGATCCCACCGGCTTGAAGGCGCTGCCGGTTCTTTCGAAATCGCTATAATCCCCGGAACCTCGCCGCCCCGCGGCGGCCTTGGCGGCTGGGCGGCTTGGATTTCCGGCATTGCGGGGGCGTGAGGAGACAGACATGGGCTACAGTCTAGTCGCACCCACCCCCTGAATCACACCAGCAACACGCGCCACAGCTATATCGCTTGTTTGACGACGCGCTGCGCGACACCGGGCGCAGACTCCTCCACCGTCACCTGCGCGGCGGCTTCCCTTCCATACAGCCACAGCAGCAGTTCTCCCGCGTCCCCAGTCACGGTCAC
>DXFZ01000029.1 GCA_019114175.1 Candidatus Corynebacterium gallistercoris
CAGTTTTTCCACATAAGAGCTTCTAAGATGATAAATTCTTGCCTCATGTCTGCACATTCGGAGCCATCGCCTACACAACAGCCGCCGCAGGGCCACCGCGGCGCCGTCGCAACCAAAAAAACGAAGAAGGCCACCAGCAAGGAAGAACGCCGCATCCTCAGCGCCACGCTGGTCGGAACCACCATCGAGTGGTATGACTTCTTCATCTACGCCCAGGCCGCGGGCCTCATCTTCGCCGCCCAATTCTTCAAGCCGCTGGGCGAAGACAATGAGACGCTGGCGCAGATCATCTCCTGGGCCTCCCTCGGCATCAGCTTCTTGTTCCGCCCCCTGGGCGCAGCCGTGGCCGGCCACCTGGGTGACAAGTACGGCCGCAAGCTCGTGCTCGCCGGCACCCTCATCCTCATGGGCCTGGCCACCGCAGCCATCGGCATCCTGCCCACCTACGGCACCTGGGGCATCGCCGCCCCCATCGTCCTGATCCTGCTGCGCATCCTCCAAGGCTTCTCCGCCGGCGGCGAATGGGGCGGCGCTGCCCTCCTGGCCGTGGAGCACGCGCCCCGGAACAAGCGCGGACTGTACGGCGCCTACCCGCAGATCGGCGTGCCACTCGGCCTCGCGTTCGCCACCAGCGTGCTGCTCATCCTCACCGCCACCCTCGGCACCGATGCCTACATGGACTGGGCCTGGCGCATCCCCTTCGTGGTCTCCCTCGTGCTGGTGGCCGTGGGAGTGATCGTGCGCCTGAAGGTTTCCGAATCCCCCGTGTTTGAGGAGATCCGCGAGCGCGCAGAGGAATCCTCGGCGCCCCTCGGTGTGCTGTTGAAGAACCACTCCCCGCTGGTCATCAAGGCCGCCCTCATCTTCGCCGCCAACAACGCCTGCGGCTACATGGTCATCGCCTTCTTCGGCTCCTACGCCTCCAAGACGCTGGGCCTGAACCAGAACCACGTCTTCCTCTCCGTGATCCTCGCGGCCATCGCGTGGACCGCCATGACCCTGTGGTCCGGTAAGCTCTCCGATCAGATTGGCCGCCGGCAGACCTTCATGATCGGCTACGTGCTGCTGTTCGTGCTCATCATCCCCGTGTGGATGCTGGTCGATACCGCGAACGTCATCTGGTTCGCCATGGCACTGCTGCTCATGATCCCCGGCCTGGCCTTAAGCTACGGCCCGCAGTCCGCCATGTACGCGGAGCTGTTCCCGCGCGATATTCGCTTCTCCGGCGTGTCCGTAGGCTATGCGTTGGGTTCCATCCTCGGCGGCGCCTTCGCCCCCATGATCGCCCAGATGCTGCTCTCCCGCACGGGCCACACCTGGTCCATCGGCATCTACCTGATGATCCTATGTGCCATCTCCCTGCTGGCACTGGCGCGCACCCCGAAGGATCTGCACACCCAGGAGCTATAGCTCCCGTTCAGTGGTGGAATATTTCTTTTCCGACGCCCCCCGCGCCTCCGCCCACCAACTCTCATTGTGGGCGTACCACTGGATTGTTTCTTCCAGCCCCTGGGCAAAATCGGTGTAGACCGGTGCCCATCCCAGCGCGCGGGTGCTGCTGGGATCGATGGCATAGCGCCGGTCATGGCCCGGCCGGTCCGTGACGTGCACATAATCATCCTGCGGTCGGCCGAAGGCGGCCAGCAGATCCTCCACTACTTGCTTGTTGGAGCGCTCCCCGTCCGCGCCGATGAGATACGTGCTCCCCACCTCACCACGCTCCAAGATTGCCCACACGGCCGTGTTGTGGTCATCCACATGGATCCAATCCCGGACATTATCCCCCACCCCGTAGAGGCGGGGCTTCCGCCCTTCGATGAGGCCGGTGATCTGCCGGGGGATGAACTTCTCCGGATGCTGGCGCGGGCCATAGTTGTTGGAGCAGTTGGAGATGGTCGCCTTAAGGCCGGCCGAGCGCACGAAAGCGCGGACGAAGTGATCCGCGCTGGCCTTGGAGGCCGAGTAGGGGGAGGAGGGATTGTAGGGAGTATCGGTGGTGAACCGGGCGGGGTCGTCCAAGGCCAGGTCACCGAAGACCTCGTCCGTGGAGATGTGGTGCAGGTGCACCCCGTGGGCTACCGCTGTGCGGGCGACGTTGACCGTGCCCTCCACGTTGGTGCGGGCGAAGATGCCGGGGTCCAGCAATGAATTATCGTTGTGGCTCTCCGCCGCGAAGTGGACGATGGCAACCTTGGCGGGGTCGCCCGCACGGTCCACCGCGTGCGCCACAGCACGGTCCACCGCGTGGGGATCGGCCACGTCACCCTCGATCAGGGCAAACCGCTCCGGGAAGCGTTCGGACAGCTCCACCCCGGAATCGTCCCGGAAATTAGAGAGGTTCGCGGCGTACGTGAGGGCGTCGAACACAACAACATCTACACCGCGGGCCAGCGAGGTGTGGACGAAGTTGGATCCAATGAACCCCGCCCCGCCGGTGACCAGAACCGTGGAGAACTCCCGCATGCTAGTTCAGCCCGGCATAGGAGTGCAGGCCGGAGACCACCATGTTGATGAAGAAGAGGTTGAACACCATGGTGGCGAAGGCGAGCACGTTGATCCACGCGGACTTCGGACCACGCCAACCGGGGGTGGCGCGGGCGTGGAGGTAGCCGGCGTAGAGCAGCCAGGTCACGAAGCTCACGGTCTCCTTGGGATCCCAGCCCCAGAACCGGCCCCACGCGGCGTCCGCCCAGATGGCGCCGAAGATCACGCCCAGGCCGAAGATCGGCAGGGTCCAGATGGCGGTGCGGTACGCAAGCGCATCCAGCTTGGAGGCCTGCGGCAGAGGCCCCGCGATCGCGCCCAGGATGCCCTTTTCCTTGCCCTTCGGCTGCGCGCGGCGGACCAGGTACATGATGGAGGCTATGCCGGAGATCAGGCCGATGCCGCCGCCGATAGAGACCACGGAGACGTGGATGGGGAACCAGTAGGACTTCAGCGCGGGCACCACGGGCGCGGTCTCCGCGTAGAGCTTCGTGCCACCGTAGAACAGCAGCAGAACCACGGGGGTGAGGATCCAGGGCCACATGACGCGCATGGACTTGCGGCGGACCACGGCCGCCGCGATGACCATGGTGAACAGGGTGACCACTGCGACGTACTCAAACAGGTTGCCCCATGGGAAGCGGCCCGCTGCCACGCCGCGCAGGATCACGAAGGTGGCGTGGAGAATGACACCCAGCCACACCAGCGCCTGGGCCATTCCACCCAGCTTGTCCGCGCGCTCCACCTGGCGGCGCAGGTTGTCCGCCTGGAGGCGCTCAGGGAGCTGGGACTCCACATCGGGGTCAATGGTGGAACCCGCAGACTCCTCCGAGGAAGAGACCTCCGCTCCGGCTGCCCCCACCAGTGCCGGCTCCTTCCGCAGCTGCTTCAACTGTTCCGCCCGCTCCCGCCGGCGGTCATTGGCCACGCGGATGATGCCATAGAACACCAAGGATACAGCCAGGGCCAGCAGGTACACTGCCTCTGCTGAGCGGTACGCCAAGTCAGCGTACTGGGAAAGCTCCGGATCAATCATGCTTCTAATCTAACCCTAATTCTCCCGGTGCCCCAAGCCGTCATCGAAGTCCTCCGACCAGTCCGTATCCCCGGTGTCGATGGATTCGTCTAGCTCTTCTTCCTCGAGTCCGAGGATTCGTTCCGCACGCCGGTTGAATTCCTTGCCCCAACCGGCGGAGTCGGTCCGGGCCAGGCCGGCGATCTCCACGTGATAATTGTCATCGCCATCCCCGGCAACCGGGATCACGCGCACCCAGAAGCGGCGACGCTTCACCGCCAGGGATCCCACCAGGGAGACCAGCATCAGCACAGCGAATCCCAGCACCCATGGGGTGGTCGGGTCCTTGGATATCTGGAGGTTGACGAACTCCTTGGCACCGTCAAAGGTGATCTGCGTGCCATCGTCTAGCCGCACGGATTCACCTTCGGACAGGTTGACGCGGTCCAGCATCTGCATCTGCCCGGAGTGCAGCGCCTCGGAGTCTAGGGAGAAGATGTTCTGGCTGCGTCCAGCATCCAGCCCGGTATCGCCGCGGTACACGTCGATGGCCACCGCGGGGTCCCGCATGGCAGGGTAATTGGACGTCAAAATGGTGCCGTTCTCACCGGTGAACTCCGCCGAGGGGGCGAACAAGCCCTGGATGCTGATCTGGTTCTGGCGGCGCTCCAGCAGGTCCGGGTACATGCCCGCCGGCGGGTCCCAGCGCACGGCACCTGAGGACAGGAAGTAGGTGAGGTCATCGGGCCTAAACTGCACCGTCTCCGTGCGCTTTTCCCCGTTGGGCCACGTGATGGTGAAGGTCGGCGCGTAGCCGTGCCCTTGCAGGTATACCCGGTTGCCCTCAATCCTCAAGGGGTGGTTGACCTGCAGCGTTTCGTGATCCCATTCTTCGGTGGGCTTGAATGCGTCCTCGATGCCCGCGTAGTCAATATTGGACTCGAAATGCACCGCCTGGCCGTTATCGAGGTACTCGGCGGTGAAGTCTTTCACATTCACACAGAACGGGGTGAGGCCGGTGCCGTCAAAGAGCGGCCCATTGCGGAAGGAATCGAAGTTGGACACGGCGGAATTGCAGAACTGCGATTGCTCCGATTCCGTGCCCGCCACCACGATGACCTGGCCTTCGTAGTACACCATCCGCCCGGCCGCCACGGCGATCAGGATGCCCACCAGCGAGAGGTGGAACACCAAGTTCGCTGCTTCCCGCAGGTACCCCTTCTCCGCGGACATGGACCAGTTGCCGGTGCGGTCGCTTTCTTGGACGTTGACGTTCCACCCCTTGAATTCCTCCTGCAGAGTGGTTTTTATGTTTTTGTTGGCGACGTCACCCCCAACAAAATACGGCATGCGCGCCAGTATTTTGGGCGCCGGCGGCGGCGAGCTCTTCAGGGCTTTATAGTGGTCAACACTGCGCGGCAGAATGCAGCCCACCAGGGAGATGAACAGCAGAATGTAGATGGCGGCAAACCAGGTGGAGCTGAAGACATCGAACAGCCCCAGCTTGTCGAACACCTCCGCTGTTTTTCCGTTGGCCTCAATGTAGTCAATGACGTTGGCCTCATTGAGGGAGCGCTGCGGAAGCAATGCGCCGGGGATGGCGGCGATGGCCAACAGGAAGAGCAGCACGAGCGCTGTCTTCATCTTGGTGAGCCACTGCCAGCCTTTCTTCGGCAGCCGCATCAGCGTTGTCAGCATGTCTACTTCCTTATACGAGTGTGGATGTTGATCGGTGGGCCGGTTCTGCCTAGATCGGCAAGGTCGTGTCCGAGATGAAGGCTTCTCTAATGTGGTCCACCATCACCGCCCACTGCCCTGTCACGAGCAATAGCCCCACGATGATGAGCATGGCCCCACCGATCATCTGGATGGTGCGGGAGTGGCGGCGCAGCCAGCCCACCCCGGTCAGTGCCTTGGAGCTTCCCAGCGCCACGAGGATGAATGGCAGGCCCAACCCCAGGCAATAGGCCACGATGAGCAGCACCCCGCGGGCCGCGGTCATGCCCTGGGTTCCCGCGGACACGGAGATGATGGCCGCCAAGGTGGGGCCAAGGCAGGGGGTCCAGCCGAGGGCGAACACGCCACCGAGCAGCGGAGCCCCAGCGATGGTGGTCCACCGTTTCGGTGCCATGCGGGTGTCCCGCTGAAGCGGCTTGATGAAGCCCAGGAAAATCACGCCCATGACGATGGTGACCACGCCACCTACCCGCATGAGCAGTTCTTGGTTGAGGGTGAGGGCGCTGATCACGCCGAAGACGGTCACGGTGGCGAGGACAAATACGACCGTGAAGCCCGCGACGAAGAGCAGTGCGGCGGTTCCAACCCGGCCCTTCTTCGCCTTCACCACGGTGCCTTCCTTAGTGTAATCCGTATCTGCGCCCACCACACCGGCGAGGTAGGAAATATAACCAGGCACCAACGGAATCACGCACGGGGAGGCGAAGCTCACCAGGCCAGCGGCCATGGCTGCCAATAGCGCCAGCAGCAGCGGCCCGGCAGCTGCCGTATCCGCAAAGGTTTGGCCGACGGATAGGGCCAGAATGTCCATTAGTTCTCCTTGAGCACGGGCTCCACTGCCGCCCAGAGCTCTTGGTCAGTCACTTCTTTGAGGAAGATGTGCGCAGGACGGTGCTGCTTATCCAGGACGATGGTGGTGGGGATGACGGAGGCTGGAACCCCGCCCAGCGCCAACGCGGTCTTGAACGGAGGGTCGTAGATGGAAGGGTAGGTGACCCCGTTGTCCTTGACGAAGTCCTGCGCCTTTTCCCGCACGTTATCGCGCACATTAATGCCCAGAACGGTTCCCTGGTCCCCGAGCTTGTCATGGACCCGCTGCAGGTCGTCGGACTCGCTGCGGCATGGCCCGCACCACTGGCCCCAAGAGTTCAGCACCACCACTTGGCCTTCAAAATCATCAAGGCTGATGGTGGAATCATCGAGGAGATCCGGGCCGGAGAAGGTCTGGATCTCCTGGCGCTCTTCAGGGGCATAGCTGATGCTGGTTTGCCCGCCGGGGCTGACGAATTCGAAGGTGCCGCCACTGGCGACGGCATCAGTGCCCGCGGTGTTCTCTTCACTACACGCCACCAGGCCAGTGGTGAGGGCCAGCGCCATCACACCAGACGCTACAGCTTTCAACTTTACGGGTGCCATATTAGATATCCTGCGCCGGTTCCGCGTAGAAAATGTCCGTCAATTCCTTGCCCTCGAACACCAGCGATGTCACGCTCGCCAGGTCACACTGGCGTGCGGCGGGGTTGTGCGCCAAGGGCAGCCCCTGCGCGTCACGCTGGATCATGACGATGGGCAGCTGGTGGCTCACGATGATGGCCTCATGCCCCCGGGCTGCCACACGAGCGTCCTCGATGGCTTCCCACATGCGGTCACGAATCTCGTTGTAGGGCTCACCCCAGCTGGGGATGCGCGGGTCGCGCAGCATCGGCCAGCGCTTCGGGTTCCACAACGCGCTGCGTACTCCCTTGATGTGCAAACCTTCCAGCTGGTTGCCGGCTTCCAACACGCGCTCATCGGTGGTGATCTCCAGGCCCAGCTTCTCCGCAAATGGCCGCGCGGTCTCCTGCGCACGCTGCAACGGGCTGGCTACCAGATGCACCACGTCATGGTCAGCGAGCTCCGCCGCTGTGGCGTGGGCCATGTTGCGCCCCCGCTCGCTCAGGCGATAGCCGGGCAGGCGCCCGTAGAGGATCTTTTCCGGGTTGTGAACCAGCCCGTGCCGCACCAGGTGAACGATTGTTGCCATGGTTGCCCAGTCTAGCGCCGAAGGGCGGCAATCTCCCAAGTACTACGCCTGTGCTGCAGCAGCTGCGCTGGCCGCAGCGTCTGCCGCGTCCTCGATGCGCTGGAAGTCATCATCAGTCAAGGCCGTGGAGACGAACCAGGTTTCAAACACGCTTGGCGGGGCGAAGACCCCGCCCTCCAGGAGGGCATGGAAGAAGGCCGGGTAGCGGAAGGTGTCAGCGGCCTGCATGTCCGCGAAGTTCCGGCCCTCCCCTTCAGCAAAGCGGAAGCTAAACATATTGCCCGCACGCTGAACGTGGTGGGTCACCCCCTGCCTGCTCAGTGCGTCCGAGAGGATGCTGGACACACGCTGCGCATTGGCGTCCAAGAGGTCATACGTGGCGGCGTCGGCCAAAGAAAGAGACATCAACCCACTAGCCACCGCAACGGGATTACCCGAAAGAGTACCCGCCTGGTACACCGGCCCCACTGGCGCCAAGTGCTGCATGATCTCCGCGCGTCCGCCGAACGCCGCGGCGGGAAGGCCACCGGAGACCACCTTGCCGAAGGTGGTGAGGTCACCGGCCACCTCGTCCTTACCGAACCATCCCTGCTGAGAGGCGCGGAAGCCGGTCATCACCTCATCGATGATGAGCAGCGCGCCATCGGCGTGGGCGATCTCCTTCAGCTGCGCATTAAACGTGCCCGGATTGACGGTGCCCATGTTGCCCGGCGCGCCCTCCACGATGATCGCGGCGATCTCCCCCGGGTGATCGGTGAACACCTGACGCACGGCATCAGCATCGCCATAAGGCACAACGAGGGTGTCGGCGGCAGCGGCCTTCGTGATGCCGGGGGAATCCGGCAGGCCCAGGGTGGCAACACCCGAACCAGCGGCGACGAGGAGGGAATCCACGTGCCCGTGGTAGCAACCCTCGAACTTCACTATCTTGTCCCGGCCGGTGTAGCCGCGGGCCAGTCGGACGGCGGACATGGTGGCCTCCGTGCCGGAGTTGACGAGGCGGGCCTGTTCCACGCTGGTGCGCTTGACGATCTCCTCCACCAGGTCCACTTCCCGGCTGGTGGGCGCACCGAAGGAAAGCCCCTGGGAGGCGGCCTGCTGGACTGCCTCCACGATGGCGGGGTGAGCGTGGCCGTGGATCATCGGACCCCAGGAGCAGAACAGGTCAACGTAGGTGTTGCCGTCCTCATCGTGGAGCTGGCTACCCTTGGCGTTCGTGATGAAAGGGGCGGTGCCGCCCACGGAACCAAAGGCGCGGACGGGTGAGTTCACGCCACCTGGGATGAGGGTGCGGGCGCGGTCCATCGCGGCCTGGCTTTTGGTGTGGTTGCTGTTGGTGTGGTTGCTCATGCTAGTTGTGTCCCTTCTTGTGTGCGTCATGGATGACTTCCTGACGGGCATTATCAATGGCTGCTGCGTGTAGCTTTTCCTGCTCGCGGGCTTCCCTGCGCTCTCGCAGTTTCTCTGTCCACCCCTGCCAGGAGTGCGTGCGGCGCATGGTGGCGCGGGCGTAGTGGCGGTTGAGGATCCGTGCGCTGCGGCGCTCAATGAGCGCGGAGCTGGCGAGCATCAACAGCGTGGCCAGCAACGGGTTCAGCACACCGGTCACGGCCAACACCATGCCGGTGAAGTTGTACGTCCAGGAGAGCCAGATGTTCCAGTCCACGGTGTTGCGCACGTGGCGGACGAGGTTGATGGTCTCCGGAATGGCCATCACGTCTTCGCGAAGCAAGACCACGTCCGCGGCGTTGCTGGTGTTGGCATCGATGTTGTCCGCGCTGCCCATGAGGATGCCCACGTCCGCCACTTTGAGCGCACCCATGATGTCCCGGTCGCCCACCATGGCCACGCGGGTTCCTTGGGCGTGCAGGCCGCGGACCGTGGCCTCCTTGCGGTTGGGGGCAATGCCCGCCAAGACGGTGGAGATACCGAGCGAATTGGCAATGCGGCGCGCCACCGGGTAGGTGTCCCGGGAGAGCATGAACGTCTCCAGTTCCATGTCCTCCAGCTTGTCCACCGCCGCCGGGGCATCGTCTTTGAAGCTATCCGCCAGGCTAATCACGCCCCGGTCCTTGCCCTTCCAGCTGACCACGATCGGCGAGCCGCCGGAGAGGGCCGAGGCTGCCAAGCGGGAATCCCGGATCTCACCCAAGTCACGCGGGCGCCACAGCTTGGCAGTGACGTGGCGCATCACGCCATCGATCGGCAGGTCCACCACGCCCTGGAAAGTGCCATCTTTGGTGATGGTCACTTCCCCGGCGTCAATCCAGTGCGGGACAGAATCCCCACCGGCGTTCGCATCGCGAGCTTCACGGTCCGCCCGCACGATGGCGCGGGACACTGCGTGCTTGGACTCTAGGGACAGGGCTCCGGCGACGCGGAGCAGCAGGTCCGGGTTCTCGCCCTTCGCCGGGGTCACCCCGATCACCCGCATGGGGCCCGTAGTGAGCGTGCCGACGCGGTTGAAGATGATGGAATCGATCTCCGCCAAGGAGTGAATCGTGGTGGTATCGCGCAGCAGCGCACCGTTAGTAGCCGCCTTCCACAGGCCCAGGCGCAGGGCCAATGGCCCGGACATGGCCAGCGCCACCGGGGCCACCACAACGAGGACCGAAAGGGCCGTGGCCATCGCTGCGTCCAACGAGCCGGTGGCGGCGTACCACACGAAGAAGTCCACGCCCGCTACGACCAGGGCCCACGGCACCAACAGGCTAGCCGTGCGGTTGGTCAGCTGGGCCAGGCGGTTTTCGTCCCGGGCGGCGTTCATCACCCAGCGGTGCATGGCCGCCAGGCGGGTAGAGGACCCGGTGGCGTGGACGCGCATCTTCAGCGGCTTACCCAGGTTCCGAGCACCGGCATAAATCTGGTCCCCCACGGCGACTTCAACGGTCCGGTGCAGACCACCCACGGGCCCCATGTCCACGAGGGACTTGCCGCTGATGATCTCACCATCGCTGGGCACAATCATCCCAGGTTCCAGGACGATGTCATCGCCCGTGCGGATCTCCTCAATGGCGATGGGCTTCTTCACCACTTCAGACTTGCGATTCTTCCGCACCACCGTGACCTCGCGCGTGGCCTGCACTGACAGGGCACTCAGCATGGATTTCGAGCGCAAGACCGCGCGGCGGGACATGAGCCTGCCAAACAACAGGAGGATGGTGACTCCGCAGGCGACGTCGAAGAAAATAGAATCCTGCGTGTACGGATTGGTCCAGCTCCCGGCCATGAGAATCTGGGAACTCTTCCACCCCACGTCCCCGGCTGGGGTGAGGATCAGGATGAGCACGGAGAAGATGTAGGCCAACAGCACGGCGAAGGCGCTGGCACCGTCCAGCGCGGACATGCCGCGGCGCGCGCCACCGATCAGCGCACGGTGGAAGGGCCAGGCACACCACGTGACAACCGGCGTGGCCAGGGCCATGCAGACCCACTGCCAGTAATCGAACTGCCAATCCTGCACCAACTGGATGGCAACGACCGGCGCGCCGAGGAGCAAAGCGATGACCAAACGGGTCTTCGTCACCATCTCCCGGGCGGTGTGCAAGCCCTCCGTGGTCTCAAATGGGCTGGGCCGCTTGCGCAGCAACTTCGGCCCGTAAGGGCGCTTGCGGCGCTCGGCCGCGGCCCATGCCCTCCGGTGGGCTTCCGCGTGGCGGCGCATGCGGCGGCGCGTGTCCGCCAACTCCAACCGCGAGGAGCGGCGGCGCAACGAGGAGTCAGTGAGCCAGCTATCCAGGCCGTGCTCCTTGAGCGTGGTCTGGATAGTATCCGGGCTCACGTGATCTTCCGCGGAGATCCAGGCCATGTTGGTGGAGTACACCACGGTGGCCTCCACCCCTGGGATGGAGTTCAGCTCATCCTGAATGCTGGTGGCCTGCACCGCTGATTCCAAACCTTCCAGGCGGTAGGAAAAGCTGGTGAGGCTGCGCCCCTGGCGGTGGGCGAGGCGCTGGTGGAACTCGTGGTCATCCTCCCCGCGGGAGTTCAGATCGAAACCGGCATCGTGGGCGGCCTTGCGGGCTTGGAGGATGACCTCATCGACTTCGTCCACGTTGTTACAGGTCAGCTTGTCAGCCATTATTACCCCGCGCGAAGTTTTCCCCCGGCCCGGCACCTTCGGCCCCGCCGGCGCCACCGTGTTCTAGCCGGTGACCCGCATCAAAGAAGGGGTCGGCCGCTGGGCGGAAAGCGAGTAACAGAGCAACCGCCAGACCCAAGGCCAGCAGGGCTTGGCCCATGCCGGTGAATTGGAACACCCAGCCGGCCAGCTGGAAGAAGATGGCCAGAACCCCCAGCCACAGCACCCAGCGGCGCCGGGAGCGGTACCCATCGCGCACTCCCCTGGCGAGCACTGCCAGCGCAATACCCAACACAACGTTGATGCCCCCGAGGATGCGGACGTTGTTGCGCACAAAAGCCATGGCTTCTGCCTCTTGCACGTCCGCCGGTGGCCGGTCCCACTGCGCCGTCAACATGAAAAATCCCGTGACCACCATAAAGACGGCGATGAACAGGATCAGGGCGAAGGCGCCGATGACGCTGCGGGGCGTGGGATCGCCCGGTTGCCAGCGCTGCACCTTGCGGTTCGGGTCATCCGCATTGCTGGCCATGGACGGGAACATCGTCATCGTTGCTGCTCCTTATCCGCTTCCTTGTGGTCCTTGAGCTCCTTGCGCTGCTTTTCCTCTTCGCGGAATCGCATCATGGCCTCCCGGTACTTCTCCACCTCGGCCTCGCTGGGAACCCCGAACCATTCGCGAGTATCCGGGCGGGACATGAACCACATGCCAACAACCGCCACCACGCCAGAGAGGATGGACACGATGCCTAGAATCAGCGCAAACCCCACCGGCATGGTCCCCGGCGGGCTAGAGAAGACGAGCAGCACCGCGCTCAGGCCCAGATACAAAGAGCCCACGTTCAAGAACATGCGGGAGTACACCGCACCACGGCCGGCACGCAGAGCCAACAGCGCGCAGATTCCCGCGGCCGCCACCATCAACACCGCCATTGACACGTTGAGCATGGAGGCCAAAGACTCCACGGAAATGGACTCCGCGTTGATGCTTGGCCCGAACGCCGGCCCCTCATCCAAGTACCGCTGCGCTTCCTGCCGCAGGCTCCGACCATCGGCCAGGTTTGCCACGTATTGCACTACTGCGGAGAGCACCTGCAGCGCGGACACGCAAAGCCACGCCCACACGCCATAACGCACGTTCTCCGGCGCTTGGGTGAAGCTGCTGGCCAGGCCGTCCTTCCGCCCCATCTTGAGCGGGGTGGGTGGCTGCGGCGCAGCCGAGGGCTGCGTGGGCGGTTGACCTGGGCTGGTGTGGTTTGTGGGCTGTGCGTTTTTCATACCACCGCCTAGACTACTACGCGGCGGCGACAGGCCAATTTACGCCCGCAGAAGCTTCGCAGCCGTGGTCGCCCAGTAGCTGAGGATGATGTCCGCGCCGGCCCGGGATAGTCCGTAGAAGGATTCCATGATCGCCGGTTCCAGATCGATCCACCCGTTCTGCGCCGCGGCGGAGATCATCGCGTATTCCCCGGACACCTGGTACGCAGCCACGGGTACCGGGGACATGTCCGCAACCTCCCGCAGCACATCCAAGTACGGCATGGCAGGCTTGACCATCACCATGTCCGCGCCTTCCTCAATATCCAGCTGGGTCTCCAGCATGGATTCCCGCACGTTCCGGGCATCCTGCTGGTAGGTGCGCCGGTCCCCCTGCAGGCTGGAACCCACCGCCTCTCGGAACGGCCCATAGAAGGCGCTGGCGTATTTCGCGGAGTACGCCAAAATCGCCACGTTCTCAAAGCCCTCCATGTCCAGAGCTTCGCGGATGACGCGAACTTGCCCGTCCATCATCCCGGAAGGGCTGACGATGTGCGCACCCGCCCGCGCCTGGGCCACGGCCATGGCCGCGTAGTGCTCCAACGTGGCGTCGTTATCCACCACCGTCACCCCACCGCGGTCGCTCAGCACGCCGCAGTGGCCATGGTCGGTGAACTCGTCCAGGCAGGTATCGGCGATCACCAGGATGTCGTCACCGAACCGGCTGCGTACCGCGTCAATCGCGCGGTTGAGCACGCCCTCGGCCGTGGTTCCCGCGCTTCCCGTGGCATCCTTATCTTCCGGCTTCGGGACGCCGAACAGATCCACTGCCCCCACGCCAGCTTCCGCGGCCTCCTCCACTGCCGTGAGCAGGGAGTCAAAGGTGTGCTGCTGCACGCCCGGCAGGCTGGAAATATCTTTGGGCTGGTCAATGCCATCTGCCACGAACATGGGCAGGACGAAACGGTTGGGATTCAGGTCCGTTTCTGCGGTGAAGTTGCGCATCGCGGGGCTGGTGCGCAAGCGGCGTGGTCTGCGATTGATATCCATGCAGACCATGCTACTCACTGCTTATTTTTGGTTCGACGCCCCCGCCTTGCGCTTCCTCCTCCGCTTCCGAGGGGGCGGAAGCTGGCCCTTGGCCCGCAGGTCCGCCACGTGCTCAGCCAGGGCGTCCACCAGTTCGGGAACACCAGCGGTCTCCGGCATCACGTCCACTCGGAGCCCATGTTCCTCGGCAGTCTGCGCGGCCATGGGGCCAATGCAGGCGATGATCGTCCGGGAGTGGGGCTTGCCCGCAATGCCCACCAGGTTCTTCACCGTGGATGAGGAGGTGAAGCAGACTGCGTCAAAGCCACCGGTCTTGATCATGTCCCGCACCTCCGGGCTGGGAGGCGCCGCCCGCACGGTGCGGTAAGCCACCACGTCATCCACGTCCCAGCCCAAGTCAATGAGACCATCGACCAGCACGTCCGTAGCGATATCCGCCCGTGGGAGCAGCACCCGGTCCACCACATCGAGGTCCGGATCATGGGCGGGGAACACATCCACCAGCCCGGACGCGTTGCGGGCCTCCGCCTTCGGCAGCAACTCTGGGCGGATGCCCAGG
>DXFZ01000030.1 GCA_019114175.1 Candidatus Corynebacterium gallistercoris
GACCGTTTTTAATGACGGTGGCACCGCTGGCAATAGCGCTGACAACGGCAACTCTGCCGACAACAGCGCTGACAACAACGGTGGTAATGACAACAAGTCCGGGGGCAACCGCAACCGCAACCGTCGCGCCCGCGGGCGTGGCCGCAACAACGGCGGGGGAAACAACAATGGCGGCGGCCAGAAGAATTCCCAGAACGGCAGCGATAGCCGCAATAACGGGGGCAACGGAAACAACAAGGGCGGTGGCCGCAACAATGGCGGCAACAACCGCGGTGGCCGCAACAACAATCGCCGTGGCGGCGACGACCGCCGCAAGGGCGCGCTGAAGGCCATGCAGGGAGCTGACCTAACGCAGCGCCTCCCCAAGCCACCGAAGGCCCCCAAGGGTGGCCTGCGCATCGTGGCACTGGGCGGTATCTCCGAGATCGGCCGCAACATGACCGTCTTCGAGTACGAAGGACGGCTGCTTATCATCGACTGTGGTGTGCTTTTCCCGAGCTCCGGCGAGCCGGGCGTGGATTTGATCCTGCCTGACTTCTCCTACCTAGAAGACAAGTGGGATCGCGTGGAAGCCCTCGTGGTCACCCACGGCCACGAGGATCACATTGGTGCGATCCCGTGGCTGCTGAAGCAGCGCGCTGACATTCCGATCATCGCCTCCCGCTTCACCTGCGCCCTCATCGCGGCGAAGACCCAGGAGCACCGTCAGCGCCCGAAGCTGATCGAGGTGGACGAGAACTCCCACGAGAACCGCGGCCCCTTCGATATCCGCTTCTTCGCGGTCAACCACTCCATCCCGGAGTGCCTGGGCATCGCCCTGAAGACCGGTGCCGGCCTGGTGGTCCACACCGGTGACATCAAGCTGGATCAGACCCCGCTGGATGGCCGCCCCACCGACCTCCCGGCACTGTCCCGCTTCGGCGATGAGGGCATTGACCTGTTCCTCTGTGACTCCACCAACGCCACCACGCCTGGCGTGTCTGGCTCCGAGGCGGAGATCGCACCAACGCTGAAGCGTTTGGTCCGCGATGCTAAGCAGCGCGTCATCATCGCGAGCTTCGCCTCCAACGTCTCCCGCGTGCAGTCCGCCGTGGACGCCGCTGTGGCCGCTGGCCGCAAGGTGGCCTTCAACGGCCGATCCATGATCCGTAACATGGAAATCGCCGAGCGCATGGGCTACCTGAACGCCCCGCGCGGCACCGTGGTGACCATGGATGAGGCGGCGAAGATGGCTCCGCACAAGGTGGTTCTCATCACCACGGGCACCCAGGGTGAGCCGATGGCCGCCCTGTCCCGCATGGCCCGTCGCGAGCACCGCCAGATCACCGTGCGCGATGGTGACTTGATCATCCTGTCTTCCTCCCTGGTTCCAGGCAATGAGGAAGCAGTCTTCGGTGTGATCAACATGCTGAGCCAGATTGGCGCCACTGTCATCACCGGCCGTGACGCAAAGGTCCACACCTCCGGCCACGGCTACTCCGGCGAGCTGCTGTTCCTCTACAACGCTGCACGCCCGCGCAACGTCATGCCTGTGCACGGCGAGTGGCGCCACCTGCGAGCCAACAAGGAGCTGGCCATCAGCACCGGCGTGAACCCGAACAACGTCCCACTGGCGCAAAACGGTGTTGTGGTTGACCTCCACAACGGTCACGCCAAGGTTGTCGGCCAAATCACCGTGGGTAACCTCTACGTCGATGGCCTGCGCATGGGTGACATTGACTCTGAGGTGCTGGAAGACCGCACTGCTATGTCCGAGGGCGGCCTGCTGTCCGTCACCGTGGTCATTGACAACCGCACGGGCCGGCCCTTGGAGGCTCCGTCCGTCCAGGCCAAGGGCTTCTCCGATGACGCGAAGGACATGCTCAAGGAGATCCGTGACATGGTGGGTAACATCATGATGGATCTGGCCGGTGAGGGCGAGAATGACCCGTACCGCATGGCACAGGCTATCCGCCGCAAGGTCGGCAAGCTAATTGAGACCAAGTGGAAGCGTAAGCCGTTCATCGTGCCAACTGTTGTGCCGATGACCAGCGAGATCGTGGAGGAGTTGGACGAGGAAGATTCCCGCCCATCTGTCTAAGCCGCACGGCTTCTCGCTAGGCTGGGGAGTATGTCTAGTTCCCCAGCTTCCCGCCAACGCACTGTAGCTCAATCCGAGCGGCAGGCGCTGGCGGATTTTCTTTTGTCTGCAGGTCCCCATGAGCCCACCCTGTGTGAAGGCTGGTCAACCCTTGACTTGGCCGTGCACCTGGTGCTGCGCGAGCATCGCCCGGACGCCGCGGCGGGGATGTTCATCTCCGCTGCATCAGGCCACCTTGCTAAGGTCACCGAGTCCTACCGCCAGCGCCCCTACGAGCAGCTGGTGCAGGCTTTCCGCAGCGGGCCGCCGGTGTGGAACCCTATGCGCCTTGCGGATCGCTTCGTCAACACCGCGGAGAACTTCGTCCACCATGAGGATGCTCGGCGGGGGAGGGGCGGGGCCGCTCCCCGGGATCTCGATGCAGAGACGTTGGCCGCCTTGTGGGGCGTGGTCTCCCAGTCCGCCAGGTTCTTTCTCCG
>DXFZ01000031.1 GCA_019114175.1 Candidatus Corynebacterium gallistercoris
TGATCGTCCTCAAACAGGACATGACGTTTACATCCATGACCCTGGAGGCGCTGCAGCTGATTCTGCTGCTCATCGCTATCACGGGTTTCCTCGGGGCTATCGTCACCGGCATCACCGTGGCCACCTCAGGCCTGCAACCCATCAACCGTCTGCGCCGTGCGGCGGATAACGTCACCCGGACCGGCCAGCTGAAGCAGATCCCGGTGTACACCACCGACGAGCTGGGCGCCCTGACTCAATCGTTCAACAACATGATGAGCGCCCTCCAGGAGGCGCAGACGAAGCAGAAGCGCCTCGTGGCGGATGCCTCCCACGAATTGAAGACCCCGCTGACCTCATTGCGCACGAATATTGAGTTGCTCATGCTCGCCAGCAAGAACAAGAACGTGGGTATCAGTGACAAGGACAGGGAGGATATTGAGCGCGATGTCATCGCCCAGATTGAGGAGATGAGCACCCTCATCGGGGATCTAGTGGACCTCGCGCGCGAGGATGAACAGCCCGCGGTGCTCACCACCTTTGACGTGGAGGACACCCTCGGTGAGTGCATTGACCGCGTGCAGCGCCGCCGCCCGGATGTCACCTTCAGCAGCTCACTGGAGCGCTGGGTCGTTGACGGCGACCCGTTCGCGCTGTCCCGGGCGCTGCTCAACCTGCTGGATAACGCTGCGAAATGGTCCCCGAAAGGCGGGGTGGTGAGAGTCGCCATGTTCCCTGCCGATGCTGAACGCATGTGCATTGAGGTGCAGGACTCCGGACCGGGCATCCCGGAGGAGGATCGGCCGAAGATCTTTGACCGCTTCTACCGGTCCATCAGCTCGCGCTCCATGCCCGGTTCTGGGCTAGGATTGGCGATCGTGAAGCAAGTGGTTGAGCGCCACGGCGGCACGGTAGAGGTCGGGGAATCTGATGATGGGGGCACGCGGATGACCGTGACCCTGCCAGGCGGTGACCAGTCTTAAACTCCAGGTCAGCAGCGCCACGGGTCGATTCTGGGCGTTGGCTGTGTGTCGCCTGTACGTAGCGGCCAGTTCATGGGGGTAAAAATGAGCCGTACTTCAGTGAAAGTGGCAGAAACATGGCAGGGAATTCTGTGGGGAATTTACACAACAACAGCGCATAATGGGGCACATGAACGAAAGGGAGCACGCGATGAACAACAACGAGCCAACACAGGAATTCTCCACCTTCCCTGGTGCACCGGACTTCCGGGCCTACACGAACCAACCCCACAGCGGCGGCTACGGGGATGCTGCTAGACCGGCGAATGGTGGCCAAGCCGGGGTGCCGGGACCGGCCGTCGCAGTAAAAAGGAAGGAGAGCAAGCGGTGGTCCACCCCCTCTGTGGCAGCCCTGCTGCTAGCCGGAGCGGTGCTCGCCTCTGGCACGACATACGTGGCGATGGACACCTTTGGCGGCTCTAACTCCGCGGTGACCTCATCCTTTAACAGCTCTGGATCCACCAGCAGCGGCGCGAAGACGGAGAACACATCCAACCCCGTGGAGCCGGGGTCCGCCACGGACATCGCCAACAAAGTGCTGCCCTCCGTGGTCTCCATTAGCGTCACCACCGCCAGCGGAGGGGACGAGGGCTCGGGTTCCATCATCTCTTCTGATGGCATGATCCTCACCAACAACCACGTGGTCTCCGCAGCCGCCAACGGCGGGGCGCGGATTGAGGTGGTGCTCTATGACGGGCGCACGTTGCCGGCGAAGATCGTGGCAACTGACCCTCAGACCGATATCGCGGTGATTAAGGCGGAGGGTGTCGGTGACCTGCCGCCGATCTCCTTCGGCGATTCCCAAGCGGTCAACGTCGGTGACGCGGTGATGGCTATCGGCTCCCCGCTGGGCTTGAGCTCCACGGTGACCACCGGCATCGTATCCGCCAAGAACCGCCCCGTGCAGGCCACGGGTGAGCGCGGCGGGGAGGCCTCCCTCATCGATGCCATTCAGACGGACGCGTCCATCAACCCCGGCAACTCAGGCGGCGCGCTGGTGAACATGAACGGTGAGCTCATCGGTATCCCCACGGTCATCGCGACCACGGGCGGGTCCAGCCAGACAGCCGGTTCGATCGGCCTGGGCTTCGCCATCCCGATCGACCAGGCGGAGCGCACCGCCCGCCAGCTCATTGATGAAGGCAAGGCACAGCACCCCATCATCGGGGCCACGATCAACACCCGGTCTACGGTGATCGGAGCGGAGATCGCGGAGGTGAACCCGGGCAGCCCGGCGGAAGAGGCAGGACTGAAGTCCGGCGACGTGGTCACGCACGTGGATGACCGCCGCGTGGATTCCGGCGTGGGCCTCATCGCCGCCATTCGCTCGCACGCGGTGGGGGACAAGATCGCCCTGCGCGTTCGGGAAGGCGAGGACGGGCCGGAGCGCACCGTGGAGGTCACGCTCACAGCCTCCGAGTAGCACAAATGCGGGCGGGAAAACATTCCCGTTCGCCTGTACAGGCGCCCGCCTTCGGGTTACGGTTAGTGCAGAGAAAGACTTTGTTCGAAGGAGAACGTCATGGCTTCGCAGGAAACGGCCGCCCCCGCAGTTGATCCCACGGTTGACCCCGCAGTTGAACCCGCAGGCAACTTTGATCCCGTGCTGCAGGATGCGCAGCGCGCCAGCCAGTTGTTGGGCGACATTCCGGAGCCGGATGATGAGATGTTCCGCTCGCTCGATGCACAAGACCGCACTCGTGGCGAGCGCCCTTTGAGCCCGCTCCTGCACGCCATGGTCGTCATCGTCTCCGATGAGCCTGAGGGTGCGAACCGCTCCGGGGAGCTGGTCGCGGAGCTCCTCAGCGAGGAGGATTTCCTGGTGGATGCGGTGCTGCAGGTAGAGTCTCGCAAGCCCGCGATCCGCAAGGCCATCCAGACCGCCGTCGTGGGTGGCGCGGACCTGGTGGTCACCATCGGTGCCACGGGCACCGGCCCGCGGGATAAGGCCCCGGAGGCGACCCGCGCGGAGCTCGACAAGAAGATCCCCGGCATCGCGGAGGCGCTGCGGGCTTCCGGCTTGTCCGCGAATTCTCTGGAGGCGGGGCTTTCCCGCGGCATCGCCGGCATTTCCGGTTCCACGGTGGTGGTGAACTTGGCCGGTACTCGTGGTGCGATTCGCGATGGCATGGCCACGCTAGGCCCGCTGGTGCGCCACGTGATCGCGGACATGAACCGGTGAGTTCCCCACGTTCCCGCAGGCCACGGCGGGTCTTCGGCTCGCTGGGTAAGTCCGGGGAGGTGGGTGGTTATTTTATTGGGGGCGACGCCACCCCCGCCACCCCGCACCCCGCCTCAGATGGGGATGAGCGTGGGTATTTTGATGAGAGCTTCTGGGAGGAGCAACGCCCTCCACATTGGGGCTAATTACTCTGCGTGGCGCCCGGTAGAGGTGGTGCCGCGCTGCTCAGCCAGCAGGTCACGGATCTCGGCCAGCAGCTCGGTTTCGGTGGCGACGGCCTCTTCCGGCTCGATGCCCTTGCGGCGGGCGTTGATCTCGGCCAGCTTGTTCATCGGCATGATCATGATGAAGTAGATCACGGCGGCGATGATGAGGAAGTTGATGGCGGCGGTGATGACGCTGCCCAGGTCAACAAAGGTGGCGTCGTTACCCTCGCGGATGTGGAAACCGAGGCCCACGTCCGGGGAACCGCCCACGGCAGCGAGCAGTGGGTTGACGATACCGTCCGTGAAAGCGGTGACGATGGCGGTGAATGCGGTACCGATGATGACGGCGACTGCCAGCTCCATGACGTTGCCGCGCATGATGAACTTCTTAAAACCTTCAAACACGTGAAGTGTTCCTCTCTGATTAGGAATGGGGGATGGTGCTTTAGGGATGGGAGGTGATGTGCACACCTGAGGGTGTGATGACTGCATTAACCGTGAGATCATGCGGTTCCGCAGGGATCTCAGGCACGAATTCCTCATCGTTGATGAGGGCGTAAACGTTTCCTGCAAAGGTCGGCTGTGGTGAGAACGATGCGAAGGCTCTATCGTAGAAGCCTCCACCCTGACCCAATCTATAGCCTCTGTAGTCTACTGCCAAGGCGGGCACGATGAACAATTGGCACAACTCATCCACGTGTGTGATGGGCTCCCCCGCTGGTTCCCGGATGCCCCAGGTCCCGGAGTGAAGGTTGTCGCCGGTGAACTCCACCCACTCCAGCTGCTTCGCCAAAGGGCCGGTGAGCCCGGCCTCTGCTGCGCCGGAGATGGGCACAATGCGTGGCAGGATCACGCGGGCGCCGGTGCTGAGCAGGAACTCGGGCAGATCCGCCCCGCCGGGTTCACCGGGCAGTGGAGCGTAGGCGGCCACGCAGCAGGGTTGCTCACCGGCTACCCCGGAAATGACGCGGCGGAGGTGGTTCTGGGTAGCGGTGTGCAGGGATTCACGGCCTTCGGGCGGAAGGTTTTCGCGTGCTGCGCGGGTGCGCTGGCGAGCGCGGGACTTGGGCGAAAGTGGCGGCATAAGGACATTCTAAAGCGTGGCTCCACCGCCTACCCCGCCCCAACCGGTACCATGCAACGCATGACTGTTAACCCTTCTACGTCCGCGGCCGGCAACGCCGGCCAGCCCGGCCAGTCCGGCTTGCGCACCGTTGTTGTGCCCGCCGCTGGCTTGGGTACTCGCTTCCTTCCCGCCACGAAGACCGTGCCGAAGGAACTGCTACCGGTCGTGGATACCCCGGGCATCGAGCTCATCGCCAAGGAAGCAGCTGATGCAGGTGCGGAGCGGTTGGCCATCATCACTGCGCCGAAGAAGACCGGAATCATGGGTCACTTCGATACGGACGAAGAGCTGGAGTCCACCCTGGAGGGCAGGGGCAAGGAAGAGCAGCTCAACAAGGTCCGCGCCACCGATGGGCTCATCAAGGCGGTCGCCGTAGAGCAGGAAAAGCCGCTGGGGCTCGGCCACGCCATCGGCTTGGCGGAAGAGGTCCTTGATGACGATGAGCAGTGCTTCGCCGTCATGCTCCCGGACGATCTGGTTCTGCCCTTCGGGGTGATGGAGAAAATGCTCAAGGTGCGCGAGAAGTTCGGCGGCTCCGTGCTCTGCGCCTTTGAGGTTCCGCGTGAAGAGGTCTACAACTACGGCGTCTTTGACGTGGAGACGTCCGAAGGTAAGGACGTCAAGCGCATCAATGGCATGGTGGAAAAGCCGGATGTAGAGGATGCTCCCTCCAACTTCGTTGCCACCGGCCGCTACCTGCTGGACCGGGCCGTGTTCGATGCGCTAAAGCGCACCAAGCCGGGCAAGGGCGGGGAAATTCAGATTACCGATGCCATCGAGCTCATGATCACTGAAGGCCACCCCGTGCACATCGTCATCCATGATGGCCAGCGCCACGACCTCGGTAATCCTGGAGGCTACATCCGCGCCTGCGTGGACTTCGCCCTGCAGGATGACACCTACGGACCAAGCCTTCGCGGCTGGTTGAGCAAGCGCCTGGACGAGGAAAGTTAACCGGCTTTACCCCACGTAGTTCTGGAAAGGATTCGCCCCATGCGGACAGTTGAAGAGCAGCTCGCAGCCATCACCGCTGCGGCGGTGACCCCTGAGCCTGTCCGCATCGCGATTTCTGAGGCCCTCGGCCTGCGCTGCGCCGAGCGCGTGGAAGGCACCGGCAACGTTCCCGGTTTTGACCAGGCCGCCGTGGATGGTTACGCGGTGCGCAGCGTCGATGTCCGGCAGGCTATTTCTGTGGGCGACGCCCCCGCGGACTCAGACAACTCCCGCGTGCGTGAGGTGCTTCCCATCGTCGGCGAAGTCACCGCCGGATCCAACCGGCCCATCCGCCTGCAGCCACGCCAAGCCGTGCGCGTGCACACGGGCGCGCCACTCCCGGCGCTCGCCGATGCCGTGCTGCCCCTCGACTGGGCCGAGCCAGAGGGCCGGCGCATCCGCCCGCTGTATGAGGTCGCCTCCGGGGAGTTCGTCCACCGCGAGGGTTCTGACGTGCAGTCCGGGGACGTGGTGGTGGAGCAAGGCGCTGTCATCGGCGCGGCCCAGGTGGGCCTGTTGGCCGCCGTCGGCCGCTCCAAGGTGCTGGTGTACCCGCGGCCCCGCATGGCTGTGCTCTCCTTCGGTCAGGAACTCGTGGACATCGACCGCGACCCCGGCCTGGGCCAGGTCTATGACGTGAACTCCTACGCGCTGGCCGCCGCAGGACGGGAGGCTGGGGCGGACGTGCACCGCATCGGCATCGTGGGGGGCGAACCCCGCAAGCTCAAGGACATCATCGAAGGCCAGCTCATCCGCTCGGAGATCGTCGTGATCGCCGGCGGTGTCGGCGGGGAGGCCAGCGACAGGTTGCGTGAAGCCATCGACGAGCTCGGGGAGATGACCACCGAACGCGTGGCCATGCACCCCGGCTCCGTCATGGGCTTCGGAACCCTGGGCCCAGACCGCGTGCCAACCTTTCTGCTGCCCGGCAACCCCAGCGCGGCCCTCATCGCCTTCGAAGTGATGGTCCGCCCCCTCGTGCAGCTCATCCGTGGGCAGCGGCAATCTACCCGAAAGATGGTCAAGGCGCGCACCATCGCTTCCATCGCGTCCGCACCCTACCGGCGCGGCTTCATCCGCGGCCAGCTCATGCGTGACCGGGAAACCAGGGAGTTCCTCGTGGACCCGTTGGGCGCGGCCAACGGCGGGGAGCCCACGCACCTTCTGGGCAGCCACGGCCAAGCAAACTGCCTCATTGTCATTCCTGCGGACGTGGAGTACGTCAGCCCAGGTCAGGAGGTTGACGTGATGTTCTTAAGCAACCGCAGCTAGCCAGTCACTGCGCCGAAGATGTTTAGTCTTGACAGTCAGCCTGGCTGGCCCATGTCAGCGGGTCCGGTGTGGGTGGGCGGGGGTGGCGTCGCCCACGAAAGAAATGCCATCGCACTGCGGGAGCTGCGCAGAAAAGACGGGCAGCAGTGGCGGCAGCTGCGCATCGACGATGAGGCGGAACTGCGGCGCGTGGAGCCGACAGTCGACGCGGCGTGGGAGGACGTCCACGGCGCGCAGGGGTGGAGGGCGAACTTCTCCAACCTCAAGGCCCTGGCCAAAGCCGGGGTGGTGGTGCCGATGGCGATCGTCGTGGACGGGCACTTTGCCGGGCAGATGACGATCGGCAATATCCAACCCGGCAGGATCTCCAGCGGATGGATCGGCTACTGGATCGGGAGCCGCTGGGCGGGCAGGGGAGTGGCGACGGCGGCGCTGGCGATGGCGGTGGACCACGCGTTCGGACCGATGGGCCTGCATAGGCTGGAGGCGACCGTGATGGAGGATAACCCCGCGAGCCTGGCGGTGCTGCGGAAGGCGGGATTCAGGATCGAGGGCCACCTGAGGAAGAACCTGCACATCAATGGCCGGTGGACGGACCACGTTCTCACAGCGCAGACGGTAGAAGACGTGCCATACGGCGGCCGAGTGAATGATCTGGTCCGGCGCGGGCTTATATGTATGGAACCTTAGAAGGCGACCGGCGTGGCACCGCCGGTGGCGGGCCGGCGCTGGGGTAGCGTGGGGGTACTTTAAAAATTTTGCCTGTTTGTGAGGAGGACCCTCAGCTGTGTCCGGCTCTCTGCTGTTGATCGTTGCCGTGTGGCTTGTGTTGCTCGCGCCCCTGTTGTTGCGTAACCAGAGGCCAGTGCGGCGCACCGCGCGCGCACTGGGGGACACTCGCGTGCTGCACTCCGGAGGTACCCCGCTGCAGGGCCGGCGCAAGCTGCGGCCTGCGCCTGGTCTGTACCGGGCGGAGGACGACGAAGAGCTGGAGCTCGTGGACGCGGAGCCGGAGTATGTGCTGCTGGAGGATCCGGAGGACCTTGAGGCGCTCGACGCTGAGGTTGAAGCCGAAGCTGAGGAACTGGCAGAGGTTGACGCTGACGCTGAGGCAGGGGTTGAGGCAGCGCCAACGGACGTGGACGAGGTGACCGGCGAGGTTGCCGAGCCCGACGAGGTGCAGGCAGAACAAGCCCAGGACTACCGCGGGTGGGACGATACGGACACCGGGCAGTTCGCCCCGATCCGTGTCATCGCCGGTAGCGCCAAGGCGGAGGCAGAGGCAGCGCCAGGCGATGTGGAAGGCGCCAACAAGGACAACACAGATGCTAGCGAAGACTCCATCCAGCAGCGCCGCTTCCGCGCAGTGCCCCAGGCCTACGTCCGCGGCGGAGACATCCACCCCCGCGCAGACGTGCGTGATGAGATCCGCAACACCGATGCCCACTCCTCCGAGCTGGCCCTCTACGAGGATGCCGATGAGCTAAGCGAAGCCGACCTGGCCTACCTGGCCTCCCGCCGCGGCCGCGGTGTCTATGACCCCGTCGCCTCCCAGGCCCTCGTTGCCCGCCGGTTGAAGCGTCGCAAGCAGGTGCTCCTCGCACTCACGGCCGCGTTCGCCCTCACCCTGATTGCTGGCTTCGTCTTCGGTGGCGCAGCGTGGTTCGCTCCCGTGCTCACCGGGGCCTTCACGGTGCTGTACCTCGTGGTACTGCGCAAGCAGGCCATCGAGGAGCAGAAGCTCCGTCACCGCCGCATGGCTCGCATGCGCCGCGCCCGCCTTGGTGTCCGCAACACGGAAGACGATGAGCTGGGCGTGCCAGACCGCCTGCAGCGCCCCGGCGCGATCATCATGGAAAGCGATGACCTGGACCCAGAGTTCGAGCACCTGGATTACGTGGATGGCTCCCGGTTCTTCGCTGAGGGTGATCCCTACCAGCTGCGCCACGCATGAACCATCCAGCCACGCGAGACGCGGCGCTGCTCTTCCTCCGCCTCGTCACCGGTGTCATCTTCATCGCCCATGGCTGGCAGAAGGTGTTCATCGTGGGTATGGATGGCCCCACCGGCACTGCCGCAACGTTTGAGCGCATGCACATCCCACAGCCTCAGGTGAGCGCGTGGGCCGCGAGCCTGCTGGAGATGTTGGGCGGGGCGATGCTCATCGTGGGTCTTCTGGCCACGGCCGTGGCTGGGGTGCTGGTGGTCTACATGGCGCTGGTGCTGTGGTTTGTGCATTGGGGGCACGGCTTCTTCGCCGCCGATGGGGGGATGGAGTTGGCCTTGTTGACCATCGCGGCGTTGATCGTGGTGGTGGTCTTTGGCTCTGGGTGGGTTAGTCTGGATAGGGCTTTTTCTCGTTTCGGCTAATTAGGCAAAGGTGGTGCACACAGTGGATTGCCAGCAGGTCCGTGCCGCGCTCTCGGCACGCTTGGATGGGGAGGATTCCCCGATTCCGGACGAGCTCCTCGATGCGCACCTGGAAGCCTGCGAGGATTGCCAGCGCTGGTATGCCACCGTCACCGCGTTGGGCCGCCAGCTCACGATGGGCTCTGTGGGTTCCGGGCCCTCCACAGTGGCACCCGCGCCGCGCGATAGCTCCGCACTGGTGGATTCCATCATGGGGGCTGCGGCGGAGCAGCCGAGCATCACTGTGGGGATGCGGCGCCGTAGCCTTCCGCTGGCGGTGGGGCGCGTCGCGCTGGGTTTGTTGGCCGTGGCGTATGTGGTGTGGGGTGTGGCGTTGTTGTTCATGAATGCAGCGGATGTGGATGCTTTTGTGGGCGACGCCATCACCGTCCGCCTCGCCCTCGCCGGTGGACTGGCGTGGGCGGCGTGGCGGCCCAAGGTGGCCTCTGCGATGTTGCCCATTTACCTTGGCCTGTTCGCTTTCGGGGCTGGCTTCACCGCCCGGGACATCGTGATGGGCTTGGTGGGGGCGCAGCTGGAGCAGACCTCCCCGGCGGGCCACCCCGTGTGGACCTTGCTCCTGTACGGCCTAGCGGTGGCGGCTCTGGTGACGGTGTGGCTGGGCCGCATCCACATGGTGGCCCCGCTGAAGCAGTCCGTGCGGGCGCTGCTGGCTCAGCCGATCAACACCAGCCCCGGGGATGTGCGCAGGAACTCCACGTACCGGCCTGGTGACGCGAACCGCCCGTACCTGGGGTGACCGGCGTGGTTTACCCTAGCGCCAGGAGGGCAGCCACATGCGCGCGGCCCATTCGGCGTCCGTCAGCGGCATGGCGGTGTAGATCGGCAGGAAGAACAGGAAGTTCCACACGGCGAAGCTGACGTATCCGACGACGAGGATGGCGCCGGCATTGCCCTGCAGGAACCGGAAGGCAGCGTAGCGGGAGGGCTGTGCCGGTTGCACGCGCCAGCGCAGGATCTGCCCCAGTGTCATGGCGATGGCGATGATGAGGAAGGGGGCCAGGTTGAGCGCATAGAACAGGTACATCTGCCGGTCCAGGTTGAATAGCCAGGGGATGAAGCCTGCGGCGAAGCCCACGGTGGGCACAACCCAGCGCCGATCCTTGTGGATGACCAAGCACCACAGCCCCCACAGCAGGACGGGCACCGTGAGCCACCAGATTGCCGGCGTGCCCACGAGGAGTACGGACTTGTGGACTCCCTCCAGATCCGGGTTGTAGTACATGAGGGAACGGGAGGAGACCAGCCAAGACCACGGCTTGGACTCCCACGAGTGGTGGTGGCCGGCGGAGTTGGTGAGAGAGGTGTGGAACTCCATGACGGACACGTGGTAGTAGATGAAGTTCTGCACGGTTTCCGGCAGGAAGGACCAGGCCCACCCTTCGGTCTCGGAGTACTTGCTGCTTTCCACGGCGTGGCGGAACACGCCGGTCTCGCTGGCGAACCAGGCCCTCCAGCTCAGCAGATACACCAGCGCAGGCAGGATCACGAGGGAGGCAAAGGCGGGGAAGGCGTCCAGCGAAAGCATGCCTTTCAGCGGTGCCTGCGTGCGGAACCGGCGCCGCCTGACCCAGTCCACGCACACAATCGCCACCCCGGCGAAGGCCATGTAATACAACCCAGACCACTTAATAGAGAGCGCCATGCCCAAGCACACGCCAGAAAGGAACCTCCACCAGCGGAAACCTGCACGCAGCCCCAGGGGATGGGTCAGCACACGGTCACCGGCACGGGACCACAGCGCATCCTGGCTGTGGGCATCCCGGACCAGGCAATAGGCGGCCAGGCAGAGGCACAGGGTCTGAAAGTTATCCAGCATGCCGGAGCGGCTGGTGACGAAGAGGATGCCATCGGATAGCGCCAGGATTCCCGCCAGCAGCCCCACCAAGTCGGAGCGGCTTAGCCGCCGGGCGATCGCCGCGATGAGGAGCACCACCGCCACCGCGCACAGCGCGCTGATGATGCGCCACCCCCACGGGGTGTAGCCGAAGATTATCATGCCGAAGGACTCCAGCTGTTTGCCGAGTGGAGGGTGCACGACCAGCCCATAACCCGGATTGTCCTCGATACCGCCGATCAGCGGGTTATCCCAGCTGCGGGCCATCTGCCAGGACTGGGGCACATAGTGCTTCTCATCGAACACGGGCGTGCCCGCATCGGTGGGTCGGTGCAGCATCGTCAACCTGCTCACGGCCGCGAAAACACCCAAGACCAGCGTGATGAGCACCCAGCGGTGGGCAGTGAGGCGGCGGAAGGCGGTGGTAGCTGGCACGGTCAATACTCTAGCGTGCGAGTGTGACACTTAGGGCACCACCAGCCGGAGATGGCATGCTAGGAGCATGAGTGACACACGCCTGGATACCCTGCTGGACAAAGCCGCGGAGCAACAGTTGGTTCCCGGCGGCGGCATCGTGCTGGCAGCCACCCCAGTGGGCAACCCCCTGGATGCCTCCATCCGCCTGATCCACGCGCTGCAGGCGGCGGACATCATCGCCGCTGAGGACACCCGCACAACTAAGGCCCTGGCGGACTACCTGGGTATCCAGCTGAAGGCGACGCTGATCTCTAACCATGACCACAATGAGCAGGACAGGGCGCAGGCCCTCGTGGACCACGCCCAGGCGGGCAAGCTGGTGCTGCTCGTCAGCGATGCCGGTATGCCCGTGGTCTCTGACCCCGGATTCGCGCTCATCACGCTGGCCCATGAACAGGGCGTGCCCGTCACCTGCCTGCCCGGCCCCTCCGCGGTGCCGACGGCCCTCGTGCTCTCCGGCTTAAGCGTGGGCCACTTCAGCTTCCTAGGCTTCGCCCCGCGCAAAGATGGGGCGCGCCGGGACTACTTCACCACCCATGGCAGCTTGCCCCACGCGTGGTGTTTCTTTGAGTCTCCCCGCCGGCTGGCTGCAACGCTGCGCACGGCAGCTGAGGTGCTGGGGGAGACGCGCGCAGCGGCTGTGTGCCGCGAGCTCACCAAAGCTTATGAAGAGGTGCGCCGGGGCGGCCTGGGGGAGCTGGCGCGCTGGGCTGAAGATGGGGTGAAAGGTGAGATTTGTGTGGTCATCGATGCCGCACCGGATGAGGATGCGCAGGTGCCCCTCGAGGAGCTGGTGGCACAGGTGGAGGCGCTGGTGGCCGAAGGCGTGCGCATGAAGGAAGCAGCCGGGCAGGTAGCGGCGCGCCACCAGCTGAGCAAGCGAGATCTTTACCAGGCGGTGTTGGACGCCCGGTGAGGTGCCGTCGCGATAAAAAATTGTTATCAAATTGTGACATTAAGGGAATGAATCGCGGAGACACGCGCGATGACATGGCAGAACCCCGCAGCGCACAGCGAAAAATAAGAAAAAAATTAAAGGAAAATGTGACGCTCGGCACGCATTCGGTTTGAAAAGCTTCGCCCCACCTGCACATAGTAGGAGAATGACTGTATCAGAGGACAAGCTGACTAAAGGCGCCTCTCAGAACCTGCAAGGCGAGGGCAACACCAGCCACGTCATGCAGAAAGATGAGAACGCGTCGATTGACTGGGTAGTGACATCGTGCGCGGCGGCGCTGATCTTGGCCGTCGTGGTGTGGGGCCTGGCGGCCCCGGAGAGTTTCGCGAACTTCTCCTCCGTGGCGCTGGGCTACGTGGTAGATGACTGGGGCTGGCTGTACGTGCTGGCCGGATCCGTGTTCGTGGGATTCATCCTGTTCATCGCCTTCAGCCGCTTCGGCCACATCCGCCTCGGCAAGGACAACGAGGCGCCGGAATTCAACACCGCATCGTGGATCGCCATGATGTTCGCCGCCGGCATGGGCATCGGCCTGATGTTCTACGGTGTGACCGAGCCGCTGACCCACTACCGCAACGGCGTGCCCGGCGGCGGCGAGGAAAACCTCGGCGAGGCCATGGCCACCACCCTGTTCCACTGGGGTCTGCACCCCTGGGCGCTGTACGCCATCGTGGCGCTGGCCATCGCCTACGGCACCTTCCGCCTCGGCCGCAAGCAGCTGCTCTCCTCCGCCTTCATCCCGTTGATCGGCGAGAAGCGCGCCAACGGCTGGATCGGCAAGGTCATCGACATCGCCACGATCTTCGCCACCGTCTTCGGCACCGCCGCCTCCCTGGGCCTGGGTGCCGTGCAGATCAGCTCCGGCCTGGATGCCACCAGCATCATCACCAACCCGGGCACGGGCGTGATCGTGGGCACCATCGTTATCCTGGGCCTGTGCTTCCTGGTCTCCGCCGCATCCGGCGTGGGCAAGGGCATCCAGTACATCTCTAACGCCAACATGGTCATGGCGGGCGCACTGGCCCTGTTCGTGCTGGTGCTTGGCCCCACCGTGGTCATCCTGAACCTGCTGCCCACCTCTCTGGGCAACTACCTCTCCCAGTTCTTCGACATGGCCTCCCGCACCGCCAACTCCTCTGACACTGCCGGCGAGTGGCTGGGTGGCTGGACGATCTTCTACTGGGCCTGGTGGGTTTCCTGGTCACCCTTCGTGGGCATGTTCCTGGCCCGGATCTCCCGCGGGCGCACCATCCGTGAGTTCGTGACAGTGATCCTGCTGGTTCCCACCCTCGTCACCGTTGTGTGGTTCTCCATCTTTGGCGGTTCCGCTATTCATGCCGAGCAGACTGGCAATTCTATTTGGGGCGACGGCGACTCCACGCGTCAGCTGTTCAACCTCCTGGAGACCCTGCCACTGGGCCATGCTGCCTCCATCTTGGCTATGGTTCTGCTGGCCACCTTCTTCATCACCTCCGCGGACTCTGCCTCCACGGTGATGGACACGCTGTCCAACCTGCAGAACGTGACGATCATTGCGGCCAGCCCCTTCGTGTTCGTGATCATCGCCTTGATGTTCGCCATCGTGAAGGCCCTGGCCAACGACCCGCTGTACCTGGATCAGAAGACGCAGCGCCAGTTCGCACTGCGCGTGGCGCGTGAGCGCCGCATGAGCCAGCAGCGGAAGAAGGCCAACGGTAAGCGGAACCTGATGAAGGGGCCGCGCGATGAGGTTGTGGCCGGTACGCGCGAGGATGATGGCGGTGCCGCTGGTGCTGGTGTTGGCGCTGCTGGCGCTGCCCGAGCAGAGCAGGAGTTCGATGCCGCCGTGGCCGCAGGTCCCGCCGCAGAAGACTACGCTGCCGCTAACGATGCCCAGCTGGCCCACCGCCAGGACATGGAGTACGTGGAGCACACGGCATCCATCGGTGACCAGGAGGTGGAGTCCCAGGAGGTCTACACCGGCGACGAGGTCGTTGAGGTTGTCAAGGTCACCGACATTGAGCACATCGTGGAGGCAGCCCAGGCTGCGGCGATCAGCGCTGAGAGTGCTGCCCAGGCTGCGGTTGCCAGCGCCGAAGCCGCATCCGATGCCCTGCACGAGGCCAATGAGGCCATAGGCAATGCAGATCCTGACACTGGGGTGGACAAGAAGTAATCCCAGTGCCGGGGTGGGGGGTGTGCTGGGGGTGTGCTAGAGAAAAGTGGACAAGCTCAGATCGGAAAATCGCAACATTTCCGATCTGGGCTTGTCCACTTTTGGTGTCTACCGCGGGGGAAGCATGTCCCCCACGCGGTGGGAGTCCAGCACCGCGTAGAACGCGTCCTGGGCACCGATGAGTGCCCGGGAGATGGGGGAACCAGGCCCGAACGGGCACCCCTTACCCCCCGTGGAGAGGGACTCCAGGATGTCCTCATCCTCCTCCAGCTCGCGGATGAGAGTACCCAGGGAGAAATCCAGAGCCTCAGGGGTCAACAGGATTCCGCCCGTGCGGCCACGCGTGGAGCGGATCACGCCAATCTCAGCCAGGCGGGCCACCACCTTGGCCACGTGAGTCTGGGACGCGCCGATCGCCTCTGACACCGAGGACGTGGTGGTGCGGGGGAGAGGGGTATCCGGGGAGTTGGCGGCCTCTGCAGCTTGGGATGCCATTTGCATGACGACTTGCAGACCGAGGTCTGTAAAACGTGTCAGCTGCATAGCGTCACTAAAATCCTTGTGAAAAGAGGCCAAGGGAGCCACAGTGGCTCCAACATTGACCATAGAGTAGCACAAGCAAAGCACACGGTAGAGACTGAGAAGTACCTGAGGGGGTTCTGTGCATTAGCTAGTGATCGGTGCATGGAATAGTCTGTAAGGCATGTCCAAACGTGTTCTCACTTGTGTTGCCTGGCCGTATGCAAACGGCCCACGCCATATCGGCCACGTGGCCGGTTTCGGTGTGCCCTCCGATGTGTTTGCCCGCTACCAACGCATGGTCGGCAATGAGGTCCTCATGGTCTCCGGCACCGATGAACACGGCACCCCACTTCTGGTGCAGGCAGAGAAGGAAGGGGTAGGGGTCCAGGAGCTTGCGGACCGCTACAACCGCGTCATTGTGGAAGACCTCGTGGGCCTGGGCTTGTCCTATGACATATTCACCCGCACCACTACGCGGAACCACTATGCGGTTGTCCAGGATCTGTTCCGCGGCCTGTACGCCAACGGCTACATGGTCACCCAAACCACCCGCGGTGCCATCAGCCCTTCCACGGGCCGCACGCTGCCTGACCGCTACATTGAGGGCACCTGCCCTATCTGCGGTGCCACAGACGCCCGCGGTGACCAGTGCGATACCTGCGGTAACCAGCTGGACCCGGAGGACCTGATCAACCCGCGCTCCAAGGTCAACGGGGAGACCCCGGAGTTCGTGGACACGGAACACTTTATGCTTGACCTGCCCGCCCTGGCAGAAGAGCTCCAGACCTGGTTGGAAGGCCGCACCGGGTGGCGCCCCAACGTACTGAAGTTCTCCCTCAACCTGCTGGAGAACATCCGGCCCCGCGCCATGAGCCGTGATATTGACTGGGGTGTGCCCATCCCCGTGGATGGCTGGCAGGACAACAATGCCAAGAAGCTCTACGTGTGGTTCGATGCCGTGGTGGGCTACCTGTCCTCCTCCATCGAATGGGCCTGGCGCACCGGGGATCCCGATGCCTGGCGCAAGTGGTGGAATGACCCGGAGGCACTGTCCTACTACTTCATGGGCAAGGACAACATCACGTTCCACTCCCAGATCTGGCCCGCCGAGCTGCTGGGCTACTCCGGCAAGGGCTCCCGCGGCGGGGAGGTCGGCGAGCTTGCCCAGCCCACCCTGAACCTGCCCACGGAAGTCGTCTCCTCCGAGTTCCTCACCATGTCCGGCTCCAAGTTCTCATCCTCCAAGGGCGTGGTCATCTACGTGCGGGACTTCCTCAAGGAGTTCGGCCCGGACCCGCTGCGCTACTTCATTGCTATGGCCGGCCCGGAGAACACGGACACGGACTTCACCTGGGATGAGTTCGTGCGCCGCATCAACTCTGAGCTCGCCAATGAGTGGGGCAACCTGGTCAACCGCACCGTTTCCATGGCGAAGAAGAACTTCGGCGAGATCCCGCAGCCTGCCGAGTTCCTGCCGGAGGATCAGGCGCTTCTGGATGAGGCCGCCCGTGCCTTCGAGGTGGTGGGGGAGAACCTCAACCGCTCCCGCTTCAAGGCGGGCATCACTGAGGCCATGCGCATCGCCGGCAAGGCGAACCAGTACATTGCCGCCCAGGAGCCGTGGAAGCTCGCCAAGGATGAGGACCAGCGCGACCGCCTGGCCACGGTCTTGTTCACCGCCCTGCAGGTGGTGGCGGACGTCAACACCATGCTCACCCCCTACCTCCCTTTCTCTGCGCAGAAGGTCTACGAAACCCTCGGCGGGCACGGCGTCTGGGCCGCGCAGCCGCAGATCGTGGAGGTCACCGATGACTCCCCGCGTGAGCCAGTCGGCGCAGGCGTTCCGGAGGCCGGCCGGAGCTACCCCGTCATCATGGGTGACTACACCTCCCAGGCCGCAACCTGGGGCCGCACGGACCTCACTCCCGGCGTGGAGCTCGCCAAGCCGAAGCCACTGTTCCAGAAGCTGGATCCGGAGCTGGCTGAGACCGGCCCCTCCTGGGCTCCCGTCCAGAGCTAGCCTCCGCGCCTAGGTCACACAAGGTGCGCGCACACTCGCAGGTTCCTCAGCAGGCGTCGAAGGTCGGGCTGGTCTCGCTCGTTGCGGTCGCGGCGGTATTGCTGACGAGCTCGAATCTTCGCAGCTCGGTCAGTTCTTTTCCTCCAATTGCGGGCGACGTCACCTCCGGGCTCAATGCCTCCACCATGTTCATCGGTCTGGTGGGGATGGCTCCCACCGCCATGTTCGCCCTGGCTGCGGCGATGTCCGGTCCGCTGGCGCGGATGCTGAGCTTCCGCGCCGTCACCACCACGGCCATGGTCTTGGCCGCGGCGGGCTTCGGCGCCCGCGCCGTGGCGCCCAATGAGCCGATCTTTTTAGCCGGCACCATGGTTGGGCTCGTGGGCGTGGGCATCACGAACACCCTGCTGCCCGCCGTGGTGAAGAATTACTTCCCGTTCCGCCTGACGGTCATGTCCATGGCCTATCTGGTTGCCGGCCAGTTCAGCATGGCCACCGCATCCGTGGTGGCGGTTCCGCTGGCGAACTGGGCGGGGTGGCGCGTGGCCATCGGTGTGTGGGCGATCCCGCCGGTTCTCGCGGTCATCTGCTGGGGAGTGCTGGTGTACCTCGTCACCCCGGGTGCTCCCGCGGAGCGCGGCAAGCATATGCTGCACCGCTCTAGGCCGAAAGCGCTCTACAGGGCAGTGCGCTCCACACGCGGCGGCAACCGACCTCCTGAGCAGGGGAGCGGGGGAGGCGGGGGTGGCGTCGCAGCAAAAAATATCTGGCGCCACCCCGTTGCGTGGGGAATTGTGGCGATGTTTGCCATGACCTCATCCATTTCCTACTGCTTCATCACGTGGGCGCCGAAGATCATCGTGGAATCGGGTGGATCGCCGGAGTTCGGTGGGGTGATCGGCGGAGTGTTCGCGACGGTGGGCATCGTCTCCGCGATCGTCGTGCCGTGGGCCGTTGGCAGGTTTGCCAAGGGCGCGGCGGCGGTGACCGTGTGCTCCTGCGCCTGCATGTACGTGGCGCTGGCGATGGTGCTGTATGACCCGATGTTTCACCCCGTGGGCTGGATCTCCCTGGTCTCTCTGGGGTGTTCCACATTCCCCCTGGGCATGTTGCTGGTGGCCACGCGGACGAGGGAGGCGAAGGCGGCGGCACGGTTGTCCTCCGGGGCGCAGACGGTCGGCTACACCGTGGCGTGCTTGGGGCCGTTCGGTTTCGGAGCGTTATTCGATGCGACGGGGAGCTGGGATACCGGGCTGACCGTGCTGCTGGGCGTCAATACCGCGCTGCTGGTGGCGGGGCTGATCGCCAGTAGGAATGTGTATGTGGATGACTAGGTGATCTGACGGCCGGGTAGGTTAGGGGCATGTCTAAGAGCTCCAAAAAGAAGCGTCCTACGCCGGTCGCTCCGGAACCGATCGGCCCACTGTTTGATTCCCACACGCACCTGTACTCCACGGTGCGGAAGAACGTGAATAGGGAGAATGAGGCCGGCGGCGGGGCCGAGGCTTACGGGGCCGGGATTGCTGAATTCATGGATAGGGCAGAACGAAGTGGTGTGACTCGGGTCTGCACCGTGGGTGACGGGCTGGAGGAGACACGCCGGGCCCTGGAGGCGGCGCACATTGATCCGCGCGTGTGGGCTGCCGTGGCGGTGCATCCCACGAAGGCGGATACGGTAGACGCGCAGGCGCGGGAGGAGTTGCGTGACATGGCGCAGGATCCGCGCTGCGTGGCCATTGGGGAAACGGGGTTGGACAAGTACTGGATCGAACGCGATGACACCACCCCAAGCCTTGAGGTGCAAGAGGAGGCTTTCCGCTGGCACATTGACCTGGCCGTGGAGACGGGCAAGGCACTGATGATCCATAACCGGGAGGCTGACGATGATCTCTTGCGGGTCCTGGCCGATGCGCCGCAGCCGGAGAATGTGATCCTGCACTGCTTTTCTTCCCCGCTGGGTGTGGCGCGGGAGGCTCTGGATCGGGGCTACACCCTTTCCTTCGCGGGCAATGTCACCTTCAAGCGAAATGAGGAGCTTCGGCAGGCAGCAGCGTTGGCGCCGGCGAACCAGATTCTGGTGGAAACGGATGCTCCTTATATGACTGCCGAGCCCTTTCGTGGAGCGCGCAACGAACCTGCCTTTGTGGGGTACACCGCCAGGGCAGTGGCTGAGGCTCGGGGGATTTCCCCTGAGGAGATAGCGGAGATCACCACGGCGAACGCCTGCCGGGTGTTTGGCCTTGCTTAAATAGGCAGTTGCCCTGTTTTCACCGCCTTATTGTTCGCTTACGGGCCGAACAGCTAGCAAGTTAGGCTAGCATGGTGTGTTAATTGGGCATGGCTTTGGTTCTTCCCCGGGGTGGTTGTGCCGGAACAAATTCCGGATGCTTCAAGTAGCTCGTTGACGGCGAAGAACGTTTTCTACTTTTCTTCCTTCCCAAGCCACTCCTGCTGACCTGGTACCAAAACTAGAAAGACGAACATGCAAAAGGGGAATATTAGAAGCGACGCTGATAAATCTGAAACGACAACACCGATAGAGTACAATACTGTGAATCCTGTCATCGCTATGAAAATGACCTTCTTTGCCGGTTACTTGCCCCTGATATAACTTGCAACGTACCAACAAACGCCGGCGCACATTACCAATGACAAGATGTAGACAACCGTCTCAAACAGGTTTCTCCTGTCAATTGATCTGATTAAACCAGACGCTAGTACCCCCGAGGTGCACAGTGCGTAAAATATTGATGCTGCCAGTACGAACCACGATTGCCTGGTCAATTGCAACCATCTGTATACTCAGCTGGTTCGATGCCAATTGCACCATTCAACCCTATGTATCTGACTTTCAATTGTATGCACTTGTTTCCAGCGACAGCTCTAGTCGCAGTCTCAGTGACATGTAGGGAGTTCTTCGTCCACCATCCGGCAATTGCGGCACCAAACGGTTGCGGTACAGCCCACCAAAACGGCCCAACTGCTGCTGCTGAGGCTCCAGCGGCGGCAAACTTCTTTGTCTCTTCTTTGCTGAAGTAAACATGTTCGGAGATCCGGCCCCAAGTCCACCGTGGGTCCACCGTGAGTGGGTAGTATCCTGCCCCAGTTCGCTCTACGTGCTGGGTGAGAGTTTTGCCATCGGTCGTGAACCACGTTGTTACATCATTGCCATATGCATCCTTTGCCCAAGGGGCGGAAATGCGGATGACAGGACGATCATTTTCGACGATAAAGAAGAATCCGTCGATCTGTTCAATTCGAGATTCTTCGGTGAGGTTGAAATCGAAGGTGCGGGTATGTTCGGAGTCAGGCGAGCTGATTGTAAAAGTGGTCTGTTGTCCGTCTGCAACCTCTTCGGTTACGGCTCTGTCGGTGTTCGCTGGTCCTCTTGAGGTAGCGGGATTGTCACCCACCACGGTGGTATTCGGCGATAGCGAAGTCGGGATTTGCGCTGGTTCGCTTCTGATTAACTCTGCTGGTGCGGTAATTACGGCTCCAGCCGTGGCAACCCGCTCGGAGGAGGCTGATGCTGAGTCGATGGTGGCTATTGATATCGCCACAATCATTGATGCAGACAAGATTTTTGTTAACGTTCGGCTCATTGTGGTGGCCCCAATGTCGGCGGGAGTTAAGTGGTAATCGGTGCTCATGTAAGGAGAGTAGTGCGAGCGCCGTGGTATTTTCGGAAATGTCCAAAAACTCGTCTAGCGCACAGTTCGGGTCTCGTGCTAGTTTCACGGGGTAGATTTAGACCAATCGCTGGTGTTGGCGGGGGATTCTCGCTATGGAATTTAACCTTACCAAATGTGTGAATGTAGTTGAGGTCAGTGACCTTCAGTTGGTGTGCCCCCATAGACAGCGAAGCGGCAATTGGTCGAGTCGACTCGGTCAACCCACAACATGGAAACCTATGTGGTTAGGGTAGTTCTCCTCGTGACGCCGCCGAGGTTTCTGGATGGCGTCCATCCCATACTGTCTGCTCGGTAACGGCCCTCCCCCTCGCGGTCTCGATGCCCGTGGTCGAGGTAGCACGGTACCTGCTAGTAAGCCCCGGCTTGGATGCTGCAAATCCTCGCGGGAGAAAACGGGTTCGCCCGTCGGGGGGATGTTAGTGGTGTGATGATTAGCTCCTAGTGTGACCATCGTTGTTTGAGGTGATTTATGTGGTTTGCCTGCAGGTGAGCAAAGTGTGATCTCGGAAACAGGTCTTAACAAAGTTGCTAATTTATTTGTCGGCAGGCGTTTCGTTACCGTATTGTGACATTCATCGATCAGCACCGATCAACATTGATTAGCGGAGTACCTTCCGCACAGGGCCTAGCCGGCCCGCCAGCATTGCACCACCACGAGAGGTAACAGCCGAGTGTCCCCTAAGAAGAAGTCCAGCCTGCACCGCATCAACCACACCAACTCCACCCCGCTGCGCGTGGCCACCGGCGGCATGCTGGCCACCCTGGTCGTGGGCGGCGGCGTGGCCGTGGCCGGGCAGAAGGATGTGGTCCTGGACGTCAACGGTGACATCATCCACGCCAGCACCATGTCCAGCACCGTGGAAGGCGCACTGAAGTCCGCCGGCGTGGAGATCGATAACCGTGCACTAGTCACCCCAGCGCTGTCTGAGTCCATCGGCGATGACTCCACCATTACGGTCCGTAGCGCACGCCAGGTTTCTCTTATTATCGACGGCCAGAAGCAGACAGTGGACACCACTGCTCTGACGGTGGGGACCATGCTGGATCAGCTGGGCCGCTCCGATGCCGGTTCCCTGCTTTCCAGCGCGCGCAGCCAAAAGATCCCGCTGGAAGGCATGGATCTGGAGATCACCACACCGAAGCGCTTCACCATCAACGATGGCGGCCAGCCCGGCACCATGAGCATGCCGGCCCGCACCGTGGGTGAGATCTTCCAGATGCGTGGCAAGCCACTGGGTCCAGAGGACGTTGTTGTTCCCGCCGCTGATACCCCGGTGACCGAGGGCATGCACATTGACGTGTTCCGCGTCTCCACCGAAGAGGTTGTGGAGGAGCAGGAGATTCCGGCACCCGTGCGCGTGGACGAGGATCCGAACATGGCTGAGGGCGAAGAGCAGGTCATCGAACCCGGCGCACCCGGCAAGGCTCGCGTGACCTTCAAGGTCCGCCAGGAAAACGGCGTGGAAACCGGCCGTGAGGAGATCAAGCGGGAGGATATTGCTCCCGCCACTCAGCGCGTGGTTGTCCGCGGCACCAAGCCTGCAGCGCCTGCAGCCGCCGCTGGTGGCGCAGCTGCCCCGGCCGTGGCTGGCGGTTCCGTGTGGGATCAGCTGGCCCAATGTGAGGCCGGTGGTAACTGGTCCATCAACACCGGCAACGGCTTCTCCGGTGGCCTGCAGTTCACCCCGTCCACGTGGGCCGGGTACGGCGGCACCCAGTACGCGCCTTCCGCTCACCTTGCTACCCGTGAGCAGCAGATCGCCGTGGCAGAACGCGTCCAGGCCGCGCAGGGTTGGGGCGCATGGCCAGCCTGCACCGCCAAGATGGGTCTGCGCTAAAGGAAACCAGCGCGTGTGGGCTATCCTCTAAGGGATGTCTGCGCAGGAAAACCACACCCCCAATGCACCCCGGCTCCTTGGGCCGCCGGAGATCCGCGAGCTCGCGGACCGGCTGGGCATTAGCCCCACCAAGAAGCTGGGGCAAAACTTTGTGCATGACCCGAACACGGTGCGCAAGATCGTGGCGGAAGCCCAAGTGGGGGCGCATGACCACGTCATCGAGGTTGGCCCGGGACTGGGCTCATTGACGCTGGCTCTGCTGGACCACGTGGAGACCGTCACCGCCGTGGAGCTGGATGCCAAGCTGGCCGCCACCTTGGAACGGACCGTGGCAGACCGGGCGGGGGAGTTCGCGCCGCGGTTGGCCGTGCGCCATCAGGACGCGCTCACCGTCACCCGTGAACAATTCGCGGCTGAAGGGCTGCCGATGCCCACCGCACTGGTGGCGAACCTGCCCTACAATGTCTCCGTGCCGGTGCTCATGCACCTGCTGGCCCAATTCCCCAGCATTAAGACGGTGCTGGTGATGGTGCAGCTAGAGGTCGCGGACAGGCTGGCCGCTGCTCCCGGCACCAAAATCTACGGGGTGCCCAGCGTCAAGGCTGCCTACTATGGCACGGTCCGCAGGGCTGCCACCATTGGAAAGAACGTCTTCTGGCCCGCGCCGAAGATCGATTCCGGCCTGGTGCGCATCGACCGCTTTGACCCGCACAACAGCCCCTGGGCTCCTGCCGCTGAGGCCGCGGGCGTGGACCTTGAAAGCCTGCGCACACGCACCTTTGCCCTGGCCGATGCCGCTTTCTTGCAGCGCCGCAAGACCCTGCGCGCCGCCCTCTCAAGTTTCTTTGGCGGCGGCGCCGCGGCCGAGGAAGTCCTCACTGCCGCCGGAATCAGCCCGCAAGAGCGCGGGGAAAAGCTCGGCGTGGAGCAGTTCGTGAACCTCGCCGCCACGTCACTAGGGAAGGAGGACAACTAATGACAGAGGCCACAGAAGCCACCACCTACGGCAAGATCAACCTCCACCTGCAGGTCGGCCCCTTGCGGGAGGATGGCTACCATGACCTCGTCACAGTCTTCCACTCCGTGGACCTGCCAGAAACGGTGACGCTGCACCCGGCCAGCACGGACCACCTCACCGTCAAAGGGTTCGATGCCCACCGCGTTCCTACGGATAGCCGCAATCTCGTGTGGGCTGCGGTGAACGCCATCCGTGCCCACGCGGAGCAGGTCATCCCAGAAGCTGCCGACCACATCCGGCAGTCACTGCACCTCACCATCCGCAAGGGCGTGCCCGTTGCCGGCGGCATGGCCGGTGGCTCCGCCGATGCCGCCGCGGCGTTGCGCGTCGCCACCAACTTCTACTTCCGGGACCACCCACAGGACCGCCCCGGCCAGGCAGAGCTTATGCGCATCGCCGCCACCATCGGCGCGGACGTTCCATTTTGTCTCATGGGCGGCACCGCGCTCGGCACCGGCAAGGGGGAACACCTCACCCCGGTGCTCACGGATGCCAGCTACCACTGGGCCATCGCGACGAACAAGAAGGGGCTCTCCACGCCGAAGGTCTTCGGGCAGCTAGACGCGCTGCGCGCCCAGGCCGCAGCGGACTCCCGACCGCTCACCACCGCAGGTAAACCGGATGAACTCCTCACCGCCCTGCGCTCCGCAGACCCACACCAGCTGGCCCCTCACCTGGCCAATGACCTGCAGCCAGCAGCCATCAGCCTGCTCCCCGAGCTGCGGGAGACACTGGCCGCGGGCAAGGAGGCCGGGGCCCTGGCGTGCATCGTATCCGGCTCTGGGCCGACCATCGCGATGCTCTGTGACACACATGCTCACGCAGTGGACGTCGCCACGGCAGTGTCCGTAGCCGGCAAGGCGTCCAGCACCATGGTGACAACATCCGTGGCGGGACGCCGCGGTGGTGGCGTCGCCTAAAAAGAGAAAGAAGCAATTGACTAACCTCATCAACCTGGAAAACGTCACCAAAACCTATGGCCTCAAGACCCTGCTGGATGGGGTCAGCCTGGGGATCAACACCGGCGACCGCATCGGCGTGGTCGGCCTCAACGGCGGCGGGAAATCGACGCTGCTGAAGATCCTGAGCCGCGCCGATACCCCCGATGCCGGCCGCGTGAGCCACAACAATGACCTGCGCATGGCCATGGTGACCCAGGACGTGCTGCGCGAAACCATCACGGACCCGGACAAAGCGCACGTCACGGTGGGGGACGCGATCCTCGCGCCCCTGGCGGTGGAGGTCTACGAATGGGCCTCCAACCCCAAGATCCGCGCGGTGCTGAACGGACTCGGCATCATTGACCTCGGTCTCGATACCCCGGTAAAGGACCTCTCCGGCGGTGAGCGGCGCCGCACCGGCCTGGCCGCCGCCCTGGTCCAAGACCTGGACCTCATCATCCTGGACGAGCCCACCAACCACCTGGACGTGGAAGGCGTGCAATGGCTGGCAGAGCACCTGCTGGCCCGCAACACCGCCCTGGTCATCGTCACCCACGATCGCTGGTTCCTGGACACCGTGGCTAACCACACCTGGGAGGTCCACGATGGCACCGTTGACCTGTACGAGGGCGGCTACAATGACTGGACCTTCGCCCGCGCCGAACGCGCCCGCCAGGCCGATGCGGCGGAGCAGCGCCGCCAAAACCTCGCGCGCAAGGAGCTGGCGTGGCTACGCCGCGGGGCTCCCGCCCGAACCTCCAAGCCGCGCTACCGCATCGAGGCCGCGGAGGCGCTGATCTCTGACGTGCCGCCGGTGCGCGATTCCGTGGAGCTGATGAAGTTCTCCGCCCGCCGCCAGGGCAAGAAGGTCATCGACCTAGAAAACGTCACCATCACCACCCCGGATGGCCGGGAGCTGGTGAAGGACCTGACCTGGCGGCTGGGCCCCGGCGAGCGCATCGGCCTGGTGGGCGTGAACGGTTCCGGCAAGACCACGCTGCTGCGGGCGCTCGCAGGCGATGAGTCCGTGTTGGCCGCGGGCGTGCGCAAGGAGGGCAAGACCGTGCGCCTGGGGTGGCTGCGCCAGGAGCTCGATGACTTGGACCCCACCCGCCGCCTGCTGGACGCGGTGGAGGACGTGGCGACCTACGTGACCCTGGGGGACAAGGAGCTCAGCGCCTCCCAGCTGGCCGAGCGCCTGGGCTTTTCCGCCAAGCGCCAGCGCACCCCGGTGGGGGACCTCTCCGGTGGCGAGCGCCGCCGCCTGCAGCTGACCCGCGTGCTCATGGCGGAGCCAAACGTGCTGCTGCTGGATGAGCCCACGAATGACCTGGACATCGATACCCTCCAGGAGCTGGAGAGCCTGCTGGATAGCTGGCCGGGCACATTGGTGGTCATTTCCCACGACCGTTACCTCATTGAGCGCGTGTGTGATTCCACGTGGGCTCTGTTCGGCGATGGGCAGCTGACGAATGTGCCGGGCGGGATTGAGCAGTATCTTGCTCGCCGTAAGGAATTGGGTGTGGGGGCTACGTCCCCAGCCGCATCCGTAACCCTCGCATCTTCGGGGGGATCCTCAGGTGGCCCGGCTAGCGGTCTCACTGCGCAGCAGGCACGGGAGCTGCACAAGGAGATGAAGGCGCTGGAGCGCAAGATCTCCAAGGTGGAGCAGACGATTGACAAGCTCAACGAGCAGATGGCCGAGGCAGCTGACCCGGCTGATGGTGAGTTGGACACCGCGTTGCTGGCGGAGCTGGGGGACAAGGTGGCTGCCGCTAAGGACGAGCGCGAGGAGCTGGAGATGCAATGGCTGGAGCTGGGCGAGCAGATGGAATCCGGTAACGCGTAATGGCCGGGCGGAACCTGCACACGTGGCTGCGCTTAGACCCGGGCGGCCTGCTGCTGGGCGCGGTGGGCTTCGCGGTCTCCCTGACCCCATCCCTGTTGCCCCGCGATTGGCTGTTCCAAGGCGTGGCGGCGGGGCTCTCCGCCGGGACGCTGTATGCCGTAGGCGTGCTGCTGCACTGGATGTGGGACGTATGGGTCTTTGACCTGGTGGAGGAGCCGCTGGGGAAGGTCCGCAAGCGTGCGCGGCGTGTGGAGGGCTGGCTGGCCCGCGCCGAGGGCAAGGAGCGTTTGAGTGAGGACGACCAGGAGCGGTGGAAATTCCGCGGGGAGATCGCTCTGGCCGTAGTGCTGATTGTGGGCTTGGTGATCTGGGTGAGCTTCGCGCTGCGGTGGCAGCGGGAGCTGGCGGCCCTGATGGGGGCGGAGGCCTATTCCCGCGCGGAGTTCCTGCTGGTGGTGCCCGTGGGCGTGGCGCTGTGGGCGCTGATCATAGCCCTGGGCAAGGTGGTGCTGCTGGCGGTGGATCGGCTGGCCAATAGCCCGGTGGGCAAGCGGATGCACAAGGCACCGCGGTTCATCATGGCGTGGGCCGCCGTGGGCCTGGTACTGGTGTTCTTGGTGGACAACGTGGTGCCGGGGACCATCGTGGGCGCGGCGGAGCGGGTGTTCTCCCTGCGCAATGAGGAGATTCGGGAGGACTTGGTGCAGCCGGAGCAACCAGAGCGCTCGGGCAGCCCGAGCTCCTTTAACAAGTGGGAGGAGCTGGGGGCTTTCGGTACCCGCTTCACGGGGTTGGGCTTGCACAAGGATGAGCTGGAAGAGCTGACAGGCAGGCCATCGAAGGAGCCGATCCGGGTGTACGCCGGGCTGGACAATGGCGATGACGACCGGCAGCGGGCAGAGTCCGTGGTCAAGGAGCTCAACCGCACGGGGGCGCGGGACCGGCAGGCGCTGCTGGTGGTGCCCACCACGGGTACAGGGTGGGTGAACCCCACCGCGGCTCAGGCCTTTGAGCTGATGTTCGATGGGGATACCGCCATCGCATCTGCGCAGTATTCCTACCTGCCATCTGCGGTGCAGTTCATCGCGGACCAGGAGCGTGTGGAGCGCTACGGTGAGGCGCTGATCTCCACGGTGGTGGACTGGTGGAACACCCTGCCGGAAGACGCGCGGCCGAAGCTGTACGTGTACGGCGAGTCCCTGGGCACCACTGCCGGGTCCGGCGCATTCTCCGGGCTGCGGGATTTGGTCTCCACGGTGGATGGGGCGCTGTGGGTGGGGCCGCCGAACAGTAACCGCTTGTGGAAGGACCTGGTGGACCGCCGTGACCCGGGCAGCCCGGAGGTCTCTGCCGAATACACCGGCGGCCTCATGGTGCGCTTCGCGGAGAACTCGGAGGAGATCTGGCGCTGGCGCCGGGAGCAGGACTTGGAGGGCGACGATGCCTTCAGCGCCTGGCAGCAACCCCGGGTGCTCTTCGTCCAGCACCCCTCCGATCCCGTGGTGTGGTGGTCACCGAAGCTGCTGCTGGAGGAGCCTGACTGGCTGAAGGAGGCCCCCGGCTTTGACCGCTCACCCTCCATGCGGTGGATCCCGTTTGTGACGTTCTGGCAGGTCACGCTGGACCTGCCGCGTGCGGCGAACGTGCCGAACGGTCACGGGCACAACTACGGAGATACAGTCTTGGACGGGATGCTGGCGATGGTCGGCGGCCAGGACTTCAACCCTGCCAGGGCGGAGCAGCTGAAGCGCCAGCTGGATGAGGCGATGGCTGACCAGGGGCCGGAGAAGGAAGTGGGCGTGGACAACGGCTAGTGGCTGACTGCTAGGGGCTGACGCCTAGCTGCTGCATGCGGGCAGCCCGCCGGGGCAGGTAGCCTGGAGACCATGATTTTGATTAACGTGAAGTACCAGGTCAAGCCCGAATGCGCCGACACCTTCCTCAAGGACGTGCAGTGGTTCACCGAAGCCACCCGCGCAGAAGAAGGCAACATCTTCTTTGACTGGTTCCGCAGCGAGGATGACCGCAACGAGTTCATCCTCGTGGAGGCTTTCCAGGATGACGCCGCAGAGGCGCACGTAAACTCTGACCACTTCAAGCGCGCCTGCGACGAGATGCCGAAGTACCTGCAGCAGACCCCGCAGATCATCAACACGGAGATCCCCGGCAAGACTGAGTGGGATGAGATGGCCGAGTTCAAGGTGGAAAACTAAGAACACTCGTTACACTGTCTGGCATGACTGTTAGCGTTTTTGACCTGTTCCAGATCGGCGTGGGGCCATCCTCATCCCACACCGTTGGACCCATGCGGGCGGGACTGGCCTTCGCCCGCGAGCTCAAGAAGCAGTGGGAGGATGGGGAATCCTCCCTGGTGGGGATGGATGCTACGGATCGCAAGATCGCGGACGTGGTGACCCCGCCGGAGGGCAACGAACGTAGCTTGTCAGTGGTGCTCTACGGCTCCCTGGCCGCCACCGGCGCTGGCCACGGGACCCTCGGTGCCTGCCTGCTGAGCCTCGACGGGGCAGATCCGGCCACGGTGGACCCAGACTTCATCACCACCCGCTTGGAGGAGATCAAGAAGTCCCGGACCCTTTACCTTGCAGGCGACAAGAACCTGCCCGTGACGTGCGGTTTTGAGGATATCATCCTGCGGCCTTCCGTGCGCCGCAGCCTGCACACCAACGCCGTGACATTCGTGGGTTTCGGCGGCGGCAGCGGCAGCGAAGCCTCCGGGGACTTCAAGCAGACCTATTACTCCATCGGCGGCGGGTTCATCCGCACCGAGGAGGAAACGCCCACCCTCGATGGCCTCACGGGGGAGTGGCTCTTCGAGTCCGGCGAGCAGCTGATCGGCCTCGCGGAAAAGGCAGAGACCTCCATCGCCCAGGTGCAGCGCGAATGCGAACGCTCCGTGCGCAACGATGAAGAAATTGACGCGAACCTCGATGAGATCGCCCAAGCCATGGAGGACTGCGCTAAGCGTGGCGTGACCTTCGATGGCGTGCTGCCGGGTTCTCTGCTGGTACGCCGCCGCGCGAAGCGCTGGTATGACCAGCTCATGGAGGAAGACCCGGGCCACACCGCAGAGTATTCAGAGGACTGGGTGAACCTGGTGGCGCTGGCGGTGAACGAGGAGAATGCCGCCGGCGGCCGGGTTGTCACCGCGCCGACCAACGGAGCGGCCGGCATCATTCCTGCGGTGCTGTTTTATTCCCGCGAGTTCACCCCTGCGGGCAGGGAAAACCCTAGGGACGTGAATAGGCGGTTCCTGCTGACGGCTGGGGCCGTCGGCTCCCTATATAAGGAAAGAGCAAGCATCTCCGGCGCCGAAGTTGGCTGCCAAGGCGAGGTGGGATCCGCCGCCTCCATGGCCGCCGCAGGCCTCGCGGAAGTGCTGGGCGGAACCCCGCGGCAAATCGCCAACGCGGCGGAGATCGCCATGGAACACTCGCTGGGGCTGACATGTGACCCCATCGCCGGGCTCGTGCAGATCCCCTGCATTGAGCGCAACGCTATCAGCGCGGGCAAAGCCATCAATGCCGCGAAGATGGCCATGCGCGGCGATGGCGAGCACCACGTGACCCTTGACGAGGTCATCGAGACGATGCGCCAGACCGGCGCGGACATGTCTGACAAGTACAAAGAAACCGCCGGTGGCGGCCTGGCCATCAACGTGGCCGTGAACGTTCCGGAATGCTAACAGCCCTCGCCGGAGCGTCAACGGGTTGCTGCGGCCGGGTGGGTACTATGTAACCCATGAGCAAAAGCACGCCGAAGCTGGATAAACAGGCATATGAAGAGGAACTGAAGCGGCTGCAGGCCGAGCTGGTGGAGATGCAGCAGTGGGTCGTGGAGACCGGCGCGCGCATCGTGATCGTCATGGAAGGCCGCGACGCCGCCGGTAAGGGCTCCGCCATCAAGCGCATCACCCAGTACCTCAACCCCCGCATCTGCCGCATTGAAGCCCTGCCCGCCCCGAACTCTCGGGAGCAGGGTCAGTGGTACTTCCAGCGCTACATTGAGAAGCTCCCCACCGCGGGCGAGATCGTCATCTTTGACCGCTCCTGGTACAACCGCGCCGGGGTGGAGCGGGTCATGGGCTTCTGCACTACCCAGGAGTACCGCCGCTTCCTCCACCAGGCGCCGATCTTTGAGCGCCTGCTGGTGGAAGATGGCATCATTCTGCGCAAGTACTGGTTCTCCGTGTCCGATGAGGAGCAGATCCGCCGCTTCAAGTCCCGCCAGTCTGATCCGCTGCGCCAGTGGAAGCTCTCCCCGATGGACCTGCAGTCCATTACTCGTTGGGAGGACTACTCCCGCGCGAAGGATGAGATGTTTGTGCACACGGACATCCCCGCCGCCCCGTGGTACACGGTGGAGAGCGAGGACAAGAAGCGTTCCCGCATCAACGTGATCAACCACCTGCTGAGCACGATCCCGTGGGAGTATGTGGAAAAGCAGGTGCCGAAGATCCCGGAGCGTCCGGAGTCCAGCGAGTCTGACTATGAGCGCCCGCCGCGCGCGCAGTTCCGCTACGTGCCTGATGTGGCGAAGGCGCTGGAGAAAGACGCGGTGGAGGAGAAGGCCAAGAAGGCCGAAGCCAAGTCCAAGTCTAAGAGCAAGGACAAGGACAAGAAAAAGAAGTCCAAGAAGAAGTAGATTCTAGCGCGAAATCAGATTCCGTGCCACCATGGAGACATGACTGAGCACACTGGTTTCCCTTCCTTCATTGACCGCGCCGAGCCGCTGGATGTGGGCACGGACCTTGTTGCTGCTGGCCGCATCGGCTGCACGGGCGTGGTGGAGCTCCGCCGCCCCAAGGCGCTGAATTCTCTTAATGACCCCATGATCCGCGCTGTAGACGTTGTCTTGGATTCTTGGGGGGACGGCACCACCGTCGATCGCATCCTCCTCATGTCCTCGGCACCCCGGGCTTTCTGCGCCGGTGGGGATGTACGCTGGGTTCGGGATGAGGACGCGCAAGGAAACTACCAGATCGGCGACGATTTTTTTGAACTCGAGTACTCGCTGAATAACCGCCTGGCAGAGGTCAACGTGCCCGTGATTGCCCTGCTGGAGGGCGTGGTGATGGGCGGGGGCTTCGGCATCTCCGCCCACGGCTCCCACCGCGTGGTCACCCCGAACACACTGGGCGCGATGCCGGAGGGCGCCATCGGGTTCGTTCCGGATGTGGGCATGTCCCACAAGCTCACGCACCTGCCCGTGGATCAGCGTGTGGGGTTGTTCGTGGCCGTGACGGGGTGGCGGCTGAGCCCCGCGGACATGATGTTCACGGGTCTGGGCACTCACTACGTGGACGATGCCGGGGCTTTCGCCGCCGCGCTAGTGGACAGCGACGCCGGCCTAGACGAGGTGCTGCAACTACACTCCACGGCAGATGCTGCCGCCCAATCAGAACCACATCTAGGTGTGCAGCCATGGGGTGAATCCGAGTTGGAGAAGCACCAGGATCTTATATTGGAGCTTTGCACCGGTGAGGATTGGGCGGAGATGGAGGCCAAGATTCGTGTGGCCGCCAGCCTTGCTGCATCCTCCCGTAGCCTTCATGCAGAGTTTATAGAGAAGGTCGTGGATTCTATTGATGCTGCGAACCCTGAGTCCCTCGTGGCGACGGTGGAATTGTTCCGCCGCAGTCAGAGCACAGACCTGACACAAGCGTTAGAGCTTGAGTGGAAGGTCGGGGCGGCGCTGCGCCGGCGCAATAATTTCATTGAGGGCGTGCGATCCGTGCTCATCGACAAGGACCGCAAGCCTCAGTTTGTGCCGGCCACTGTTGCAGGGGTGAATGTGGGGAAGTGGCGAGACCTGTTGCGGGGGTGATGGATCCGTGGTGGCAGGGTGGGGGATCTTAGTGTTCGTCCCAGTGATCGCCGTGCTGTGCATGGCGGTGACCGTCGTGGATGTAATCCACATGGTCACCGTGGGGTACGGCCACGTGGCCACAGTTGGGGCCGTGCTGATGATCGTGGTCTTCGTGAACTTGGTGGGTGGTGTTCTCGCACTCATCCCAATGGCCTTCGTGTTCGCGGTGGAGGTGGCCATCGTGAACGTAGTCAATGTGGTCGCCGTGGGGTACGGCCACGTGGCCACAGTTGGGGCCGTGCTGATGATCGTGGTCGGTGTGAGTAGTGCAGCTCATGGGAGCCTCCTTAGTGGGCGTGAGTCTATCGGTTGATCGAACACGCACAGCTTAATTTACACTACTGATTTTCAGCAAGTTTTCATTAGTTGCGTTGAACACGCAGCCACACGGCGAAGCCCCACAGCACGAACGCGCCGTACACGATGTACAGGAACGCGCTGGGGTAGTAGCCGGCAGCCAGCAGCAGAGGCACGCCTACTAAGTCCACACCTAGCCAGATGAGCCAGAACTCCGTCCATCCGCGTGCCATTCCGTACGTGGCCAGCATAGAACCCACGAAGATCCAAGCATCCGCCCACGGACCCCAAGAGCCGAGTGCATCGAAGATGAGGGCGCACACGACCGTGCCGACCACAGCAAGCACGAACATTCGTAGCCTTTGCACGTTGCTGGCCCATGTGGGTTGAACGGCGGCGGTGTCCTCGGTGGGTTCGCTGACGATGGAGCGGGAGGGGTCGGTGGTCTCCGGCTCCCGTATACCCTGCTTGCGGGCACGGCTCCACTGGTACCATCCAAACACACTGACCAGCAGGAACATGACCTGGCGGCCGGCCTGGCCGTACAGATCCAAGTCTTGAGGTGTGTGGAACAGTCCGCCCATGAACACGGTGAACAGCAAAATGTTGCCAATGATCCCTACGGGCCACGCCCACACCACCCTGCGCATGCCGCCGATGGCGGATGCTAGGCCGAAGAGGTTGCCCACGATCTCCCGCCAGAGGATTGGGTAGCCGCCGATGGTCAGCGTCGCGCCCAGCAGGGTAGTGAAGAGGTTGGAGTTATCCACGGTGTTGTCTCGGCTCAGCCTTCGCTATCGGGGAAAGTCCCAGCGGTAGTGAAGGCAAAGGCCTCCTCCAACAACTGGTGCTCGGTTTTCCCCTGAGAATACTCCGGCAATTCGCGGGTCTCATAAACCGTTCCACATACCCACAACGCATTACTGACCATCATCAGCGCATGGAAGCGGGAAAGCTCTTCACTGTTCCGGCTCGCATACTCCATCAACGCATCCACCAAGGGGGACAAGAAGTCTACGGGATTGTCCCGTGGCGCAGCCGTGCACATGTCATCCACACGGTGAAGGGTGAGATGTTCCACCACCATCTTCAAGGCATGGATAGCGTTGAAGTTCCCAGGTGTGGTGGGGTAGGGAGAGGTGGGGGTGGCGTCGCTAAAAGAAGAACCATGGAAGTACAACCCCACCGCCACGTTCTTGGCCACCTCCACGAGTGGTTGCCCATCTGCGCAGTTCAGCACGTCCCGGCACAGCGCATCTAGCAGGTTCTCCATGTAGTGGAACATGGCAGCCTCCCGGTGTGGGAAGTAGTTATGGAACGTGCGCTGGGAAATCTCGGCGGCATCCGCGATCCGTGCAATGGTGGTCTGCTCCGGCCCCTCAGTCACCAGCAGCTCCACCGCGGCGTGGGCGATGTTGGTGCGGGTCTCGGCCTTTTTACGGTCGCGGAGGCTGGGCTGACTGGGTTGTTCAGCGCTCATGCTCAAGCTCTTCCGAGTTCTCCAGCTCCGCCAGCTTCTCACCCTCCACGTCCACGGCCGGGATGACCTTGTCCAGCCACTTCGGCAGCGTCCAGGCACGCTCGTCCAGCAGGAACATCGCGGCGGGGATGAAGGTCATGCGCACCAGGAAGGCATCGAAGAACACGGCGGCGGCCAGGGCGAAGCCCATCACCTTGATGAAGGGCTCGTCCATCAGCATGAACGCGGAGAACACGCTCATCATGATCAGCGCAGCGGCCGTCACCACGCGCGCGCCGTGCTTGAAGCCGTTCGCGGTGGCGTTGCCGGCAGTCTTGCCGTGCGCCCAGCCCTCGCGCATGCGGGTGACCAGGAACACCTGGTAGTCCATGGCGAGGCCGAACACCAGGCCGATGAGCATGATGGGGAGGAAGGAGATGATCGGCTGCGGGTCATCAATGATGCCCATCGCACCCTCCTGCCACATCGCCACGGTCACGCCGAAGGTCGCCGCCACGGACAGGGCGAAGCCCAGCGCCGCCACCAGCGGCACCCACAGGGAGCGGAAGACGATCACCAGCAGCACAAACGCCAGCGCCAGAACGATCCCCACGTAGGGCAGCAGTGCGTCGCTGAGGCGCTCGGATATGTCCTCATACACCGGGGTGGTGCCGGTGATGGCGAAGCTCGCACCGGTCTCCTCAGTAAAGGCAGCACCCTGCGTGCGCAGATCATCTAAGACCTCGCCCGCGCGCTCATCCGTGGCGCCATAAGAAGGCGTGATGAGGAACTGCGCGGCCGTGCCTAGGTCAGCGGGGTTCTGCGCGTCACCATTCGTGGCCACCACCTGTGCGTTCTCCACGCCTTCGGTGGTGCTGATGGCCTCCAGGGCAGCCTGCGTGGTGGCCGCCTTCTCCTGCGGATCCTGGCCTTCGTAGTCCACCAGCGCGACTATCGGCGCGTTGCGGCCGGGCCCAAAGGCGCCCTCCACCATCTCATACGCCGTGCGGTTCGGGGTGCCCTTGCTCATGGAGCCATCGGTGGGCATCGCCAGGCGCAGGTTCGCCGCCGGGATCGCCAGCAGCACCAGCACCAGCACGGTCCCGGCCATCCAGATCACGGGGCGCTTGCGGATCAGCCGCACCCACTTCAGGCCCATCGTGGGCTTCTCACTCTCCGGATCCGGAGCCTTCACCACGGGCGCGCGGCCGGCGAAGACCTTCGTGCCGAACAGCCCCACGATCGCCGGCAGCAGCGTGATGGCCACCACCACGGCAATCGCCACGGTCAGGGCCGCCGCCAGCGCCATCGCGGTGAGGAATGGGATGTTGATGATGGAGAGCGCCGCCAGCGCGATCAGCACCGTCAGCCCCGCGAACACCACCGCGGATCCTGCCTTGCCCACGGCCAGCCCGGCCAGGTGGCCGCGCTCCGCCACGGGGATGGTCTTCAGTTTCTCCGCCAGCTCCTTCGGCTCCATATCCTGCCCATCCACGTGCGCGATGAGCTCATTGCGGAACCGCGCCAGGATGAACAGCGCGTAGTCAATGCCCACGGCCAGGCCGATCATGGAGGCCAGGGTGGGGGTCAGGTCGTTGATGTTGTCGCTGACGCTCGTGGCCGCGTACACCAGCGCGATGCCGGTGCCCACGCCCGTCACGGCGGTCAGCAGTGGCAGGCCTGCGGCCATGAAGCTGCCGAAGGTGATGATCAGCACGATCGCCGCCACGGACATGCCGATGATCTCGCTCGTCGCGGAGATTTCCTGCATCTGGAATGCGTTGCCGCTCCAGCCGGTCTTCAGGTCCCCGGCGTTGTCCTTCACCGTCTGCTCGAACGCCGCTACGTCCTCGGAATCCACGTCCGCCGCGGTCGCTGCGTCAAAGGTCACGTCGATCAGGCCGGTCCGGCCATCGGCGCTCAAGGGGGAGAGCGCCGCCAGGTCCGCCTGGATCTGCTCCTCCGGCACCCCCTGGGCCGCCTTGGCCTGGGTGAGCTGCTGCTCCATGCCCTTCGCGGCCATGACGGGGTTGACGATCTCGTCAGTGTTCTCCAGGAATCCCAGCTCCTGCAGCGCGCCCACCAGCTGTTCTGTGGATTGCGCGGCCTCACCCTCGGCCAGCGTCTGGCCTTCCGGAGCCTGAATCACCAGCTGCCCGGTGGGGGCCTCCAGCGCGTCTTGGGATTCGGCGTTGGGGAATTTCTCCTTGATCTCCTCCTGAGTCTCGATGGATTCGAGTCCGGGGATCGTAAAGGAGGTCGTGGTCGGTTGCATGAGGGTCGCCGCCGCCGTGCCCACGCCGAGGACAATCAGCAGCCAGGCGGCCAGGAAGCGCCATTTATGCAGGTAGGCACCGCGGCCCACCTTGTAGAGGAATCTAGCCATGCGCAGAATTATTGCACGGCCACTGCAACCTTGCAATGCATGTGCAATTTTTTGGGTGCGACGCCGCCCCACCACCCAGCG